>NZ_FNJT01000004.1:0-161446 GCF_900104285.1 Streptococcus sp. NLAE-zl-C503 | reverse complement strand
GACTAATACTAATAGCTCGAGGACTTATCCAAAGTAACTGAGAATACGAAGTGTAAGGTTTTCTTGGTATTTGATAGATATTCAATTTTGAGTAGGTATTACTCAGAGTTAAGTGACGATAGCCTAGGAGATACACCTGTACCCATGCCGAACACAGCAGTTAAGCCCTAGAACGCCGGAAGTAGTTGGGGGTTGCCCCCTGTGAGATATGGAAGTCGCTTAGCAGAATAGGAAGTTTAGAGGCTTCCTTTTTGGGAGTTTAGCTCAGCTGGGAGAGCATCTGCCTTACAAGCAGAGGGTCAGCGGTTCGATCCCGTTAACTCCCATAGGTCCCGTAGTGTAGCGGTTATCACGTCGCCCTGTCACGGCGAAGATCGCGGGTTCGATTCCCGTCGGGACCGTAAGATAACGGAAGTTATTTTAGACTCGTTAGCTCAGTTGGTAGAGCAATTGACTTTTAATCAATGGGTCACTGGTTCGAGCCCAGTACGGGTCATATTTGCGGGTTTGGCGGAATTGGCAGACGCACCAGATTTAGGATCTGGCGCTTAACGGCGTGGGGGTTCAAGTCCCTTAACCCGCATAGTAGGAATTAGCCGGCTTAGCTCAGTTGGTAGAGCATCTGATTTGTAATCAGAGGGTCGCGTGTTCAAGTCATGTAGCCGGCATTAAAGCTAGAAGAGGTCGATGCGAACGTAGTTCAGTGGTAGAACACCACCTTGCCAAGGTGGGGGTCGCGGGTTCGAATCCCGTCGTTCGCTTAGAGAGGCCGGGGTGGCGGAACTGGCAGACGCACAGGACTTAAAATCCTGCGATTGGAAACGATCGTACCGGTTCGATCCCGGTCCTCGGCATATAATAATGAGCACCCTTAGCTCAACTGGATAGAGTACCTGACTACGAATCAGGCGGTTAGAGGTTCGAATCCTCTAGGGTGCATTTTTTCTATTTAACTCGGGAAGTAGCTCAGCTTGGTAGAGTACTTGGTTTGGGACCAAGGTGTCGCAGGTTCGAATCCTGTCTTCCCGATTGATTTATTGACTAAGATACTTAAGTGAGTATCTTTTTTTGGTTCTTTGTCAACTGTAGTGGATTACCAAAAAGTCATACGCTGGAGAGAACTAAATCAGTCCTCTCCTTTTTGATATTCAAAGCGACGAGAATTCTAGTTTTAAAATTGTCAAAGTTCCGAAAGCCAAAGATATTGCGTTTGATGAGTTTTATGAGATGATTAGTTGCTTCTAGTTTGGCTTTGGAATAGAGTGATTCAAGGGCAGTAATGATTTTTTCTTTGTCCTTGAGAAAGGTTTGAAAGACAGCCTGAAAGTGATTTCGAATAATCGCTTGTGTTCTGCATTCAAGGACAGTGATAATATTGAGATTCTTAAAGCCTTGTACGGATAAAACTCATTTTAAAGGCGTACTCGTCTCAGGACATAGTCTTATGAAGTCGACTAAAGTCATTGAGCTTCCGAATGACGGTTGAAGTTGAAATGGAAAGCTATCGGTCATAGAAGTTTTTTCAACTAGTTTTTGAGCAATGATAGCACTTTAAACGGCGTTTTTAGGAGAATTCTAGTAGGCATGCCAGTCGTTTCAGGGGAAGGAATCTTAGACAGTTTTTGAAAATCATATTTCTTCAGTGATTTCCTTGTGGGGGATCCATATTGATAATATCTACACTCTTGATATTAGGGTCTTTGATATCAAGTAGTTTTGTGATAAAATGTAATTGTTCCATATGATTCTTTCTAATGATGGTTTGGTCGCTTTTCATTATAGATCTTATGGGACTTTTTTTCTACAACAAAATAGGCTCCATAATATCTATAGGGGATTTACCCACTACAAATATTATAGAGTCTGCAAACAACACCCCATGACTAGAAGATTCTTCTAATTATGGGGTGTTTTCTCTATAGGAGGGCTAGGTTATACTTTTCGAAAATCTCTTTAAACCAGGTCAGCTTCGCCTTATCTACAACCTTAAAGCTGTGCTTTGAGCAGCCTACGGCTAGCTTCCTAGTTTACTCTTTGATTTTCATTGAGTATTAGTTCTTTTTCTTATTTTTCATCAACCATCCAAGTCCGAGAAGGGCAAGGATACTGAATCCAGCAAGAGCAAGAAGTGATTTGTTCTCAGTACCTGTGTTTGGAAGGACTTTCTGAGCAAGAGCCTCTGTAGCAGTTTCTTGAGAGTCAGGATTTGCTACTAGGTTTTGAGCTTGGTCTTGTTGGGTTTCCAAGCTAGAAAGATTAAATTCTGGTTTTTCTTCCACAGCTGGAGCAACGATGGCACCACCTTGAGACAGGCGGAGAACGACAGCAGTGAGGGCGTTTAATTTCAATCCTTTTTCAGTCCATTCGAGACCTTGAGGGTTAGCGATTCCTACTGGTCCTGCTTGGTTTTCATCTGCGAGAACTTCAGCCTTTCTCAAGTGAGCAAATGCAGTCCCTAGAGTAAATTCGCGGGCCTTATCATCTGCATTGACAAAGACAGCGTAGACATCACCGTTTGGAGCAGTAATTTGGTAGCCGATGATCACATCTTCTTTTTCAACGCCGTTTTGTCCTGGGACAGTAATGAGGTGGACGCGCTCCTTAATATCTTGCAGACTCTTGAGTCGGAAGGCATCTGTAGATTGACGAAGAGCAATCAGACCTTTCATGTAGTCACGACTCTTGACATTTTCAGGATATGCTTTGCCATCTGTTGCTTTGGTCCAATCAAACTTGTTGACAGCATCACTAGAGTCGTAAGAGTCATGGATAAAGTAAGGATAGACAAATGGCTTGCCGTCCTTGTCGCGCAACAAGTGAGACTTGTTTGGAACCTTATCCTCTGGAACAGGAGTCTTATAGGCTGGATCAAGGAATTGTTTGGTACGTCCATATTCCTGTCCAGAGTGGATAAACGGAGTTCCTTGAGCAGTCAAGACCATGAGGTTTCCAAGTCGCAAACGACGATGGATCTCAGCGTAGTTTTCAGCCTTGCTTGGGTCTTTTTTGATAGACTGAGCTATGATGTCAAAGAGGGTCAAGTTATCATGGGCTGCAATATACTGGATCACATCTCCAGGACTGTCTGCTTCAAAGTTAGTTGGTTGAGCAATCAGATTTTTAAAGATGGTATTGATATCTCGCTTGCCACCTGTGATAAAGGCAGGTTGGCCTTCGTTTGGATAACCAGACTTGAGGTTGTTGCGGATGTCGTCTGAAAAGACAGCGACAGTATCGGTATGTTTCATCCAGTCTTGGTCAGCAGGTTGTACAGGCGTATTTTCATCACCAGTATAGGTTCTCCAGCCTTCACCTAGCATGATAAGATTTGGATTGAGGGCGCGTGCAGCCTTATATGCTTCTTCGATTGAAGCCGCATCGTGATCACCCATCATATCGAAGCGGAAACCATCCACTTTGTAGGTTTCAACCAGATACTTGATAGAGTCTACCAAGACACGTTTAGACATGTAGTGGGTAGTTCCCAAACGGCCGCCTCCAAAGCTAGTACGTGGAGTTCCGTCTGCGTCCATAAAGTGATAGTAGTTTGGCTCAATATCTTCAAAAATGTCAACATTGGCAGTATGGTTGTAGACCACGTCCAAGATAGCCCCCATGCCACGTTTGTGGATTTCGTTGATGAGGTTTTTGAATTCGGCAATTCGTTTTTCTGGATCCTTAGGATCGCTTGAGTACATACCAGTCAAGGAGAAGTAGTTTTGAGGGTCATATCCCCAGTTGTAGTTGCTGTTGCTTGAAGCGTAGGCAGACAAACGTTCATGGTTTTTCAATTCATTGACAAAGTAGTAAGACAAGACTGGAAGGAGCTGGATGTGGGTCACACCCAAGTCTTTGAGATAGTCTAATTTTTCGATAAAGGCTTCAAAGGTACCAAATGGTTTGGTCAAGTCTTTTGCGATGGCAGGATCCGAAGTGAAGTCACGCACATGAGCTTCGTAGATAACGGCATCTTCACGCGATTTGAAGTTGCGAATCTTCCCATAGGTCAAATCTTGCGGACCTAACTTCGCTGGATCGACGAAGGCAGCCTTAGCGACCTTATGGGCAGCATCTGTTTTTGCAAGGTCGCTGTTCCAGGTTGCTAGTGACTTAGCATAAGGGTCAAGAACGAGGACAGTTTTACCTTGGCGCTCGATTTGGTAGTGGTAGTAGTAGCCAGTGTAGTTGCTGATACCGAGACCAGAGTTTGCATCCAGAGTTTGTTTCCAGGTTCCTTTTTCTCCTTTTTCAAGGGGGACAGTTCCAACTACCTTTTCAGGGTCTTTCTTGTCATAGACAACAACGGAAACCTTATCAGCACTTGGAGACCAGAGGGTGAGGTCAACACGCTTGCCATCTTCTTTCAGAGTTGCGCCGAGTGGCCCATCGTAACTGTAGGACTCATCCTTGAGGCGCCAGCTTGAACGTGTGGTAAAGCGGTCTGAATTGTAGCTGACAGTGTAAGGGTGTTGAGTGTCAGAGAAGTCGCCGATGTAGGTCACTTTTTTACCTGCCTCATCCACTTCCACGTCTGTGATAGCTACTTTATTCCCTAGGTAATCAGTGATGCTGGAGTGTTTGAGGATATCGTCTTTCTTAGCTCCAACGAGGGTAGAAAAACTGCTTTCGATACGAGATTTAGCCACGTGTTGGGCACCAGTCATACGGATATCGTGAACGTAGTAGGGGTTGGTGTAGATGGTTTCGTCATCATCTTTGAGGAAAATCTGACTGTGATTTTTTAGATCAGTGAATTTATAATCTTCTTTTCTGATTTTCACATCATCGCCTTTCTTGCTTTCGTCTAGTAATAAAAATCCAAATTCTCTTGCAGCTTCATTGAGTGGGATATCAATGTAACGGCCATATTTTCCAGTTGCTGTAAAGTCAGTACCGTCAGGCCATTCTCCACTGCTTGGGTTTTTAACATCGCCCCAATACCAGAGAGATTTTTTGTCATAGTTGCCATCTGTGCGGTAATAGTTGACACGGACAGTTCCTGCTGGCTGAGGACGGTAGTTGTGTACCTTGTAGTTTTCATCTAGCCAAGCCTCATTCATTTTTGGAGAGAGGCGCTCTACAGAACGGTCCCCTGTCAGGTTATCCCCCTTGGTATTGTTGATAAGGAAGCTGACTTTCTTGGCTTGCTCATTTTTGAGTTTGACATCTAGGTAATAGCCGTAGTCATCTTGCTTGGCATCCTTGAAGGACTTGGCTCCATTGGGCCAGTTTTCAGACGGCTTCTCAACATCGTCCCAAGTCCAAAGACCTTGAGAATCTTTGTTTTCTTCAGGGAGTTTTTTTACATGGATGCGGAAGTGGTTGTCTGCGATGGGTTCTTCAGAAGATGTGTCAGCTTGTGGTTTTTGTTCTGAAGTTGGCGTTGCAGTGCTGTTAGCCTGGCTTGTAGTAGCATCTTCTGTTTTGGGTGTTTCTGGCGCTGTAGTAGTTTCCATAGCTGGAGCTTCTTTTTTAGAATCAAGGGAAGCGTTTGCATTATTTTGTTCAGAAATAGGCGTTTCCTTTTGAGTTTGACTCGTTTCAGTCTCAGTAGGGGCCTTGGTCACAGCGCTAGTGTTTTCCTGAGTTTGAGGAAGATTTTCGTTAGCTGAAATGGTTGGCATTGCAGCAGAAAGTAGGACAATGCTGGCACCAATAAGGACAGAACCAGTTCCGTTCTTCAAGGAACGGATACCGTAAATCATTTTTTTCTCAGTTTGAGATGGGATCTTTTTCATCACAATTCTCCTTGTGTAGTTGTTCCCTATCAGTATAGCACGAGGTAAACATTAGTGCAAGCGTTTTCCTATTTTTTGAGAAAAAATATGAGACCGATTTTCTTGAAATTTTGAAATAATATATAGGAAAAGATTGTTTAAAAAATAGTAAAAAAACCTTGAAAAATCTGGCTAAATAAGGTATAATATGAATAATCATTTGTCGTAGGTTTTGTCTGAAATATTGTCCAGACAGGACTCACAGCAGTTAAATCTCCTGAAAAAGTCGGATTTAGCTGCTCTTTTTGTGCTTTTTTTCAGGTTTTTGAGTCGTTGTAACAAAGATTTAAAGATTCTGAAAATTCATCAAAGGGACACGGTGATAGGGTTTTACAACCATATGACGAATATAAAAGCCTGATTGACAAGGCTTGGAATTTATTTACAAAGGAGAATCATCTTGGCAGGACATGACGTTCAATACGGGAAACATCGTACCCGTCGTAGTTTTTCAAGAATCAAAGAAGTTCTTGACTTACCAAATTTGATTGAAATTCAAACGGATTCATTCAAGGATTTCCTAGACCACGGTCTCAAGGAAGTTTTTGAAGATGTATTGCCAATTTCAAACTTCACAGACACTATGGAGTTGGAATTTGTTGGCTATGAAATCAAGGAACCAAAATACACGCTAGAAGAAGCTCGTATCCATGATGCTAGCTACTCAGCACCAATTTTTGTAACCTTCCGCTTGATCAACAAGGAAACTGGCGAAATCAAGACCCAAGAAGTCTTCTTTGGTGATTTCCCAATCATGACAGAAATGGGAACCTTCATCATCAATGGTGGTGAACGTATTATCGTATCTCAGTTGGTTCGCTCGCCAGGTGTTTACTTTAACGATAAAGTTGATAAAAACGGTAAAGTGGGTTACGGTTCAACTGTTATCCCTAACCGTGGAGCTTGGTTGGAACTTGAAAGCGATTCAAAAGACATCGCCTATACTCGTATTGACCGTACTCGTAAGATTCCATTTACGACCTTGGTTCGTGCGCTTGGTTTCTCAGGTGATGATGAAATCTTTGATATCTTTGGTGATAGTGAGTTGGTTCGCAATACTGTTGAAAAAGATATCCACAAGAATCCAATGGACTCTCGTACAGACGAAGCCTTGAAAGAAATTTATGAACGCCTTCGTCCAGGTGAGCCTAAGACTGCTGAAAGCTCACGTAGCTTACTTGTGGCACGTTTCTTCGACCCACGTCGCTACGATTTGGCAGCTGTTGGTCGTTACAAGATCAATAAAAAATTGAACATCAAGACACGCTTGCTCAACCAAACCATCGCTGAACCATTGGTAGATCCTGAAACTGGTGAAATCTTGGTAGAAAAAGGAACTGTCTTGACTCGTAGCGTGATTGAAAGTATCGAGCATCACTTGGATGGCGACTTGAACAAAATTGTTTATATTCCAAACGATGCAGCGGTTCTAACAGAACCAGTTGTCCTTCAAAAATTCAAAGTTGTTGCGCCAACAGACCCAGACCGTGTTGTAACCATCATCGGAAATGCCAATCCAGACGACAAGGTTCGTGTTGTAACTCCTGCGGATATCCTTGCAGAGATGAGCTACTTCCTCAACTTGGCAGAAGGTATCGGGCGTGTGGATGATATCGACCACCTTGGAAACCGTCGTATCCGTGCAGTTGGCGAATTGCTTGCTAACCAAGTACGTCTTGGGCTTTCTCGTATGGAACGTAATGTCCGTGAACGTATGTCTGTTCAGGACAATGAAGTCTTGACACCACAACAAATCATCAATATCCGTCCTGTAACAGCTGCGGTTAAAGAATTCTTTGGTTCATCACAATTGTCACAGTTCATGGACCAACACAACCCACTTTCTGAGTTGTCTCACAAACGCCGTTTGTCAGCCTTGGGACCTGGTGGTTTGACACGTGACCGTGCTGGATATGAAGTTCGTGACGTGCACTACACACACTATGGTCGTATGTGTCCAATCGAGACACCTGAAGGGCCTAACATCGGTTTGATCAATAACTTGTCATCATACGGTCACTTAAACAAGTATGGATTTGTTCAAACACCATACCGTAAGGTTGACCGTGAAACTGGTGTAGTCACAAACGAAATCGTTTGGTTGACAGCCGATGAAGAAGATGAATTTACTGTAGCGCAGGCTAACTCTCGCCTCAACGAAGACGGTACTTTTGCTGAGAAAGTTGTCATGGGACGTCACCAAGGGGTCAACCAAGAGTATCCAGCAGAAGTGGTTGACTACATGGACGTGTCACCAAAACAGGTAGTTGCCGTTGCGACTGCATGTATTCCTTTCTTGGAAAACGATGACTCCAACCGTGCCCTCATGGGTGCCAACATGCAACGTCAGGCTGTGCCATTGATTGATCCAAAAGCACCTTACGTTGGTACTGGTATGGAATACCAAGCAGCTCATGACTCTGGTGCAGCGGTCATTGCTCAGTATGATGGTAAAGTTACTTACGCAGATGCTGACAAGGTAGAGGTTCGCCGTGAAGATGGTTCGCTAGATGTTTACCACATCCAAAAATTCCGTCGTTCAAACTCAGGTACTGCCTACAACCAACGCACTCTCGTTAAAGTTGGCGATGTCGTTGAAAAAGGTGACTTTATTGCTGACGGACCTTCTATGGAAAAAGGGGAAATGGCGCTTGGACAAAATCCAATCGTTGCCTACATGACATGGGAAGGTTACAACTTCGAGGATGCCGTTATCATGAGCGAACGCTTGGTGAAAGATGATGTTTACACATCTGTCCACCTCGAAGAATACGAATCAGAAACGCGCGATACAAAGCTTGGGCCTGAAGAAATTACTCGTGAAATTCCAAATGTTGGTGAAGATGCTCTTAAAGACCTTGACGAAATGGGTATTATCCGTATCGGTGCTGAGGTTAAAGAAGGCGATATCCTTGTAGGTAAAGTAACACCTAAGGGTGAGAAAGACCTCTCAGCTGAAGAACGTCTCTTGCACGCTATTTTCGGAGACAAGTCTCGTGAAGTACGTGATACCTCGCTTCGTGTACCACACGGTGCCGATGGTGTCGTTCGTGATGTTAAGATCTTTACACGTGCAAATGGAGATGAGTTACAATCTGGCGTTAACATGCTGGTTCGCGTCTACATCGCTCAAAAACGTAAGATCAAGGTCGGAGATAAGATGGCCGGACGTCACGGAAACAAAGGGGTTGTCTCACGTATCGTTCCTGTAGAAGACATGCCTTACCTTCCAGATGGAACTCCAGTCGATATCATGTTGAACCCACTTGGGGTGCCATCACGTATGAATATCGGTCAGGTTATGGAACTCCACCTTGGTATGGCAGCTCGTACTCTTGGTATCCACATCGCAACACCAGTCTTTGACGGAGCAAGTTCTGAAGACCTTTGGTCAACCGTTAAAGAAGCAGGTATGGATAGCGATGCTAAGACGATCCTTTACGATGGACGTACAGGTGAGCCGTTTGACAACCGCGTATCAGTTGGTGTCATGTACATGATCAAACTCCACCACATGGTTGATGATAAATTGCACGCGCGTTCAGTCGGACCATACTCAACCGTTACCCAACAACCACTCGGAGGTAAAGCTCAGTTTGGTGGACAACGTTTCGGTGAGATGGAGGTTTGGGCTCTTGAAGCCTACGGTGCGTCAAATGTCCTTCAAGAAATCTTGACCTACAAGTCTGACGATATCAACGGACGTTTGAAAGCTTATGAAGCTATTACAAAAGGAAAACCAATTCCAAAACCAGGTGTCCCAGAATCCTTCCGAGTTCTTGTGAAAGAATTGCAATCTCTTGGTCTTGACATGCGTGTCCTTGACGAAGATGATCAAGAAGTGGAACTTCGTGACTTGGATGAAGGAATGGACGAAGATGTCATCCACGTAGATGACCTTGAAAAAGCCCGCGAAAAAGCAGCCCAAGATGCAAAAGCAGCATTTGAAGCTGAAGAAACTGCAAAAGCGGAAGCAACAGAAGAAGCTGCTGACCAAGAATAAGCAGTTCACTTAGAATAGAAAGGGAAGAAATAGTGGTTGATGTAAATCGTTTTAAAAGTATGCAAATCACCCTAGCTTCTCCAAGCAAAGTCCGTTCATGGTCTTATGGAGAAGTCAAAAAACCTGAAACAATCAATTACCGTACGTTGAAACCAGAACGTGAAGGACTCTTTGATGAAGTCATTTTTGGTCCTACGAAAGACTGGGAATGTGCTTGTGGTAAGTACAAACGCATTCGTTACAGAGGGATTGTTTGTGACCGCTGTGGGGTTGAAGTAACGCGTACGAAAGTTCGTCGTGAGCGTATGGGGCACATCGAGTTGAAAGCTCCTGTATCTCACATCTGGTATTTCAAGGGGATTCCAAGTCGTATGGGCTTGACCCTTGATATGAGCCCTCGTGCCCTCGAGGAAGTTATCTACTTTGCGGCTTATGTGGTGATTGATCCGAAGGATACACCACTTGAGCACAAGTCTATCATGACAGAGCGCGAATACCGTGAGCGCTTGCGTGAGTATGGTTATGGTTCATTCGTTGCCAAAATGGGTGCCGAAGCCATCCAAGACCTCTTGAAACAAGTAGATCTTGAAAAAGAAATTACTGAACTCAAAGAAGAGTTGAAAACAGCTACTGGACAAAAACGTGTCAAAGCCATCCGTCGTTTGGATGTTTTGGATGCCTTTTACAAGTCTGGAAACAAACCTGAATGGATGATTCTCAACATCCTTCCGGTTATTCCACCAGATCTTCGTCCAATGTTGCAGTTGGATGGTGGGCGTTTTGCCTCATCTGACTTGAATGACCTTTACCGCCGTGTTATCAACCGTAACAACCGTTTGGCTCGTTTGCTTGAGTTGAATGCACCAGGTATCATCGTTCAAAATGAGAAGCGTATGCTTCAAGAAGCGGTTGACGCTTTGATTGACAACGGTCGTCGTGGTCGTCCGATTACAGGACCAGGTAGCCGTCCGCTTAAATCATTGAGCCACATGCTTAAAGGAAAACAAGGACGCTTCCGTCAAAACTTGCTCGGTAAACGTGTTGACTTCTCAGGACGTTCCGTTATCGCCGTTGGTCCAACTCTTAAGATGTACCAATGTGGTGTGCCACGTGAAATGGCGATCGAACTCTTTAAACCATTCGTTATGCGTGAAATCGTTGCCCGCGACATCGTGCAAAACGTGAAAGCAGCTAAACGCTTGGTGGAACGTGGAGATGAACGCATCTGGGATATCCTCGAAGAAGTGATTAAAGAACACCCAGTACTTTTGAACCGCGCACCTACCCTTCACCGTTTGGGTATCCAAGCCTTCGAGCCGGTCTTGATTGACGGTAAGGCACTTCGCTTGCACCCGCTTGTCTGTGAAGCCTATAATGCCGACTTTGACGGGGATCAAATGGCCATCCACGTACCGCTTTCAGAAGAAGCCCAAGCGGAAGCTCGTATTCTCATGCTAGCTGCTGAACACATCTTGAACCCGAAAGATGGTAAACCAGTTGTTACTCCGTCTCAGGACATGGTTTTGGGTAACTACTACTTGACCATGGAAGAAGCTGGTCGTGAAGGTGAAGGAATGGTCTTCAAAGACCGTGACGAAGCTGTTATGGCTTACCGTAATGGTTATGTTCACCTCCACTCACGTGTAGGTATCGCGACAGATAGCCTCAACAAACCATGGACAGAAGAGCAAAAACACAAGGTCTTGCTGACAACGGTTGGTAAAATCCTCTTCAACGACATCATGCCAGAGGGTCTACCTTACTTGCAAGAACCTACAAATGCTAACTTAACAGAAGGTGTTCCAGCTAAATACTTCTTGCCACTAGGTGGAGATATCAAGGAAGCTATTTGCAACCTTGAACTCAACCCTCCATTCAAGAAGAAAAACCTTGGGAATATCATCGCTGAAATCTTCAAACGTTTCCGTACGACAGAAACTTCTGCCCTACTTGACCGCATGAAGAACCTCGGTTACCACCACTCAACTCTTGCAGGTTTGACAGTGGGTATTGCCGATATCCCAGTTGTTGAAGATAAGGCTGAAATCATCGAAGAATCACACAAACGTGTAGAACAAATCACCAAACAATTCCGTCGTGGTATGATTACGGACGACGAGCGCTACAATGCAGTTACCGCTGAATGGCGTGCAGCTCGTGAAAAATTGGAGAAACGCTTGGTTGCCAACCAAGATCCGAAGAACCCAATCGTTATGATGATGGACTCTGGGGCTCGTGGTAATATCTCTAACTTCTCACAGCTTGCCGGTATGCGTGGTCTGATGGCAGCGCCAAACGGACGTATCATGGAATTACCAATCCTTTCAAACTTCCGCGAAGGTTTGTCAGTACTCGAAATGTTCTTCTCAACTCACGGTGCGCGTAAAGGTATGACCGATACGGCCCTTAAGACAGCCGACTCAGGTTATCTTACTCGTCGTTTGGTTGACGTTGCCCAAGACGTTATCATCCGTGAGGACGACTGTGGAACAGACCGTGGTCTCTTGATCCGCTCTATCGCAGAAGGAAAAGAGATGATCGAGTCTCTCGAAGAACGTCTCAATGGTCGTTACACTAAGAAAACTGTTAAACATCCAGAAACTGGTGCAGTTATCATTGGTCCAAATGAATTGATCACAGAAGACAAGGCTCGTGAAATTGTTAATGCCGGTGTCGAAGAAGTCACTATCCGTTCTGTATTTACATGTAACACTCGTCATGGTGTCTGCCGTCACTGTTACGGTATCAACTTGGCGACTGGTGATGCGGTTGAAGTTGGTGAAGCAGTTGGTACAATTGCTGCCCAATCTATCGGGGAACCTGGTACACAGCTTACCATGCGTACCTTCCACACGGGTGGGGTTGCCTCAAATACCGATATCACTCAGGGTCTTCCTCGTGTCCAAGAAATCTTTGAAGCCCGCAATCCGAAAGGGGAAGCGGTTATCACTGAGGTCAAGGGTGAGGTTACAGCCATCGAAGAAGACGCATCAACTCGTACCAAGAAAGTCTTTGTTAAGGGTGAAACTGGCGAAGGTGAATACGTGGTGCCATTTACAGCACGTATGCGTGTCGAAGTTGGAGACCAAGTTTCTCGCGGTGCAGCTCTTACAGAAGGTTCTATCCAACCAAAACGTCTCCTTGCTGTTCGTGATGTCTTGTCAGTTGAAACCTACCTTCTCGGTGAAGTACAAAAAGTTTACCGTAGCCAAGGGGTAGAAATCGGTGACAAACACATCGAGGTAATGGTTCGTCAAATGATCCGTAAAGTTCGTGTCATGGATCCAGGTGACACAGATCTTCTCATGGGTACCCTCATGGATATAAATGACTTTACAGATGCCAACAAAGATGTCCTTATCGCAGGTGGAGTTCCAGCGACAGGTCGCCCAGTCCTTATGGGGATCACTAAAGCCTCACTTGAAACAAACAGTTTCTTGTCAGCGGCTTCCTTCCAGGAAACAACTCGTGTCCTTACAGATGCGGCTATCCGTGGTAAGAAAGACCATCTCCTTGGACTCAAGGAAAATGTTATTATCGGTAAGATCATCCCAGCAGGTACTGGTATGGCTCGCTACCGTAACCTTGAACCACAGGCTATCAATGAAGCAGAATATCTGGCTCCAGAACAAGAAGAGACAGAAAATGCTCCAGTAGACGAAACTGTGGAAATCCAAGTTGAAGAAACAGTAGAATAAAAGCAAACAAGAGAACCTTTGGGTTCTCTTTGTTTTACTCTTCTACCTATTGGGGTTAGGTGAGCACGGTGCAATATCTCTCAAATCGCTTCAACAATTTTTATAGTTCATTCTCAAAAAAGCAAAAAATATCGAATAGGGGTCTGTTAGAACTTAAAAATAATCCTCAAAAATAATTTTCCATTTTGTCAGTTGAGCGTTAAAACAGGACACTTGAGAAGAAGAGAGGGATTTTATCTTTCTCGCAGAGTATAATCATGTATACGAAGGGGGAACTAAAAATGATAAAATCAATTCGCATTTTATTGTTACTGGCTTTGATCCAGATTAGTCTGAGTAGTTGCTTGCTGTGGAAGGGAGCCATCTTAACCTTAAAGCAGTCAAGCGCTTATTTTCTAGTGTTTATCGTATTGGCATCAGGTCTGTGCGCGGGAATGAATTTCTTTTATACCCAAAATCAGGATGTTCATAGCATTATAAACAGTCAGAAAAAAGTGAAACTATTTTATAGTACCTTGTTGGTCTTAAACCTAGTAGGTGTCTGTCTTGTGTTGTCGGAGACTATCTTAACACAGACAGCTTTTCAGCAAGAGTTGGTAGACCTTTTCTTGCCCTCCTTCTTTTTCTTGTTTGGCATTGATTTACTTGTCTTTTTGCCGTTTGAAAAATACAGCCGAGATTTGGGAGCAACTCTCAATAAGAAAAAAACAGTTATCCTGACAGTTATCGCAACCTTGCTGTTCTTGAGAAATCCAATGACAGTTTTATCCATTGTTTTTTATGTTGGTTTAGGCTTCATTTTTGCTCGGTTTTTATTTCCGAAATCCATGAGAAGAGAATTTTCCTTTTACGGTCACGTGATCCGAGATATTTTACTTGTCAGTGCTATGTGTATATTTTTTTAAAAACACTTTTCTATCAATAAAAATCCCTTATTTTACCAAAGTTGTTATAGTAAGTTTGTAAAGAAAATTCACACAAAAGAAAACTTTTTGGTATAATAGTAGCATGTACACAAAAAATGAAGAAGAGCTGATTAATCTGGGAGAACGCCTAGGAACCTTACTCCAAAAAAATGATGTTTTGATCTTGTCTGGGGAATTGGGTGCTGGTAAAACAACCTTTACAAAGGGTCTTGCCAAGGGCTTAGGTATTCGTCAGATGATCAAAAGTCCAACTTACACCATCGTGAGAGAGTATGAGGGTCGCCTTCCGCTCTACCACTTGGATGTCTATCGGATTGAGGGGGATGCTGATTCGATTGACTTGGATGAGTTTCTCTTTGGTGGTGGTGTGACCGTTATCGAGTGGGGACATCTTTTGGGTGAGGATTTGCCAGATTCCTACTTGGAGTTGGAACTCTTGAAAGAGGCTGAGGGTCGTCGCCTCTATTTTACCGCTCAGGGTTCTCGTGCTGAGGAATTGATCAAGGAGCTTCAAGATGGAGTATGAACTTTGTATTCGTGAGGCTGAAGCTCAGGATGCTGCTGCTTTGGTTGCATTCTTGGATTTAGTTGGTCAGGAGACAGATTTCACCAGTTTGGATGAAAATGGTATCCTGATGACAGAATCTGAAATGGCGCTTTTCATTGAAAAGCAAGCGACTTCAGATAACCAAATCACTCTCCTAGCCCTCCTGAATGATGAAATTGCAGGTGTTTTGAACATCACGGCAGAGCAACGTATACGGATTCGTCACATCGGGGATATCTTTTTGGTCATCCAAAGGAAGTTTTGGAATCATGGCTTAGGAAGCATACTCCTTGAAGAAGGAATTGAGTGGGCTAAAACCAGTGGAGTTCTGCGTCGTTTGCAGCTCAGCGTACAAAAGCGCAACGAGGCAGCTATCCACCTCTATTCAAAATTTGGATTTGTTACAGAAGGCTTACAAGAAAGAGGAGCCTATTTAAAAGAAGGGATATTTTTAGACGTTTACCTGATGGGTAGACTGATAGATAAATGATAAGATGGTAAAAAAAATAATCGGAATGCTACTAGCTTTTCTAACAGTAACGGCTTTAGGTGTAGGTGCGTATGCCTATACTATTTATTATCAAGGAACTGAAACCTTAAGTAAAAAAACTTATAAGAAAATTGGTGAAGAAACCAACGTTATCGAGGCGACTGAGCCTTTAACCATTCTCTTGATGGGGGTGGATACGGGAAATGTAGAACGTACAGATCCTTGGGCGGGGAATAGTGATTCCATGATTCTTTTGACAGTCAATCCGAAAACCAAGAAAACCACTATGATGAGTTTGGAACGGGATATTTTGACCAAGATTGAGACTGGAAATGGCCAAGTTCAGGAAGCAAAACTCAATGCTGCCTATGCCAATGGCGGTGCAGAGTTGGCTATTTCAACCATTCAAAAAATGATGAACATTCATATCGATCGTTATGTGATGGTCAACATGCAAGGACTCCAACAGCTAGTTGATGCAGTTGGGGGCATCACAGTCAACAACACACTCGGTTTTCCAATTTCGATTGCTGATCAGGAAGAATTTAATAAAATCTCGATTGGAGTCGGTGAGCAAACTTTGAATGGTGAGGAAGCCCTGGTCTATTCACGGATGCGTTATCAGGATCCTGAGGGAGACTATGGTCGTCAAAAACGTCAACGTGAAGTCATTCAAAAGATTATGGAAAAGGTCTTGAGCCTCAATAGTATCAGTCATTATCAAGCTATCTTAAAAGCGCTTAGTGATAATATGCAGACAAATGTTGATTTGTCTGCCTCCAGTATCCCACAACTACTTGGTTACCAAGATTCCTTTAAAAACATCGAAACACATCAACTTCGTGGTGAAGATGCTGAGTTGCAAGGAATCTCTTACCAAATCGTAACGATGGAGCATATGCTAGAAATGCAAAATCTCTTGCGTCGTTCCCTAGGGAGAGAGGACGTAGCAGAGTTGGAGACCAACGCTGTTCTGTATGAAAATCTTTATGGTCGAACAGCACCTTCCACAAATGCTTCAAACGAAGAGATAGAATAAAACAAAGAATCAAATCGTGGGACTTTCCTGCGATTTTTTCAAAAAGAATCCGAATAGATAGGTAGGAGGAAAGATGAAAGCAGAAATTATTGCTGTAGGAACGGAAATTTTGACAGGGCAGATCGTCAATACCAACGCCCAGTTTTTATCAGAAAAGCTAGCAGAAATTGGAGTAGATGTCTACTTCCAAACAGCTGTGGGAGATAATGAAGCGCGTCTCATGTCCTTGCTAGAGATTGCGAGTTCGCGTAGTAGTCTAGTCATTTTGACAGGGGGCTTAGGGCCAACTGAGGATGATTTAACCAAACAAACTCTGGCAAAATTTTTGGGAAAAAACTTAGTGTTTGACCCTCAAGCGCAAGAGAAACTGGATGTCTTTTTTGCTCAAAGGCCAGACTATGCTCGGACACCCAATAACGAGAGGCAAGCTCAAATTGTAGAAGGGGCAACTCCACTGCCAAATGAGACAGGTTTAGCAGTAGGAGGGATGTCGGAAGTGGATGGCGTGACTTACGTAGTCCTTCCAGGACCTCCTAGTGAGTTGAAACCTATGGTCTTAAATCAGCTCTTACCTAAGTTAATGACTGGTGCCAAGTTGTACTCACGAGTACTCCGTTTCTTTGGGATTGGTGAAAGTCAGTTGGTGACCATTTTGGCGGATTTGATTGACCAACAAACTGATCCAACCTTGGCTCCTTATGCCAAAACGGGAGAAGTGACCTTGCGCTTGTCCACAAAAGCAGTCAGTCAAGAAAAGGCTGATCAAGCATTGGACATCTTGGAAAATCAAATCTTAGATCGCCAGACTTTCGAGGGACTTTCTTTGCGAGACATCTGTTATGGATATGGGGAGGAGACCAGCCTAGCAAGTGTCGTTGTAGAAGAGCTTAAGAAGAGAAAGAAAAGTATTACTGCAGCAGAGAGTTTGACGGCAGGCCTCTTTCAGGCTACTTTAGCAGACTTTTCGGGCGTTTCTGCCATCTTTAATGGCGGTTTTGTCACCTACAGTTTAGAAGAAAAGTCTAAGATGCTGGATATTTCCGAGCAAGAGCTGAAAAAACATGGGGTCGTCTCAGAGTTTACGGCTCAAAAGATGGCAGAACAGGCACGGCTCAAGACTCAGTCTGATTATGGAGTCAGTTTGACGGGTGTGGCTGGGCCAGATAGCCTAGAGGGGCATCCAGCTGGGACGGTCTTTATCGGCTTGGCACATGCAAAAGGGACAGAGGTTATCAAAGTCAATATCGCAGGGCGGAGCCGAGCAGATGTTCGTCAGATTGCGGTTATGCATGCCTTTAACCTAGTTCGCAAGGCTTTATTAAGTGACTAACTTTTGATATAATAGTAGATAGGTCTTAGGACTATTAGAATACAGGAGAATAGAATGGCGAAAAAACCAAAAAAATTAGATGAAATTTCAAAAAAATTTGGAGCAGATCGTGAAAAGGCTTTGAACGATGCCCTTAAATTGATTGAGAAAGACTTTGGTAAGGGTTCAATCATGCGCTTGGGTGAGCGTGCGGAGCAAAAAGTGCAAGTGATGAGCTCAGGCTCATTGGCGCTTGATATTGCACTTGGATCAGGTGGTTATCCTAAGGGACGTATCGTCGAAATCTATGGACCAGAATCATCTGGTAAAACAACAGTTGCCCTTCACGCAGTAGCGCAAGCACAGAAAGAAGGTGGCATTGCGGCCTTTATCGATGCCGAGCATGCGCTTGACCCAGCCTATGCTGCGGCCCTTGGTGTGAACATTGACGAATTGCTCTTGTCACAACCAGACTCAGGGGAGCAAGGTCTTGAAATTGCAGGAAAATTGATTGACTCAGGTGCAGTTGACCTTGTCGTTATCGACTCGGTTGCGGCTCTTGTACCTCGTGCGGAAATTGATGGGGACATTGGAGACAGCCACGTTGGTTTGCAGGCTCGTATGATGAGTCAGGCCATGCGTAAACTTGGAGCTTCTATCAATAAGACTAAAACAATTGCCATCTTTATCAACCAATTGCGTGAAAAAGTTGGGGTCATGTTTGGAAACCCAGAAACAACTCCCGGTGGACGTGCTCTGAAATTCTATGCTTCAGTCCGTTTGGATGTTCGTGGAAGCACACAAATCAAAGGAACTGGTGACCAAAAAGATACCAATGTCGGTAAGGAAACCAAGATTAAGGTTGTTAAAAATAAGGTGGCTCCACCGTTTAAGGAAGCCTTTGTTGAAATCATGTATGGAGAAGGGATTTCTAAGACTGGTGAGCTCTTGAAGATTGCAAGTGATCTCGATATCATCCAAAAAGCAGGAGCATGGTACTCTTACAAGGGTGAAAAAATCGGACAAGGAACTGAAAATGCTAAGAAATACTTGGCAGATCACCCAGAGATCTTTGATGCCATCGACCATCAAGTTCGTGTTCAATATGGCTTGATTGAAGATGAAGAAGGGGCAACTCCTACTTCTGGCGTTGAGGATCTAGCACCTAACCAAGAAGTAACACTTGACCTAGGCGATGGACTTGAAATCGAAATTGAAGAATAACATAAAAAGTAGCAGATAGGAACTGCTACTTTTTATGTTTATTTCAGATGAAAGAACTAATGATCACTAAAACGACGATATTCGATGTGAAAGTCAAAATAATGTTCATCCTGTAACTTTTGGAAGATGTCGCGATAGGCTTCTTCGTCAAAATGGTCGCCACGGTAGAGGATTTCAAAACTCAGATCATCGTACTCTAGGAAAGCATTGGCTGTTTTAAAGCCATTTTGTCGATAGAAGTTCATGCGGGCCTTTCTCTGCTCCAAGTTATCGCATTCTTCATCCAAGCGCTCGACTTCCAGCAACATGGTTCGCTGGTAAAAATCTGTCAGCTTTTCGATGATTTCCTTTCCGTACCCGTGGCTCCTTAGGTGGGGCATGATGGCAAAAAAGCTTATATAGAAGGCTTTTTGATTGGAGATGGAGAAGGCAAAGCCGACAAATTCTTCTTCATTATAAAAGGCAAAAAAGTGGGCGTCATCTCGGTCCTGATAGCGCAAGAACTCAGACAGAGGGACTCGTTCTTCCTCGGGGAAAGCTTCCTTGTTTAGCTTTTCAACCTTATCAAGATCTGGAAATGCATCGGTTATTAATTGACTGGTCAAACTCATAAGTGACCTCCTTTTCTTGATTATAGCAAATTGTCTCTCTGTAAGCAATTGATTTTAAGAAAGCCAAGCAATCCTTGTCGCTCTTCCAGAAAGCTGATATAATAGCTTTATGAATAAGAAACGATCAGTGGACCTAATACATGGTCCTATTCTTCCCTCGCTTTTAAGCTTTGCCTTTCCAATCTTGCTGTCTAATATTTTCCAACAGCTTTATAATACAGCTGATGTCTTGATTGTTGGGCGTTTTCTTGGTCAAGATTCCTTGGCTGCAGTAGGGGCGACAACTGCCATTTTTGACTTGATTATAGGTTTTACGCTTGGTGTTGGCAATGGGATGGGGATCGTCATTGCCCGCTATTATGGGGCTTGTAATTTCACTAAAATTAAAGAAGCAGTAGCAGCAACCTGGATTTTAGGAGGGCTTCTCAGTATTTTGGTCATGCTGATGGGCTTTGTTGGCCTGTACCCACTCTTGCAATACCTAGATACTCCTGCAGAAATCCTTCCCCAGTCCTATCAATATATTTCTATGATTGTGACCTGTGTAGGCGTCAGCTTCGCTTATAATCTCTTTGCAGGCTTGCTGCGGTCCATTGGTGATAGTCTAGCGGCTCTTGGATTTCTGATTTTTTCTGCCTTGGTCAATGTGGTGCTGGATTTGTATTTCATTACGCAACTGCATCTGGGAGTTCAATCTGCGGGCCTTGCTACCATTATTTCGCAAGGCTTATCAGCGATTCTCTGCTTTTATTATATCCGCAAGAGTGTTCCAGAACTGCTTCCTCAACTCAAGCATTTTAAATGGGACAAGGCCTTGTACGTGGATCTTTTGGAGCAAGGTTTGGCTATGGGGTTGATGAGTTCGATTGTGTCTATCGGTAGTGTGATTTTACAATCCTCTGTTAATACCTTTGGTGCTGTGATTATTAGCGCCCAGACAGCGGCTAGACGCATTATGGCCTTTGCTCTGCTTCCGATGACGGCTATTTCTGCCTCGATGACGACCTTTGCTTCTCAGAATTTGGGTGCCAAGCGACCAGACCGCATTGTTCAAGGACTTCGAATCGGCAGTCGTTTAAGTATGTCCTGGGCAGTCTTTGTTTGTGTCTTCCTCTTTTTTGCCAGTCCTACCTTAGTTTCCTTCTTGGCGACTTCGACGGATGGATACTTAGTAGAAAATGGTAGCCTCTACCTGCAAATCAGCTCAGCCTTTTATCCCATTTTGAGCCTCTTGTTGATTTATCGCAATTGCTTGCAGGGCTTGGGGCAAAAGATCCTTCCCTTAGTTTCTAGCTTTATTGAACTAATCGGAAAAATCGCTTTTGTGGTCTTGATTATTCCTTGGGCGGGCTATAAGGGTGTTATCCTTTGCGAACCTCTAATCTGGGTTGCCATGACCATCCAACTGTACTTCTCACTGTTCCGTCATCCTTTGATAAAAGAAGGCAAGGCCATCTTGGCAACTAAAGTATCATCCTAGCTCGATTTGCTAAATAAAATCCATTTCCTCTAGTGAAAATCGAAAAAACTTGTGTTATAATAAGAAAGATTAAAATGTGAAAAAAGGAGATTCCTAATGGGACGTAAATGGGCCAATATCGTAGCCAAGAAAACGGCTAAAGATGGAGCTAACTCTAAAGTATATGCAAAATTTGGTGTAGAAATCTATGTAGCAGCTAAAAAAGGTGATCCAGACCCAGAATCAAACACTGCCTTGAAATTCGTTATCGACCGTGCCAAACAAGCCCAAGTGCCAAAACACGTTATCGATAAAGCGATTGATAAAGCAAAAGGAAATACAGACGAAACCTTTACAGAAGGACGTTACGAAGGTTTTGGACCAAACGGTTCTATGTTGATTGTTGATACCTTGACTTCTAACGTTAACCGTACTGCAGCCAATGTCCGTGCTGCTTTTGGTAAAAACGGCGGAAACATGGGTGCTTCAGGTTCGGTTTCATACCTCTTTGACAACAAGGGTGTTATCGTATTTGCGGGAGAAGATGCTGATGCGGTCTTTGAACAATTGCTAGAAGCAGATGTTGATGTGGATGATGTAGAAGCAGAAGATGGAACAATCACGGTTTACACAGCTCCAACTGACCTTCATAAGGCTATCGTTGCCCTTCGTGAGTCTGGCATCGAAGAATTCCAAGTGACTGAATTGGAAATGATTCCTCAATCAGAGGTTGAGTTGTCAGGTGATGACCTTGAAACCTTTGAAAAACTTTACGGCGTCCTTGAAGACGACGAAGACGTACAAAAAATCTATACCAACGTAGATGGATTCTAATAGAAAAACGAACAGTTTTACTAGCTGTTCGTTTTTTTGATATTTGAACTTAGACTCTGGTTTCAGAATCGTTTTGTTGCTTGCTTTTTTCTAGACCTAGACCGACTGCATGTTTTTGGACGAGCAAGAGCTCTCCATTGTCATATTTTGCAAAAGTTAAGGTAATAGTCTTGGTCTTGTCTCCAATAGAGATATAGGTGATTTTTTTCGTATTGTAACCCCCAAGAGTGAAGTCAAACTCGGAATCTGGCAGTCCGTGTTTGTTGATAATATCCTTGTAGTTGGTACCACCTTTTCCTTTGTTGTCAAGGTCGCCTTCGATTAAAGCGTCGAACTGTTCTTGTGTCCAAGTGAAGGTATCGTCTTCTTCCTCATCTTCGGGGAGTGAATCAATGGTATCATCTGTCAAGTCGCGTTCTATTGAGGAGCTAGCTTCTCTATAGGAACGGTTAAACTCTTTGATAAAATCTTTGTAGACATTAGCGTACAGTATCTGGGTCGTAAAGAAAAGTACAACAGAAGCAACTGCGAGAGATGTTCCGATAATGGCCATTGTTTTCCGTTTTTTGAGATTGGCAATAAGTCCGATAATACCTAAGATCAACGCGACAATAGCGATGAAAAACGATAGATAGTTAATAAACGGGATCCAGGACCCTAAAAGTGCGATGGCTCCAAAAATGGTTGCTAAAATCCCTAAAACTTTTTGTTCTTCTGGTTTCATTTGAACGTTTTCTCCCTTCATCAAGTGAATGGATTCCTATCCACGGTAGCTAGTGCTTATTATAGAGAAAATATTCTCCAATGTCAATTCAGACTAAAATAGTTCTCTAGGAAACTTTTTTCTTGACGTCTCTTCTAAAAGTGATAAAATAGTTCTCATAGAAACTTAATTAGTTCTCCTGGGAACTATATTCAATCGTGAGAAAGGAGCAATCATGGACAAGCCGATGTTGATTTTTAAACGCTTTGGGCACCAGGTTCACCTGATGGTACAGAAAGAAGCCAAGCGTTGCGGCATTGAATTTATGGGTGGACCGCAAGGGCAGGTTCTGAGATTTTTAGATCGTCGTGAGCAAGACCAGGATCTGGTTTTGATTAAGGATATTGAACAAGAACTCAATGTCACCAAGTCCGTTGCTAGTAATTTAGTCAAGCGTATGGTGCAAAATGGGCTAGTAGACTTGGAAGTTAGTCCGACGGATAAACGAGCAAAATTTGTTCGTTTGACCGACAAATCACGATCTCAGATGAAGCAAGTCAAGTCTTTCTTTGATCGGATTGACAGGAGTCTACTAGAAGGAATTTCAAAGGAAAAGCTAGCCATTTTTGAAGAAGTCCTAGGACAACTACAGGCTAATGTAGAAAAAATAGGAGGAGAGAATGAAGAAACTCGCTAAACGTATTACAGGAAAAGAGTGGGGGATGATCCTACTCACCGTGCTTTTCACTTGTTTCTCGGTCTATCTCGAGTTAGAAGTGCCGACCTATATTTCAGAAATAACAGAATTGATTGGAACACCGGGTACGGAGTTAGGACAACTATGGTCTCCTGCTGCGAAGATGATGGGCTTATCTCTTCTAGCTTTTATGTCATCTGTAACAGTTGGATTTTTTGCTTCTCGTGTTGCGGCGTCCTATACGGCTCATCTACGTAGTGATATTTTTAATCGTGTTTTGGATTTTTCGCAAACGGAAATCAAACGTTTTTCAATCCCCAGTCTCTTGACTCGGACGACCAATGATATCACTCAGATTCAGATGCTCTTTACCATGGGACTCCAGGTAGTCACTCGTGGGCCTATCATGGCCATCTGGGCCATTGGAAAAATCCTTGGGAAGTCGGAATACTGGCTCTGGGCAGTAGTGGTGGCAGTCGTTGTCAATGTCTTGATGACCACTGTTCTCATGACTCTGGCCTTTCCAAAACAATCTGTCATTCAAAAATTGACAGATAAACTCAATAGCATCACTCGTGAAAGCTTGACAGGGATTCGGGTTGTTCGTGCTTATAATGCTGAGGATTACCAAGATAAGAAATTTGAAGCAGCCAATGATGAAGTGACGCGTCTCAATCTCTTTGTCAATCGATTGATGGCTATTATGAACCCGATTATGATGGCGATTTCCAGCGGTTTGACCTTGGCTATTTATTGGATTGGTGCCTATCTTATCAACGATGCTAGTTTAACAAATCGTCTGCCGCTCTTTAGTGATATGGTGGTCTTCATGTCTTATGCCATGCAGGTCGTGATGGGCTTCCTTCTCATGGGAGCACTCTTTATCGTTCTTCCTCGTACCTTGGTTTCGGCAGGACGTATCAACCAAGTATTGGATCTGCATTCTTCTATTGAAAATCCTAGTCATGCACAGACAGCGGATCCTGCAGTTCAGGGACAAGTGGAATTCCGTGATGTGACTTTCCGCTACTCTAACAACTCTGAAGCAGTCGTGGAACATGTTACTTTTAAAGCCGAAGCGGGTCAAACAGTTGCCTTTATCGGTTCAACTGGTTCTGGTAAATCTACCTTGGTCAATCTGATTCCTCGTTTTTACGATGTATCAGCTGGTCAAATCCTAGTAGATGGTGTCAATGTGCAAGATTACGACTTGGAAGATTTGCGTAATAAGGTCGGCTATATTCCGCAAAAAGCAGTCCTCTTCTCAGGAAATGTCAAGGGGAACTTAGATTTTGGTAAGAGCAAAGAAACTCCTCTAAGCGAAGTTGCTATGTGGCAGTCCCTTGAATTGGCCCAGTCTAAAAGCTTCATAGAGGATAAGGAAGCAGGACTTGCATCAGAAGTAGCCCAAGGTGGAACTAACTTCTCAGGAGGACAAAGACAGCGTTTGGCCATTGCGCGTGCCTTGTCTCGTAAACCAGAGATTCTCATCTTCGATGACTCTTTCTCAGCCTTGGACTACAAGACAGATCGTGTTCTACGCCAAGAGCTAGCTGAAAAAACAAAATCCATGACCAAGCTCATCGTAGCGCAGCGGATTTCTACCATTATGGATGCAGACTTGATCTTAGTATTGGATCAAGGAAAAGTCGTGGGACAAGGCACCCACAAGGAACTTCTAGCTACCAACGAAGTCTACCAAGAAATTGCCTACTCACAACTATCGAAGGAGGAATTGGAACATGGAAAATAAAAAAGTGTCGTTCTGGAAACAGTGCAAACCTTATATGGCAGGCCTCCAACTCCCTCTCCTAATAGCAGTTGTGGCTGCGGTCATTTCAAGCATCATCACCGTTTATGGGCCAACTAAGATTAAGGAAATTACAAACTTGATTTCAGATGGCTTGATGACAGGAATTGATTTAGAGGCTGTTTCAAATATTGCTGGATTTTTGGTTGTTCTGTATGTATTTGGAGCTATCCTTAATTATACACAGGCCTATATCTTTTCAACAAGTATCCAACATTTTTCAAAACGCTTGCGGACAGCAATCGCTGAAAAGATCAATCGTTTGCCTCTTGGCTATTTTGACCGTCATTCACAAGGAGACACCCTTTCGCGCGTGACTAATGATGTGGATACGGCAGCGCAATCTCTCAACCAAAGTCTAGGGACAGTTGTCTCAGCTAGCTTCTTGCTAATTGCTGTTTTGATTACCATGTTTGGCATGAACTGGATTTTAGCCTTGGTTACGGTTGTTTCAACTCTTATCGGTTTCGTTTTCGTGTCTATCTTTATGGGCAAGTCACAGGGCTTTTTTAAGAGTCAGCAACAGGATTTGGCAGCTGTAAATGGTTATGTGGAGGAAATGTACTCTGGCCATAATGTGGTGACCAGTTACAATGCTATCGAGAGCACTAAAGAAGAATTTGCGAAATTAAATCATCGTCTATATGACAGTATCTGGAAATCTCAATTTATTTCAGGGATTATGATGCCAATCATGATATTCATTGGAAACTTTAGCTACGTCTTGGTGATTATCGTTGGTGCCGCGCTGGCGTTAGAAGGGTATATCACTATAGGGATTATTGTAGCCTTTATGGTTTACGTACGGACCTTCTCTCAACCTCTATCACAGATTGCTCAAGGGATTACGAGCTTGCAACAAGCGAGTGCAGCCATGACTCGTGTATTAGAATTTCTAGCTGAAGCTGAGATGCAGGATGAATCTCATAAGGACAGACAATTGGCCCATATGAAAGGGGAAGTGGTTTTTGATCACGTGTCCTTTGGCTATACACCAGAGCGCACCATCATCCATGACTTTTCTGCGACGGCTCATGCAGGTCAGAAAGTCGCTATCGTTGGACCGACTGGGGCTGGTAAGACAACCATTGTCAATCTTTTGATGAAGTTTTATGAGATTGATAAGGGAAGTATCCGCATTGATGGTGTGGATACCAAGGACATGAAGCGCTCTGAAGTGCACGATGCCTTTTCAATGGTCTTGCAGGACACTTGGCTCTTTGAGGGAACGATTCGAGAGAACCTGATCTATAATCAGACAGACATCAGTGATGAGCGGATGATGGAAGCCAGCAAGGCTGTGGGAATCCACCACTTTATCATGACATTGCCAGATGGTTACGACACTGTTTTGGATGACACCGTGACCTTGTCTGTTGGACAGAAACAGCTCTTGACCATTGCTCGTGCCCTTCTCAAAGATGCACCGCTCTTGATTTTGGATGAAGCAACATCCTCAGTCGACACACGTACAGAGGAATTGATTCAGAAAGCCATGGACCGTTTGATGGAAGGCAGAACTTCCTTTGTCATTGCCCACCGCTTGTCAACTATTCGTAATGCAGATTTGATTCTTGTCATGAAAGATGGCAATATCATCGAACAAGGCAACCACGAGGAGCTGATGGCGCAAGGTGGCTTCTATGCCGACTTGTACAATAGCCAATTTACAGAAGACGAAGCAGAAGAATAAATCAAAAGAAGGCTTGACGGCCTTCTTTTTCTGCACTATACTAGAAGACAAATGTCTCACCGGTAGACGAAAACAAGGTAATGAATGAGAATTATAAATGAAAAATTATCAAGAATGGTATCTAAATATCAGCTCCAGACTCACCAGCTATCCCACCCTTTTATTTCTATTACGCAGTTTCAATCGTTTGATGACAGTCGCCATGCCTATGGTCTATCTGACCTTGCTAGTCACCACTTATCTGCAATTAGGACTTGGGAAGCAAGTTGGGGTTTATGTGCTTATTCCTGCATCAGGTTTTGTGATCTTGTCTCTTTTTCGTAAGAAAATCAATCACCCGCGACCTTATGAAACTTGGGACATCCGTCCCCTTCTTGAAAAGGATAGTTCGGGACAGTCGATGCCCAGTCGCCATGTTTTTTCGGCAACTATCATCTCCATGGCCTGTCTGCATGCTAGTCTACCTGTTGGATTGATATGCTTGCTCTTTTCAGCTTTGTTGGGGTTGGTGAGGGTTTTAGGGGGTGTTCATTATCCCAAGGATGTCTTGGTTGGCTATGCTTGTGGTCTGGTGTGGGGATTCCTTTTCTTCCTATTCTGACATGTAAGTTAAGCTAGTCCTACAACCACTTACTGCTTCAAATTGACCACTTGCTTTTTTGCCCTTGTATTCCTAACTTAGCTTTGATATAGTAGAGTCAGAAAGGAGATGTGATGAAGTTACGAATTGAGATTGACGGCAATTTAGAGGAGACTGAAATTGTCATCAAGACACCCACTTTGACAGATGAAATTGCAGACTTGCAACGACTTTTGCAAGAGTCAAAGGCTCCGAGGTTGACTTTTTACAAGGGGACAGGTGAATATTATCTAGACCTGTCAGAAATTCTCTTCTTTGAAACAGAAGGGAGCAAGATCTACGCTCATAACCAGAAGGAAGCCTATGAAGTTCGTCTCAAACTTTATGAGTTGGAGTCCATCTTGCCTCGTTATTTTAGTCGAGTGTCCAAGTCAACTATCGCAAACATCCGTCAGATTTACTCAGTGGACAAGTCCTTTTCAGGAACGGGCACCATTTCCTTTTATCAGACGCACAAGGAGGTTCATGTCTCACGACATTACCAATCCCTCCTAAAAGAAAATCTAAGAAACATGAGGTAAAAAACATGAAAAAGAAAGCATTTGGTATTGTTTTATTGGTTCTAGCAGCTTGGATCTTGCTGCAAGGAAATTTTGGCATTCCTTCTTTGGATGGTAAGATATGGCCTTTGCTAGGTATCGCCTTTTTTGCTTACCAATCAGTTGAAGCTTTGCTTCGTCGTCATCTAACATCAGCAGTTTTTACCGCTCTAGTAGCCTTAATGATTGCGAATCATTTTTATAACATTTTGCCAATCCCAAACCAGTCTTTGTTTTGGGCTAGTGTCTTAGCAGTGCTAGGAGTTGGCTATCTCACTCACTCAAGTAAGTTTTGGTATGGCAAAAAATGGTGGTACAACGGTGAACGAACAGTCGTCACGGATAAGGAAGTCGCTTTTGGTAGTGGAACCTTTTATAAACAAGATCAAGATTTTGTAGATGACCAAGTTGAAGTCGCTTTTGGAGATGCAAAAATCTACTATGATAACGCTGAGATGTTAGGTGATTTTGCTACTTTGAATATCGAAGTGGCTTTTGGTAATGCAACTGTCTATGTCCCACAACACTGGCGTGTTGATTTGAAAGTAGAAACCTCCTTTGGTGCAGCTAAGGCAGATGCTCCTGTAGCGCCAACAAACAAAACCTTGATTATCCGTGGGGAAGTCGCTTTTGGTAAACTTGGAGTTGTTTACGTTAAATAAAAAAATAGTTTAGGCCCTTGATAAATTCAAGAAAGTGTGATAACATAGTACGGTATGTGGTGCTAGCACATCCGCTATATTAGATCTAATAGGAGGAAAACACAATGGCTAAAGTATGTTACTTTACAGGTCGTAAGACTGTATCAGGAAACAACCGTTCACACGCGATGAACCAAACAAAACGTGCCGTAAAACCAAACCTTCAAAAAGTTACTGTTCTTATCGATGGTAAACCTAAAAAAGTTTGGGCTTCAGCTCGTGCTTTGAAATCAGGTAAAGTTGAACGCGTTTAATAAAAATGAAAAGACCGCTTAGGTCTTTTTCTTTTGCTCTAAGGATAAAATCATTTGAAAAATAGAGTAAATATCCGCCGATACAGCATTCTGCTTTTACACTTGGGCTGAAATATGATAAAATAGAGTATCAACTAGTTGAGGTAAAAAAAATGACTGTAAAAATTAATACAAAAGATGGTCAAATCGAACTGACAGATGAAGTGATTGCAACCGTAGTAGGTGGTGCCGCAACTGAAATTTTTGGTGTGGTCGGTATGGCTAGTAAAAATGCCCTCAAAGACAATTTCCAAGCCCTTCTTGGTAAGGAAAATTATGCAAAAGGTGTTGTCGTGAAGGCCGCCGAAGATGGCAGTATTGCAGTTGATGTTTATACCGTCTTGAGCTACGGAACAAAGATTAGTGAAGTCTCAAAAAACATCCAAGAGCGTGTTCGTTTTAGTTTGGAAAACCAACTAGGAATCACTGCTCAGACTGTGAATGTCTACATTCAAAATATCAAAGTTGTAGGAGAATAATCGTGTCAAAAATTACTACCAGCTTATTTCAAGAGATGGTGCAGGCTGCATCAACTCGTTTGAATAAGCAAGCTGAATATGTCAATTCATTAAACGTCTTTCCAGTTCCAGATGGAGATACTGGGACAAACATGGGGATGACCATCGAGAATGGTGCCAAAGAAGTAGCAGACAAGCCAGCTTCTACAGTCGGAGAAGTGGCGAGCATTCTTGCTAAGGGGCTCTTGATGGGTGCGCGTGGAAACTCAGGAGTTATCACGTCTCAACTTTTCCGTGGCTTCTCCCAAGCTATCAAAGATAAAGACGAGTTAACAGGTCAAGACTTGGCCCTTGCTTTCCAATCTGGTGTCGAAGTAGCTTACAAGGCAGTTATGAAACCAGTCGAAGGAACTATTTTGACAGTTTCTCGTGGAGCGGCTATCGGTGCCAAGAAAAAAGCTGAGCAAACAGATGATGCCGTTGAGGTCATGCGTGCAGCCTTGGAAGGTGCTAAGAGAGCTCTGGCTAAGACTCCTGATATGCTCCCAGTCTTGAAAGAGGTTGGTGTCGTGGACTCTGGTGGTCAAGGTTTGGTCTTCATCTATGAAGGTTTCCTTTCAGCACTCACTGGTGAATACAGCGCTTCTGAGGACTTTGTAGCAACTCCTGCCAACATGGGTGAAATGATCAATGCTGAACACCATAAGTCAGTTGCTGGACATGTCGCAACAGAAGATATCACTTTTGGTTACTGTACGGAGATCATGGTTGCTCTCAAACAAGGCCCAACTTATTCTAAGGACTTTGACTATGATGAATTCCGTAACTACTTGAATGAACTTGGGGACTCGCTCCTTGTTGTCAACGATGATGAGATTGTCAAAGTTCACGTCCATACCGAAGATCCAGGTCTTGTTATGCAAGAAGGGCTTAAATATGGTAGCTTGGTCAAGGTTAAAGTGGACAACATGCGCAACCAACACGAAGCACAAGTAGAAAAAGAAGCTCAAGTCAGCAAGCCAGCTGAAGAAAAGGAATATGCCCTTATCGCAGTAGTAGCAGGTCAAGGCTTGGCAGATATCTTCCGTGCCCAAGGTGTGGATTATGTCATTGAAGGTGGACAAACCATGAACCCTTCGACAGAAGACTTTATCAAGGCTGTTGAGCAAGTCAATGCTCGCAACATCATCTTCTTGCCAAACAACAAAAATATCTTCATGGCAGCTCAATCTGCCGCAGAGGTGTTAGATCAACCAGCTGTTGTGGTAGAAGCTCGTACTCTTCCTCAAGGATTGACGAGTCTGCTTGCCTTTGACCCAAGCAAATCAATCGAAGAAAACAAAGAACATATGACTGCAGCCCTCGGTGATGTCATCAGCGGAAGTGTAACTACTGCCGTTCGTGACACAACTATCGATGGCTTGGAAATTCATGAAAACGACAATCTTGGTATGGTAGATGGCAAAATCCTTGTGTCAAACCCTGACATGCACCAAACCTTGACTGAAACTTTGAAACATATGTTGGACGAAGATAGTGAAATTGTGACTTTCTATGTCGGCGAAGACGGAAGCGAAGAACTTGCCAATGAAATTGCTCAAGAAATCGCAGAAGAATTTGAAGATGTTGAAGTAGAGATTCACCAAGGTCAACAACCTGTATATCCATATCTTTTTAGTGTGGAATAGGAGATTTATGAAGAAAGTTTTAGGATTGATTTTTGCAGCGTTACTTGCTCTTGCTGGCTGTGGTCAAACCAACACCGCAACAACAGAGTCAAGTAGTACAGCAAGTTCGGTTGATTCATCTAGTCAGGCCAGTCAGGTAAAAGAAGAAATCAAGGAAACGACCAAAGTCTTTGTAGGAAAAGTCGCAGATACCGATGCTCGTATAACGGTTGTTTACACAGATGTTGTCAAACAATTTACGATGGAACTGATGGGTGATTTTGGAAATGAAATCCCTGCCGAAGTGAGTGTAGAGGAATTGCAAGCTCTTCTGCGTGGGGAAATGGTTACTAGTCCAGAATATTTAGAAATTAAAGATGAGCCAGGGGTTTCTATGGACTATTTTGTCACAGAAGACAAAAACTGGAAAGCGATACTTAGTCTTGATTTTGAAAAGGCAAATGTAGATAAGATTAAAAATACTTATTATTTTAAGGATCTTCTGGAGGATGTAGAAGATATTAAAAAACCTAATATTTTCATCGCTGGATTAAAAGTTGAAGGTTTCAAAGAAGAGAGTACAACCTCTGCTGTATAAAAATATCGTTGAATAAGAAAGTTGATTTTTCAACTTTCTTTTTTTATGACATTTGTCATATTTCCTAGTGACAGAAGCATCTAGCTCCGCTAACTTCAAAAGACTATAATTGAAGTAGAAACTGGAGGAAGTAGAAATGAAAAATAAAATGATTGTCGCAGTGAGTTTGGTAGCAGCAGGAGTTATGACCTATCTCATGTTTTCAGGATTGGACGAGGGCTTCTATCATTTTCCTTGGGAGCTATTTGCTTGCTTTGGAATGCTGTCTTGGCTCGTCAGAGAAGGTTTGAAATTAGTCAGAGATGTGAAAAAGGAGTTTAAGGAATGAAAAAGGCAATCATCTATTTCTTTATCGGCCTGTCACTCTTGGTATGGTTAGTGGAAATGTTTACTGGTTGGTTTGACCAAACCTTGCTTCGCCAATTTATTCGTGGTGCTTTGGGGGGTGGATTTATGATTTTCATTGTTTTCCCTATGGGAATGAAGTGGTTGAAAGGAGAATCTCATGACTGTGATTAAAGTTGAGAAATTGAGTAAGAAAATAAAAGACAAGGAGATCTTGCGAAACATCTCTTTTGAAATCAACGATGGTGAATGTGTCGCCTTGATCGGACCTAACGGAGCAGGGAAGACAACCTTGATTGATTGCCTCTTGGGCGACAAGTTCATGAGCTCAGGTCAGATAGGCATTCAAGGCTTTGCACCAACAGATCCTCGATTAAAGAAGCTTGTTTCTGTCTTGCCTCAAGAAAATGCAGTTGTTCAAAGCTTGAAGGTGAAAGAACTTCTATCATTTTTCAAGTCACTTTATCCCGACAGCCTTTCAGACAAAGAAATTGATGATCTGTTAAGATTCTCAGACAAGCAGAAAAATCAGCTAGCGGGCAAGTTGTCTGGTGGGCAAAAACGCTTGTTCTCTTTCGTGTTGACTTTAATAGGTCGTCCGGAAATTCTATTTTTAGACGAGCCAACTGCTGCCATGGATACGTCGACACGTCAGCATTTTTGGGAAATTGTCAATCGGTTAAAGAAAAATGGTGTCACCATTGTCTACTCTTCTCACTATATCGAAGAGGTAGAACATACGGCTGACCGCATTTTGGTGCTCCATAAGGGAGAATTGATTCGCGATACGACGCCTTATGCCATGCGTGGTGAAGAACAAGAAAAACACTTTACCGTGCCTCTAACTTATCAGGAAGTTATCAGAACTTTAGACCAAGTTCAAGAGATTGAAATCAAGCAAAATGCTCTTTCCTTCACCACCAAAGAAGCCAGCCAGGTATGGAAAGTCTTGCAAGAACAGGGCTGCATGATCGAAGAAATTGAAGTTCGCAATCGAACTCTCTTAGACAGTATCTTCGAAACGACTCAAGACTAAAGGAGATTGACGATGAAAAATATGACAAGTCTCATGAAAGTGGAAATCATTCTGATGAAACGGCAAGCAGTCTACTACTTGCTATCCATCGGACTTCCAAGTGTGTTTTACCTTATCTTTTCTGGTATGATGTCAGGGTCAGATATTCCAGAAATTGCTCTTCAAGCCTATCTCTTTGCCATGACGCTCTTTAGTATCATGTCAAGTGCTTTTTTCAGTGTCCCAAGCACACTCGAGTCTGATAAGACAAACAACTGGCAAAAATTGATTCAACATTCTCCCGTATCTATGGTAGAATATTATGTAGCAAAACTGTTCAGCACTCTGCTAACTTTCTTGTTATCAATTATAGTTGTCTTTTCAGTAGGTCATTTTGTCCGTGGAGTTACGCTACCTTGGCTTGACTGGCTGGTAATTGGTGCTATTTTGCTGGTCGGAAGCGTGGTCTTTATCAGTATGGGTGTCTTGGTGAGCTTGCTTCCCAGTGCTCAACTGATGACGGTTGTTGGAAATATTGCCTATATTGCTTTGGCTGTCCTAGGTGGACTGTGGTTCCCTTTGAGTTCCTTCCCAGAATGGCTCCAATCCATTGGAAAACTGACCCCAACCTATCAACTGATGCAGGTCGTCTCTTCCTATTTGGAGCACCACGAATTTAATATTCTTGCTGCCTTGGTTGTACTAGGTTATACAGTTTTCTTTGGTGTATTGGTAATCCAACTGAAAAAACGGATCGAGGTAAAATAAATCTATGTTGGAAAAATTAAAAAACACTCATTATATGTTTCATATTTCATTAGTGTTTATCATCTTTCCTATAGCGGGTGTCATCAGTGGAGAGTACCCGCTTTTAACCTTGTTCTGGACATTATTATTTGTCCTAGCCTTCTATTCGATTTTATTAAGTCAAAACCGCACCGTGCAGTGGCTGGCTTGGTGGGTCATGATTGCCTACATTTTTTATACATCGGTTTGGCTGAATTCGGGTTTCACATGGTTTATCTTTTATTTATCTAACCTCCTCATTTATGAGCTGGATGAGATTTCTCTTCACTCTTGGCGTTTTGTCAGTTTTGTTGTCTTGCAGCCATTGATTTTAACCGGGATTTATATGGTCAATCATGTTAGTCCTTGGCAATTGCTCTTTTTCTTGGTGACTTTTGTCTTTTCTGATGCTTTTACCTTTGGTCTCTATCGAATTCGGATGACAGAAGAATTAAAGGAAGAAAAGAGAAAGCAAAATGCCAAGCTTAATCTTTTCTTGGCTGAAAATGAACGCAGCCGTATCGGTCAGGATCTTCATGACAGTCTAGGTCACACCTTTGCTATGCTGAGTGTCAAGACAGATTTAGCATTACAGTTATTACAGATGCAGGCTTATCCACAGGTGGAAAAGGAATTAAGAGAAATACAGCAAATTAGCAAAGAATCAATGCGTGAAGTTCGAACCATTGTGGAAAATCTTAAGTCTAGAACTTTGACATCAGAATTAGAGACTGTGAAAAAGATGTTAGAAATTGCTGGAATTGAGGTGGAAATAGCTAATCAACTAGATACAGTTAGCCTAACTCAGGAATTAGAATCAACGGCCTCCATGATTTTACTTGAGTTAGTGACCAACATCATCAAACATGCCAAAGCGTCGAAAGCCTACTTGAAATTAGAACGAACAGAGAAAGAACTCATTCTAACAGTGAGAGATGATGGCTGTGGCTTTGCTTCTCTAAACGGGGATGAACTTCATACAGTCCGCGATCGTGTCCTTCCATTTTCAGGAGAAGTAAAGGTGATCAGTCAGAAACAGCCGACGGAAGTGCAGGTTCGACTACCTTATAAGGAGAGAAACTAAGATGAAACTACTTGTTGCAGAAGATCAAAGTATGTTGCGAGATGCTATGTGCCAGTTGCTTACCTTTCAACCAGATGTGGAGTCCGTCCTACAAGCCAAGGATGGCCAAGAAGCAATCCGATTTTTAGAAAAAGAGACAGTAGATATCGCAATTCTTGACGTAGAAATGCCTGTTAAGACTGGCCTTGAAGTCTTGGAGTGGATACGAGCAGAAAAGCTAGAAACTAAGGTAGTCGTCGTGACGACCTTCAAGCGCCCTGGCTATTTTGAACGTGCAATCAAGGCTGGAGTAGATGCATATGTCTTGAAAGAAAGGAGCATTGCAGACCTCATGCAAACCTTGCACACTGTTCTCGAAGGACGCAAGGAATATTCGCCTGAATTGATGGAAGTGGTAATGACGCACCCCAATCCGTTAACAGAGCAAGAAATAGCTGTTTTAAAGGGAATCGCTCAGGGCTTGTCTAATCAAGAAATCGCGGATCAGCTTTATCTATCAAATGGAACCGTCCGAAACTATGTCACCAATATTCTTTCAAAACTAGATGCTGGTAATCGAACAGAGGCAGCCAATATTGCAAAAGAGTCTGGTTGGCTTTGATAAGAATGCTAAAAACATCTCAAACGAATGTTTAATTGAAGGAAATCCATACCAGAAAGTAGGAGGCAATTTTGCCTCCTTTTCTGGTTTAGAAAAGCGGTAAGAGCTTGTTTTGAAGACTTAAAAGATCAGAATAAAAACGAAAAAAATATTGACAAGGAAAGAAAAAATGTGTTACAATAATAGACGGTACTTTTTACTTTTGGTCTCTCAAAAGTGTACAGGGACGTGCTGACAAATGTTGCAAAAGTACACACAGATGGTAGCTGTCACCAAGTGTATCATCACCAAAAATAAAAAAACACAGGAGAATGTAGATGCCTACAATTAACCAATTGGTTCGCAAACCGCGTAAATCAAAAGTAGAAAAATCTAAATCACCAGCTTTGAACGTTGGTTACAACAGTCATAAAAAAGTTCAAACAAACGTTTCTTCACCACAAAAACGTGGTGTTGCAACTCGTGTTGGAACAATGACACCTAAAAAACCTAACTCAGCCCTTCGTAAATTCGCTCGTGTACGTTTGAGCAACCTTATCGAAGTTACTGCCTACATCCCAGGTATCGGACACAACTTGCAAGAGCACAGCGTGGTGCTTCTTCGCGGTGGACGTGTAAAAGACCTTCCAGGGGTACGTTACCATATCGTACGTGGTGCACTTGATACTGCAGGTGTTAACGATCGTAAACAAGGCCGTTCTAAATACGGTACTAAACGTCCAAAAGCATAAGGAAAGGGGATAAAGAGAAATGAGTCGTAAAAATAGAGCTCCAAAACGTGACGTATTGCCAGATCCGCTTTACAATTCACAATTAGTTACTCGTCTTATCAACCGCGTTATGCTTGATGGTAAACGTGGTACAGCTGCTTCAATCGTTTACGGTGCTTTTGAGCAAATCAAAGAAGCTACTGGTAACGATGCACTTGAAGTATTTGAAACAGCTATGGAAAATATCATGCCTGTACTTGAAGTACGTGCACGTCGTGTTGGTGGATCTAACTACCAAGTCCCAGTTGAAGTTCGTCCAGAACGTCGTACAACACTTGGACTTCGTTGGTTGGTAACAATCGCTCGCCTTCGTGGTGAACACACAATGCAAGACCGTCTTGCGAAAGAAATCTTGGATGCTGCGAATAACACTGGTGCAGCTGTTAAGAAACGTGAAGACACTCACCGTATGGCTGAAGCTAACCGTGCCTTCGCACACTTCCGTTGGTAAGATAGGATACGAAAGCGTTAAGAAAGTCCCAGAGAAAATAGGGAATCGAAGTAGGTTGCGATTGCAACCAATGAGATTCATCTTTTTCTCCAGACTTTTAGCTTGAGTTCAACTCAGCTAACTTAAGCTTTTAGCCCGAGTTCAATTCAACTTACCATCTCGTAAGTTGAAACCAACAAAAACAAGATAAACATTGAGAACGGGTAGGTCCTGCCTATCCGTTTTTTCTAAATAATGTTATAATAGATTGTAAAATAAAAAATAGGAGAAACTAACCTCATGGCACGCGAATTTTCACTTGAAAAAACTCGTAATATCGGTATCATGGCTCACGTCGATGCCGGTAAAACAACAACTACTGAGCGTATTCTTTACTACACTGGTAAAATCCACAAAATCGGTGAAACTCACGAAGGTGCGTCACAAATGGACTGGATGGAGCAAGAGCAAGAACGTGGTATCACTATCACATCTGCTGCGACAACAGCTCAATGGAACAACCACCGCGTAAACATCATCGACACACCAGGACACGTGGACTTCACAATCGAAGTACAACGTTCTCTTCGTGTATTGGACGGTGCGGTTACTGTTCTTGACTCACAATCAGGTGTTGAGCCTCAAACTGAAACAGTTTGGCGTCAAGCAACTGAGTACGGAGTTCCACGTATCGTATTTGCCAACAAAATGGACAAAATCGGTGCTGACTTCCTTTACTCTGTAAGCACACTTCACGACCGTCTTCAAGCAAACGCACACCCAATCCAATTGCCAATCGGTGCTGAAGATGACTTCCGTGGTATCATCGACTTGATCAAGATGAAAGCTGAAATCTATACTAACGACCTTGGTACAGATATCCTTGAAGAAGATATTCCAGCTGAATACCTTGACCAAGCTCAAGAATACCGTGAAAAATTGATCGAAGCAGTTGCTGAAACTGACGAAGAATTGATGATGAAATACCTTGAAGGTGAAGAAATCACTAACGAAGAATTGAAAGCTGGTATCCGTAAAGCGACTATCAACGTTGAATTCTTCCCAGTATTATGTGGATCAGCCTTCAAGAACAAAGGTGTTCAATTGATGCTTGATGCGGTTATCGACTACCTTCCAAGCCCGCTTGATATCCCAGCAATCAAAGGTATCAACCCAGATACAGACGAAGAAGAAACTCGTCCAGCATCTGATGAAGAGCCATTTGCAGCTCTTGCCTTCAAGATTATGACTGACCCATTCGTAGGTCGTTTGACATTCTTCCGTGTATACTCAGGTGTTCTTCAATCAGGTTCTTATGTATTGAACACTTCTAAAGGTAAACGTGAACGTATCGGACGTATCCTTCAAATGCACGCTAACAGCCGTCAAGAAATTGACACTGTTTACTCAGGTGATATCGCTGCTGCCGTTGGTTTGAAAGATACTACAACTGGTGACTCATTGACAGATGAAAAAGCTAAAATCATCCTTGAGTCAATCAATGTTCCAGAACCGGTTATCCAATTGATGGTTGAGCCAAAATCTAAAGCTGACCAAGACAAGATGGGTATCGCCCTTCAAAAATTGGCTGAAGAAGATCCAACATTCCGCGTTGAAACAAACGTTGAAACTGGTGAAACAGTTATCTCAGGTATGGGTGAACTTCACCTTGACGTCCTTGTTGACCGTATGCGTCGTGAGTTCAAAGTGGAAGCAAACGTAGGTGCTCCTCAAGTATCTTACCGTGAAACATTCCGCGCTTCTACTCAAGCACGTGGATTCTTCAAACGTCAGTCTGGTGGTAAAGGTCAATTCGGTGATGTATGGATTGAATTTACTCCAAACGAAGAAGGAAAAGGATTCGAATTCGAAAACGCAATCGTCGGTGGTGTGGTTCCTCGTGAATTTATCCCAGCGGTTGAAAAAGGTTTGGTAGAATCTATGGCTAACGGTGTTCTTGCTGGTTACCCAATGGTTGACGTTAAAGCTAAGCTTTACGATGGTTCATACCACGATGTCGACTCATCTGAAACTGCCTTCAAGATCGCGGCTTCACTTGCTCTTAAAGAAGCTGCTAAGACTGCACAACCAGCTATCCTTGAGCCAATGATGCTTGTAACCATCACTGTTCCTGAAGAAAACCTTGGTGATGTTATGGGTCACGTAACTGCTCGTCGTGGACGTGTTGATGGTATGGAAGCACACGGTAACAGTCAAATCGTACGTGCTTACGTTCCACTTGCTGAAATGTTTGGTTACGCAACTGTTCTTCGTTCAGCATCTCAAGGACGTGGTACCTTCATGATGGTATTTGACCACTACGAAGATGTACCTAAGTCAGTACAAGAAGAAATCATTAAGAAAAATAAAGGTGAAGACTAATCAGTCCTCACTCTAGAAGGAAGTCACTTAGTGGCTTCCTTTTTATATTCTATATCAAGGAAGGTTAGAAAAATATACCCTAAACTAAATTTGGCAGTAATAAAATCGTTCAATTCCCTATTCATATTTATAAAAATAGGAAAAACATTCATAAAAACACGTTTAGATAGAAAATTCAGAAAATTGCTTCTTTTGCCTTGAAAATTTTTGAAAAAATGGTATGATAGTAACAAGCTATTTTTAAGAGAAGAGAAAGGGGAACAATGGAGAAAATCAGTTTAGACGCTCCTAAGACGGGATCGGATCTAGTTTTGGAAACCCTCCGTGGTTTAGGAATTGATACCATATTTGGTTATCCTGGTGGGGCTGTCTTGCCTTTATATGATGCGATTTATAATTTCAAAGGCATTCGCCACATCTTGGGTCGCCATGAACAAGGCTGTTTGCATGAAGCTGAAGGTTATGCCAAATCAACTGGAAAGTTGGGTGTCGCAGTCGTCACAAGTGGACCAGGAGCAACGAATGCCATTACAGGGATTGCAGACGCCATGAGCGATAGCGTTCCCCTTTTGGTCTTTACAGGTCAGGTTGCGCGAGCTGGGATTGGGAAGGATGCCTTTCAGGAGGCGGATATTGTCGGTATTACCATGCCCATTACCAAGTACAATTACCAAGTCCGTGAGACAGCTGACATTCCACGTATCATTACCGAAGCTGTCCATATCGCGACCACAGGTCGCCCAGGGCCAGTTGTGATCGACTTGCCAAAGGATGTATCTGCCTTAGAGACAGATTTTATCTATTCACCAGAAGTACATTTACCGAGTTATCAACCGACGATAGAACCAAACGACATGCAAATCAAGAAAATCTTGAAACAATTGTCAAAGGCTAAAAAACCTGTTTTGTTAGCAGGCGGTGGTATCAGCTATGCAGAAGCTTCTAAGGAGCTCAATGAATTTGCTGAACGTTACCAAATTCCAGTAGTCACCAGTCTTTTAGGACAAGGTACGATTGCGACTAGCCATCCGCTCTTTCTTGGAATGGGAGGAATGCATGGTTCTTTCGCGGCCAATATTGCGATGACTGAAGCAGACTTTATGATTAGTATTGGTTGCCGTTTCGATGACCGCTTAACTGGAAATCCTAAGACCTTTGCTAAAAATGCTAAGGTTGCCCATATCGACGTTGACCCAGCTGAGATTGGTAAGATTATCAGTGCAGATATTCCTGTAGTGGGGGATGCTAAGAAAGCCTTGCAGATGCTACTGGCAGAACCAACTGTTCATAACAATACTGAAAAGTGGATTGAAAAAGTCACCAAGGATAAGAATCGAGTTCGTTCTTATGATAAGAAAGAACGTGTGGTTCAACCGCAGGCCGTTATCGAACGCATCGGCGAGTTGACAAATGGAGATGCCATTGTTGTCACAGACGTAGGGCAACATCAAATGTGGACAGCTCAGTATTATCCTTACCAAAATGAGCGTCAGTTAGTCACTTCGGGAGGTTTGGGTACCATGGGATTCGGAGTTCCTGCGGCTATCGGAGCCAAGATTGCCAATCCAGAAAAAGAAGTTATCCTTTTTGTCGGTGACGGTGGTTTCCAAATGACCAACCAAGAACTAGCTATCCTAAACATCTACAAGGTGCCGATTAAGGTCGTGATGTTGAACAATCACTCACTAGGAATGGTTCGCCAGTGGCAGGAATCCTTCTATGAGGGTAGAACTTCTGAGTCAGTCTTTGACACTCTCCCTGACTTCCAGCTGATGGCACAGGCTTACGGCATCAAAAACTATAAATTTGATAATCCAGAGACGATAGAGAAGGATTTAGAAGTCATTCTGGAGGATGTGCCCATGTTTATCGAGGTGGATATTTCTCGTAAGGAACAGGTTTTACCAATGGTACCAGCCGGTAAGAGCAATCATGAGATGTTGGGGGTGAAGTTCCATGCGTAGAATGTTAACAGCAAAACTACAAAATCGTTCAGGAGTTTTGAATCGTTTTACAGGTGTCCTTTCTCGTCGTCAAGTCAATATTGAGAGTATCTCAGTTGGTTCGACAGAAGACCCCAATGTATCTCGTATTACTATCATTATTGATGTGGCTTCTCATGATGAAGTAGAGCAAATCATTAAACAGCTCAATCGTCAGATTGATGTGATTCGCATTCGTGATATTACAGATAAACCACACTTGGAAAGAGAAGTTATCTTGGTGAAGGTATCTGCTCCTGCTGAGAAGCGTGCAGAAATCTTGGCCATTATTCAACCCTTCCGTGCAACGGTAGTAGATGTGGCTCCAAGCTCAATCACTATCCAGATGACGGGAAACGCTGAAAAGAGTGAAGCTTTATTGCGAGTGATTCGACCATATGGTATTAAAAATATCGCTCGTACGGGTGCGACTGGATTTACCCGCGATTAAAAATCCTACTTAAATTTGTTAAACCAGCCCCTCTAAGGCAATAAAAAATAGAAAAGAGAGAAAAACTATGGCAGTTCAAATGGAATATGAAAAAGATGTTAAAGTAGCAGCGCTTGACGGTAAAAAAATCGCCGTTATCGGTTATGGTTCACAAGGACATGCGCATGCGCAAAACTTGCGTGACTCAGGTCGAGATGTCATCATCGGTGTGCGTCCAGGTAAATCTTTTGACAAAGCAAAAGAAGACGGATTTGACACTTACACAGTAGCAGAAGCAACTAAATTGGCTGACGTTATCATGATCTTGGCACCAGACGAAATCCAACAAGAATTGTACGAAGCAGAAATCGCTCCAAACTTGGAAGCTGGAAATGCAGTTGGATTTGCTCATGGTTTCAACATTCACTTTGAATTTATCAAAGTTCCTGCAGATGTAGATGTCTTCATGTGTGCTCCTAAAGGGCCAGGACACTTGGTGCGCCGTACTTATGAAGAAGGATTTGGTGTTCCAGCTCTTTATGCAGTCTACCAAGATGCAACAGGAAATGCAAAAAACATTGCCATGGACTGGTGTAAAGGTGTTGGAGCAGCTCGTGTTGGTTTGCTTGAAACAACTTATAAAGAAGAAACTGAAGAAGATTTGTTTGGTGAACAAGCTGTACTTTGTGGTGGTTTGACTGCCCTTATCGAAGCAGGTTTTGAAGTATTGACAGAAGCAGGCTATGCCCCAGAATTGGCTTACTTTGAAGTTCTTCACGAAATGAAATTGATCGTTGACTTGATTTATGAAGGTGGATTCAAGAAAATGCGTCAATCTATTTCAAACACTGCTGAATACGGTGACTATGTATCAGGTCCACGTGTGATTACTGAGCAAGTTAAAGAAAACATGAAAGCTGTTTTGGCAGACATCCAAAATGGTACATTTGCAAATGACTTTGTAAATGACTACAAGGCTGGTCGTCCAAAACTCACTGCTTACCGTGAACAAGCAGCTAACCTTGAAATTGAAAAAGTTGGTGCAGAACTACGTAAAGCAATGCCATTCGTTGGTAAAAACGACGACGATGCTTTCAAAATCTATAACTAATTCTTAGAATAAAAACAGAAGGCGAGTTGGGGGGTACCTAACTCGCTTTTTACCTTGTAAAGTATTTGAGGAGGAGACATGCTAAGTGCAAAAGATGTGGTGAAAGCCCACAAAGTTTTAAGTGGTGTAGTAGTCAATACACCACTGGAATATGATCATTATTTATCGGAGAAATATGGTGCTAAGATTTATCTGAAAAAGGAAAATGCGCAACGAGTTCGCTCTTTTAAAATTCGTGGAGCCTATTATGCCATTTCTCAACTATCAAAAGAAGAACGTGAGCGTGGTGTGGTTTGTGCATCAGCGGGGAATCACGCTCAAGGTGTCGCCTACACTTGTAAGGAGATGAAGATTCCTGCAACGATCTTTATGCCCATCACAACACCGCAACAAAAGATTGGACAGGTTCGCTTTTTTGGTGGAGAGTTTGTGACAATCAAGTTGGTTGGGGATACCTTTGATGCTTCTGCTAAGGCAGCACAAGAATTTACCGTTTCAGAAAATAGAACCTTTATCGATCCTTTTGATGATGCGCATGTACAGGCCGGTCAAGGGACTGTGGCCTACGAAATTCTTGAAGAAGCCCGTAAAGAGTCTATTGATTTTGATACAGTACTAGTTCCGGTAGGTGGTGGCGGACTGATTGCAGGGGTTTCTACCTATATCAAAGAAACCAATCCCGCTATCGAAGTAATTGGTGTAGAAGCCAATGGTGCCCGTTCGATGAAGGCAGCCTTTGAAGCTGGAGGACCAGTTAAACTCAAAGAAATTGACAAATTTGCTGATGGCATAGCTGTGCAGAAAGTTGGGCAGTTGACTTATGAAGCAACTCGTCAGAATGTTGAAACTCTTATTGGAGTAGATGAGGGTTTGATTTCGGAGACCTTGATTGATCTTTATTCCAAGCAAGGAATTGTCGCCGAACCTGCTGGAGCGGCCAGCATTGCAGCCTTGGAAGTTCTATCAGACTATATCAAAGGCAAGACGATTTGCTGTATCATTTCTGGGGGCAATAACGATATTAACCGTATGCCAGAGATGGAAGAACGTGCCTTGATTTACGATGGTATCAAGCATTATTTTGTCGTAAACTTCCCACAACGTCCAGGGGCTCTTCGTGAGTTTGTAAATGACATCTTGGGACCAAATGATGACATCACTCGTTTTGAGTATATCAAACGGGCCAGCAAGGGGACAGGGCCGGTCTTGATTGGGATTGCTCTTGCTGATAAGCATGATTATGCTGGCTTGATTCATCGGATGGAAAAGTTTGACCCATCTTATATCAATCTGAACGGAAATGAGACCTTGTATAATATGCTAGTCTAAAATAAATTTGCTATCATATTATTTGCCAATTTCCTATAATGATGCTATAATGATGGTGACGAAAGGGGGAGATTCCCATGGTTTTACATGTTTTACTTGTTCTCTTTATTCTAGTGCTGATTGCATCAGCGATTATTGTCAGCTCTGTGTATGTGGTACGACAACAGTCTGTCGCTATTATCGAGCGTTTTGGTAAATACCAAAAGTTGAGTAATAGTGGTATTCATGTACGAGCACCTTTTGGAATTGATAGAATTGCGGCCAGGGTGCAATTGCGTCTATTGCAAAGTGAGATCGTCGTGGAAACAAAAACGCAGGATAACGTCTTTGTGACCATGAATGTGGCGACTCAGTATCGAGTGAATGAGAACAATGTCACAGATGCTTACTATAAACTAATGAGACCAGAAGCTCAAATCAAATCCTATATTGAGGATGCCTTGCGTTCGTCTGTACCTAAATTGACCTTGGATGAACTATTTGAGAAAAAAGATGAAATTGCATTAGAAGTTCAAAAGCAAGTAGCAGAAGAAATGTCTACATATGGTTACATCATTGTAAAAACATTGATTACGAAGGTTGAGCCTGACGCTGAAGTTAAACAATCAATGAATGAAATCAATGCTGCCCAACGTAAGAGAGTCGCTGCGCAAGAACTTGCAGAAGCAGATAAGATTAAGATTGTGACAGCGGCGGAAGCAGAGGCAGAAAAAGATCGTCTACACGGGGTAGGGATTGCAGAACAGCGTAAGGCTATTGTTGACGGACTTGCTGATTCTATTCAAGAATTAAAAGGAGCCAATGTTGAACTCACGGAAGCCCAGATTATGTCTATTCTATTAACAAATCAGTATTTAGATACTTTGAATAATTTCGCAGACAATAAGGGCAATAACACCATCTTCCTACCAGCAAATCCTGATGGAGTTGAAGATATACGGACAAGCATATTATCAGCTTTAAAAGCTAAGTAATAACAATTCATTATTTGTTTTCAATAAGTAGATGTTTTTTTGTGGATAATCCTAAAAGAATGGATATATTTCAGTATCGTAAAGAACAAAATAGGAGAAGAACATGGCTAAATCAAACTTTGAAAAAGTAGAATCAGTTGTTGGCTGGGTTCGTGATAAGAAAATCACAGGTTACCGTATCTCTAAGGAAACAAATGCACGTGAAATGTCAATTATTGCTTTGGCACAAGGTCGTGCAAAAGTGAAAAATATTTCATTTGAAACAGCCCTAGGTTTGATTGATTTTTATGACAAGAATCATGAAAAATTTGAAGATTAAACTAGGCTTACAGGCAGATTCTTAAAGTGGATCTGTCTTTTGTTTTGAAAAGAGTTAGTAAAAAGACTACATATTTTATGCAGTCTTTGTTTGTTATTTGAGATAGCGCTGAAGAAATTCTCGTGTCCGCTCTTCTTTAGGGTTTGTGAAGAGGTCTTCTGGTTTGCCTTCTTCAGCGATGAGGCCCTTATCCATAAAGATGACACGGTGTGAGACATCGCGGGCGAACTCCATTTCGTGGGTGACGACGATCATAGTCAGGCCTTCTTGAGCCAGGTCTTGCATGATTTTAAGGACTTCACCGACCATTTCTGGGTCAAGGGCAGATGTTGGTTCGTCGAAAAGGATGGCGTCAGGATTTATGGAGAGGGCGCGTGCGATGGCCACACGTTGCTTCTGGCCACCAGAGAGTTGTTTTGGTTTGGCTTGCCAATAGCGTTCTCCCATGCCAACTTTTTCAAGATTTTCTTTGGCAATTTTTTCAGCTTCAGAGCGTTCTCGTTTAAGGACAGTCGTTTGGGCGACGATCGTATTTTCGAGAACATCGAGGTTTTCAAAGAGATTGAAGGATTGAAAAACCATGCCGAGTTTTTCACGATAATGGGTGAGGTTATAGCCTTTTTCTAAGACGTTTTCTCCTCGATAGAGAATCTCTCCCTCTGTAGGCGTTTCTAGTAAATTGATCGAACGAAGGAAGGTTGATTTTCCACTTCCTGAGCTTCCGATGATGGAAATAACCTCTCCTTTATGGACGGTGAGAGAAATGTCTTTTAGCACTTCGTTTTGCCCATAGGATTTTTTGAGGTGTTTGATTTCAAGGATTGGTTGTGTCATTATTTCAAATCCTCCGTTTGCATTTGGTTAGCACCTGTAGTATAGGTATCCATGTCCATACGGCGTTCGATGAAGCGTAGGATACGCGTTACGGTGAAGGTGAGGACAAAGTAAATCACGGCGATGATTGTAAATGTCTGGAAGTATTGATAAGTTTGAGTTGCCACGGTATTTCCAGAGAAGTAGAGTTCCACAACAGAGATAACATTCAGTACAGACGTATCCTTGATATTGATGACAAACTCATTACCAGTAGCAGGTAAGATATTGCGAACGACTTGAGGGAGGACAACCTTGCGCATGGTCTGATTATGGGTCATACCAAGAGCAGTTGCGGCTTCAAACTGTCCCTTATCAACTGCTAGGATACCTCCACGGACGATTTCTGTCATATAGGCACCAGTGTTGATTGAAACGATGAAGATAGCTGCATGTGTGCGATCGAGATTGATTCCAAAGGCTTGTGCTGTACCATAGTAGATAACCATAGATTGAACGATCATAGGCGTACCACGGAAAATTTCAATATAGACATTGAGAATCCAGCCAAGTAGTTTTTGCAAGCCATAGATGGCCTTGTTTTCAGATAGAGGAGCTGTACGGAAGACTCCGATTGCAAGCCCGATAATAAGCCCTGCGATGGTCCCGATAATGGAGATCAAGAGTGTGATACCAGCACCACGCAAGAGTTGTTGCCAGTTTTCAGAAAGAATTTTAGCGACTTGACTAAAGAAGCTGCTTTCTTCCTCCGTTGTTGTCGCCTCCACTGGTTGCTCTTTGATCATCCGATCCATGAGGGCTACTTGTTCGTCCTTAGAAATGGTTTCAATGCTGGCATTGATTTGGCTGATGCGACTATCGTCTTTGCGAAGACCAATTGCAATAGCGGTGTCTTCTTCTCCGGTTTCAAAGCCCTTGTCAAGCTGGACCATCTTGAATTTGGAGTTGGCAGACTCAGCGGTCAGTGCTTCAGGTCGTTCAGAAACATAGGCATCAATGACACCGGCTTCCAGAGCTTGGCGCATCTGAGCGAAGTCGCCCATAGCAGTTTCTTTTTTGGCACCTGGAATTTGGGAAATCAGGTCATAAAGGTAAACGCCTTGTTGAGACGTGATTTTTGCTCCGCTAAAGTCGTTTAAAGATTTGGCATTGGCATAGGCGGAGTCCTTTTTGACCAATAGAACAGGTTCACTGGTATAGTAACTGCTTGAAAAGGCAATTTCTTGTTTACGTTCAGCTGTTGGGCTCATACCTGCAATGATCATATCGATTTTGCCAGAAGTAAGAGCAGGAACAAGTCCCTCCCATTTGGTTTTCACCACCAAAGGTTCCTTACCTAGATCTTTGGCAATCTTTTTAGCGATTTGGACATCGTAGCCATTGGCATATTGGTTGGTACCGTCAATTTTGACAGCACCGTTACTATCATCGTCTTGGGTCCAGTTGAAGGGGGCGTAAGCTGCCTCCATCCCGATGCGTAAATATTCGTCAGCTTGGACCTGGCTAACTAGTCCCAGTGTAAGGGCTAGGCTAGCAAGGATAGATAAGCATAATTTTTTCATGTTTTCTCCTATTTCTAGTCTAAAAATGACTTCTCTCTATTGTATCGAAAAATAGTGAGATTTTCAATACAAGTAAGCCTTTACTTATAAAAAATGATATAATGATAGCAAAGATAAAAAGGGGGATTGTGTTGTGAAAAAGACTTTTTTCGTGCTTTTATTTAGCTTGTTTTGTATTTTACCACTCTCTGTTTTTGCGGTTGATTTCAAGATTCGCTCTTATCAAGGTGATTTGTATATTCATGCAGATAATACAGCAGAATTTAGGGAGAAAGTAGTCTACTATTTTGATGAAGACTTTAATGGACAACTAGTAGGACTTGGCCGTTCTGGTAAGATGCCAAAGGGCTTTGAAATAGATTCCAGTCCGAAGATTCAGGTATGGAAAAATGCTAGTGCCATTGAAAATGTCAATAGTGAAGTGATAGAAGAATCGGAAGGTTATACTGTAAAAGTGTATAATCCAGGCCAAGAGGGAGATACTGTTGAAGTGGTGATCACATGGAAACTAAAAAATCTCCTATTTCTATATGATGATATCGCGGAACTTAATTGGCAGCCCCTGACGGATAGTTCAGAACCTATCGAAAAATTTGAGTTTCGAGTAACGGGCTTTAATGGAGCAGAAAAATTGTTCTTTCATACAGGGAAACTCTTTACAGAGGGCAAGGTAGAAAAGATAGATGGTGATTATCGTGTTCATTTACAGAACCTACCTCGTCAGCGTGGGGTTGAGTTGCATGCATATTGGCCTAGAAAAGATTTTGGAACAGCTTTGGATCAGGGATTGAAGGGCAATCGTTTAGCAGAATTTGAAAAAATAGAGGAATCCATTACTGCTGAAAAAGCTCAGAGCAAAGCTCTGGTTACGTGGATTATCCCTTTGCTACTCTCGCTTTCCTTAGTCTTTAGTGTTATTTTCTACTGCCTTTACAGAAGAAAAACCTCCCCATCGAAGAAATATGCTAAAAATCACCGTCTCTATGAACCGCCAATGGACTTAGAACCGATGGTTTTATCGGAAGCTGTTTACTCCACTTCTTTAGAGGAAGTCAGTCCCTTGACCAAGGGAGGAGGGAAATTCACCTTTGACCAACTCGTTCAGGCAACTTTATTGGATGTGATCGACCGTGGACATGTTTCAATCATCTCAAATGGAGATGAGGTCCGTTTAAAGGTCGTAAAAGAAAAAGGATTGGCAAGTTTTGAAAAAGATTGCCTTAATTTAGCCTTTTCAGGAAGAGAAGAAGTGCTTGTTTCAGATTTGTTTGCAGATTACCAAGTGTCAACTAGTCTTTACCAAGGTGCAAAAGCAGCTGATGAAAAACGAATTCAGAAAACAGGACGTAAGCTTAAGTCGTCTTTTGAGCAAGCTCTGAAGCAGATGCAGGATGGAGTGAGAAAGCGGGTTTCCTCTTTGCAACTTCCAGATTATTATCGTTCACTGAGTAATGGTGAAAAAATCCTGCGATTGACGATAGGTGTCTTTACGATTTTACCTGCTTTCGTTGGTTTTGGCTGGTTCTTGTATAGTTTGGATGCCCACGGGTATCTTTCTCTGCTACTTCTTATCTTTGGATTTGCAGGCTTGATGTTAGCTGCCGTCTATTATTGGACAACCCGATTTGATACTCGTGATGGTGTTTTAAATGAAGATGGACTAGAAGTGTACTATCTCTGGACTAGTTTTGAAAACATGCTTCGCGATATCGCCCATCTAGACAAGGCAGAATTAGAGAGTATTGTTCTTTGGAATCGCCTCCTTGTCTATGCTACTTTATTTGGTTATGCGGACAAGGTGAGTCATTTGATGAAATCTTATCAGATTCAAGTTGAGAACCCAGATATCAATCTTTACGTAGCTTATGGCTGGCACAGTATGTTTTATCATTCAACTGCTCAAATGAGTCACTATGCTAGTATTGCAAACACAGCAAGTACCTACTCCGTCTCTTCTGGAAGTGGAAGTTCTGGCGGAGGATTCTCCGGAGGTGGAGGCGGTGGTAGCATCGGCGCCTTCTAGAAAAAATCTATCGCAACATCCGAAATTATGCTATAATAGAGGACAGAAAAAGGAGTAATGTATGTATTTTATTGAAATTTTGAAGTCAATCTTTTTTGGGATTGTTGAAGGAATTACAGAATGGTTGCCCATTTCAAGTACTGGCCACTTAATCTTGGTTGAAGAATTTGTACAATACAAGGACCAAAATGAAGCCTTCATGTCCATGTTTAATGTTGTCATTCAGCTCGGTGCCATTTTAGCAGTTATGGTCATTTACTTTAATAAGCTCAATCCCTTCAAATCTGGAAAAACTAAGGTCGAAGTTCGTAGAACTTGGCAATTGTGGTCAAAAGTTCTCGTTGCAACCTTGCCTTTACTATTGGTTTTTAAACTAGATGATTGGTTTGATGCCAACTTCCATAACATGGTTTCGGTTGCCATTATGTTGATTATCTATGGTGTTGCCTTTATCTATCTTGAAAAACGAAATAAGGCGCAAGCCATTGAACCAACAGTAACAGAGCTAGACAAGTTGCCTTATAAAACAGCTCTTTACATTGGACTCTTCCAAGTCCTCGCCCTCTTTCCAGGAACAAGCCGTTCAGGTGCGACTATCGTTGGTGGTTTGTTGAATGGAACAAGCCGCTCTGTCGTAACAGAGTTTACCTTCTACCTCGGAATCCCTGTTATGTTTGGGGCTAGTGCTTTAAAGATTTTCAAATTTATTAAAGCAGGTCAACTTTTGAGTTTTGGACAACTGTTCTTGCTCTTGGTAGCTATGGGTGTTGCCTTTGCAGTCAGCATGGTTGCTATTCGTTTCTTGACTAGCTATGTGAAGAAGCACGACTTTACACTCTTTGGTAAATACCGTATTGTACTTGGTAGTGTCTTGTTGCTTTACAGTTTTGTGCGTTTATTTGTATAAGAAAAAGCTTGAGGGAATTTTCCTTCAAGCTTTTTAAAATCCTGTCACTGTGATTCCTAGTAGACGAGCGCCTTTTTCTTTTTCAGCTAGTTCTTCGTAGAGTTGAAGGGCAGTTTGAGAAATCTGGCTAGCGTCCTGTGTAGCTTGTGGGAGGCTTTTTCGTCTAGTTAGAGTGGAGAAGTCAGCGTAACGAATCTTTAGGATAATGATTTTTCCAGCTTTGTCTTGTTTACTGAGATTGAGAGCAACTTTTTCAGAGAGAAGAGTCAGCTCTTTTTTGATGTCCTCTTCAGCCTGGAGAATCTTACCATAGGTTTTCTCCTTGCCGATGGACTTACGAATGCGATTGGACTTGACCGGTGAATTATGAATGCCTCTGGCCTTTCGATAAAGATCAAAACCGAGTCTGCCAAACCGATCGATTAAAGTGACTTCAGAAACGTCTAATAAGTCTGCGCCAGTATAAATACCCATTTCATGAAGCCTTTCCACTGTTTTCTTACCTACACCATGGAATTTGGCAATATCCATCTGTTTAAGAAATTCTTGGGCTTGGTCAGGTAGAATCACTGTCAAACCATGTGGCTTTTGGTAATCGCTGGCCATTTTAGCTAGAAATTTATTGTAGGAAACGCCAGCAGAAGCAGTCAGGTGCAGTTCCTGCCAGATATCTTGTTGAATGAGGCGAGCTATTTTAACTGCTGACTTGATACCGAGTTTGTTTTCAGTTACATCCAAGTAGGCTTCGTCAATACTCATAGGTTCAATCAAATCAGTATAACGTTTAAAAATAGCTCGAATCTGAAGACCCACTGCCTTATACTTTTCATAATTTCCGGAGATAAAAACGGCTTGGGGACAACGCTCATAAGCTTCTTTAGAACTCATGGCAGAGTGAATACCAAAGGCTCGTGCCTCGTAGCTACAAGTGGAAACAACTCCCCGTCCGCCTGTTTGTCTAGGGTCGCTCCCAATGATAACAGGTTTTCCTTTTAACTTAGGATTGTCTCTTATTTCCACCGCAGCAAAAAAGGCATCCATGTCGATATGGATGATTTTTCTGGACAAATCATTAATCAATGGAAATATGAGCATTTTGCTTCCTTTCTAATGTCATTTTCTATTTATTATACCCTTTTTTCTGAAAAAATGGGAAAGTTCAACCCGACTTTCAAAAATATAATACAGATTGCGTCGAAAAACAGACTGTATTAGAAAAGAAAGTGATAAAGAAGCCTTTTTTCGCTTGTTGAAATCGGTTACAGTATGGTATACTGGTCTCATGAATGTAACAGATGACTGTTACTAGAAAGAAAAATGAGGACATTAACATGGTTGTTAAGACAGTTGTTGAAGCACAAGACATTTTTGATAAAGCTTGGGAAGGCTTCAAAGGCGTAGATTGGAAAGAAAAAGCAAGCGTATCTCGCTTCGTTCAAGCTAACTACACACCTTATGATGGAGATGAAAGTTTCCTTGCTGGCCCAACAGAACGTTCACTTCACATTAAAAAAATTGTAGAAGAAACTAAGGCTCACTACGAAGAAACTCGTTTCCCAATGGACACTCGTCCAACTTCTATTGCTGATATCCCTGCAGGATTTATCGACAAAGAAAACGAATTGATCTTTGGTATCCAAAACGATGAACTCTTCAAATTGAACTTCATGCCAAAAGGTGGTATCCGTATGGCTGAAACGACTTTGAAAGAAAATGGATACGAACCAGACCCAGCTGTTCACGAAATCTTTACTAAATACGTAACAACAGTTAACGACGGTATCTTCCGTGCCTACACTTCAAACATTCGTCGTGCTCGTCACGCTCACACTGTAACTGGTCTTCCAGATGCATACTCACGTGGACGTATCATCGGTGTTTACGCACGTCTTGCTCTTTACGGTGCAGACTATTTAATGCAAGAAAAAGTTAACGACTGGAATGCAATTAAAGAAATTGATGAAGAAACAATCCGTCTTCGTGAAGAAGTAAATCTTCAATACCAAGCATTGCAACAAGTTGTTCGCTTGGGTGACCTTTACGGAGTTGATGTTCGCAAACCAGCGATGAACGTTAAAGAAGCGATCCAATGGGTTAACATCGCCTTCATGGCTGTCTGCCGTGTTATCAACGGTGCTGCTACATCTCTCGGACGTGTGCCAATCGTATTGGACATCTTTGCAGAACGTGACCTTGCTCGTGGTACATTTACTGAATCAGAAATCCAAGAATTCGTTGATGATTTCGTTATGAAACTTCGTACAGTTAAATTTGCTCGTACAAAAGCTTATGACCAATTGTACTCAGGTGACCCAACTTTCATCACAACTTCTATGGCTGGTATGGGTAACGACGGTCGTCACCGTGTTACTAAGATGGACTACCGTTTCTTGAACACTCTTGACAATATCGGTAACTCTCCAGAGCCAAACTTGACAGTTCTTTGGACTGATAAATTGCCATACAACTTCCGTCGCTACTGTATGCATATGAGCCACAAACACTCTTCTATCCAATACGAAGGTGTAACGACAATGGCTAAAGACGGATACGGAGAAATGAGCTGTATCTCATGCTGTGTGTCACCACTTGACCCAGAAAACGAAGATCAACGCCACAACATCCAGTACTTCGGTGCTCGTGTAAACGTTCTTAAAGCCCTTCTTACTGGTTTGAACGGTGGTTACGACGATGTTCACAAAGACTACAAAGTATTTGACATCGATCCTATCTGTGACGAAGTTCTTGAATTCGAATCAGTTAAAGCCAACTTTGAAAAATCTCTTGATTGGTTGACTGACACTTACGTAGATGCTTTGAACATCATCCACTACATGACTGACAAGTACAACTACGAAGCTGTTCAAATGGCCTTCTTGCCAACTAAACAACGTGCCAACATGGGATTCGGTATCTGTGGATTTGCAAACACTGTTGATACATTGTCAGCGATTAAATACGCTACGGTTAAACCGATCCGTGATGAAAATGGCTACATCTACGATTACGAAACAATCGGTGAATACCCACGTTGGGGTGAAGATGACCCACGTTCAAACGAATTGGCAGAATGGTTGATCGAAGCTTACACAACTCGTCTACGTAGCCACAAACTATACAAAGACGCAGAAGCTACAGTATCACTTTTGACAATCACATCTAACGTTGCTTACTCTAAACAAACTGGTAACTCACCAGTCCACAAGGGTGTATACCTCAACGAAGATGGTTCTGTAAACTTATCTAAACTTGAATTCTTCTCACCAGGTGCTAACCCATCTAACAAAGCTAAAGGTGGATGGTTGCAAAACTTGAACTCACTTGCGAGCCTTGACTTCAGTTACGCAGCTGACGGTATCTCATTGACAACTCAAGTATCACCTCGTGCTCTTGGTAAGACTCGTGACGAACAAGTTGATAACTTAGTAACAATCCTTGATGGTTACTTCGAAAACGGTGGACAACACGTTAACTTGAACGTTATGGACTTGAACGATGTTTACGAAAAGATCATGTCAGGTGAAGACGTAATCGTACGTATCTCTGGATACTGTGTAAATACTAAATACCTTACACCAGAACAAAAAACTGAATTGACACAACGTGTCTTCCACGAAGTTCTTTCAATGGATGACGCATTGAGCTAAGATTCAATTGAAATAGAAAGAAAGCCAGTCGATATGACTGGCTTTTTGTATGATTAAAAATTTTTTAAAAAATAGTCAAATTTGGTCAAAAACTATTGACTTTTACTGACCAATGTGGTATAGTAGAAACATAAGGAAAATGAATTCCTTAGAAAACTTCATTTTCAATGATTCTATTTCTTGAAAATGTACGATAGATACCCTAGAAAGGGGTGAGGCCTATGTTAAATCTAACAGATTTTGAAAAGAAGATGATAAAAGGCTTATTTAAAAAAGAAAAACCAGGAATTATACGTAGGGTAGCTAGTTAGCTAGTCTAAATTTTTTAAAAGAAAGGTCAAAGATAGTCAATATCAGAGATTGCAATTAATTAACAATAAACGAGGTAAAGAATATGAACAACAACTTTAATAACTTTAACAATATGGATGATTTATTTAACCAATTGATGGGTGGTATGCGAGGATACAGTTCTGAAAACCGTCGCTACTTGATTAATGGACGAGAAGTGACACCTGAGGAATTCGCTCAGTATCGTGCAACGGGGAAATTACCAGGAAATGCAGAATCTGATGCGCAAATGCAGCACCACGCTTCAGGTATGAAACAAGACGGTGTCCTTGCTAAACTAGGTCGTAACTTGACAGCGGAAGCTCGTGAGGGCAAGCTAGATCCTGTAATCGGACGAAACAAGGAAATTCAAGAAACATCTGAAATTCTCTCACGTCGTACGAAAAATAATCCTGTTCTAGTCGGAGATGCAGGTGTTGGTAAGACAGCCGTTGTCGAAGGTCTAGCACAAGCGATTGTGAATGGAGATGTTCCGGCTGCCATCAAGAACAAGGAAATTATTTCTATTGATATCTCAGGTCTTGAGGCTGGAACTCAATACCGTGGTAGCTTTGAAGAAAACGTTCAAAATCTAGTCAATGAAGTAAAAGAAGCAGGGAATATTATCCTCTTCTTTGATGAAATTCACCAAATCCTTGGCGCTGGCTCAATCGGAGGAGACAGTGGTTCTAAAGGGCTTGCGGACATTCTCAAGCCAGCTCTCTCTCGTGGTGAATTGACCGTTATTGGAGCGACAACTCAAGACGAATACCGTAACACCATCTTGAAAAATGCAGCTCTTGCTCGTCGTTTCAACGAAGTCAAGGTCAATGCTCCTTCAGCAGAGGATACCTTTAAAATCCTTCAAGGGATTCGTGACCTCTATCAACAACACCACAATGTCATCTTGCCAGACGAAGTCTTGAAAGCAGCAGTGGATTATTCGATTCAATACATTCCTCAACGTAGCTTGCCAGATAAGGCTATTGACCTTGTGGACGTAACGGCTGCTCACTTGGCAGCTCAACATCCTGTAACAGATGTGCATGCTGTTGAACGGGAAATTGAGGCAGAAAAAGACAAGCAAGAAAAAGCAGTTGAGGCAGAAGATTTTGAAGCAGCTCTCAATGCCAAAACACGTATTGCAGAATTAGAGAAAAAAGTCGAAAACCACACAGAAGACATGAAAGTGACTGCAAGCATCAACGATGTGGCTGAATCTGTGGAACGAATGACAGGTATCCCAGTTTCACAAATGGGAGCATCAGATATCGAACGTTTGAAAGATATGGCTCATCGCTTGGAACACAAGGTTATCGGCCAAGACAAGGCGGTTGAAGCTGTAGCTCGTGCTATCCGTCGTAACCGTGCTGGTTTTGATGAAGGCAATCGCCCAATCGGTAGCTTCCTCTTTGTAGGTCCTACTGGGGTTGGTAAGACAGAACTTGCTAAGCAATTGGCGCTCGATATGTTTGGAACGAAGGATGCAATTATCCGTTTGGATATGTCTGAATACAGTGACCGCACAGCCGTATCTAAATTGATCGGTACAACAGCCGGTTATGTGGGTTATGATGACAATAGCAATACCTTGACAGAACGTGTTCGTCGCAATCCATACTCTATCATTCTCTTGGACGAAATTGAAAAGGCTGATCCTCAAGTAATCACCCTTCTCCTCCAAGTCTTGGATGATGGTCGTTTAACTGATGGTCAAGGAAATACAGTGAACTTCAAGAACACGGTCATTATCGCAACGTCAAATGCTGGATTTGGCTATGAAGCCAACTTGACCGAAGATGCGGACAAACCAGAGTTGATGGATCGTTTGAAACCATTCTTCCGTCCAGAGTTCCTTAACCGCTTTAACGCAGTTATCGAGTTCTCACACTTGAATAAGGAAGACCTTTCTAAGATTGTGGACTTGATGTTGGCTGAAGTTAACCAAACCTTGGCTAAGAAAGACATTGATTTGGAAGTCAGCCAAGCAGCTAAGGACTTTATCACAGAAGAAGGTTATGACGAAGTTATGGGTGTTCGTCCTCTCCGTCGCGTGGTTGAACAACAAATTCGTGATAAGGTGACGGACTTCCACTTGGATCATCTAGATGTCAAACATTTGGAAGCAGATATGGAAGATGGCGTTTTGGTCATTCGTGAAAAAGCCTAACTCAAGATTTTGAGAATAAAAAAAGAAGGAACTAGCTAAAAGCTGGTTCCTTTTGTGTTTAGATGACATGGCGTTCAAAGGCATCATCTGAGATTCCTTGTTCTAGGATGAGTTTCGCCCATTCTTTGGCAGAAAAGAGGCTGTGATCCTTGTAGTTTCCGCAAGATTCGATGGTTGTTCCAGGGACATCTTCCCAAGTAGTGGTTTCAGCGATTTCCTTGAGCGAATCCTTGATAACGGCTGCAATTTCAGCGCTAGTATGGCGCCCCCACATAATCATGTGAAAGCCTGTACGGCAACCAAACGGCGAACAGTCAATCATACCGTCAATTCGGGTACGGATGAGTTTGGCCAAGAGGTGCTCGATAGTGTGAAGGCCAGCGGTAGGGATAGAATCCTCATTTGGCTGCACCAAGCGAATATCAAAGTTGGAGATGACATCTCCTTTTGGCCCTGTTTCTTCCCCAATCAAGCGAACATAGGGTGCTTTAACAATGGTGTGGTCAAGTTCGAAACTTTCAACAATAACTTCTTTTGACATGGTAGTTCCTTTCAGTTTTCTTCTTTCATTATATCATAAAGACTGCTCTTGAAACAGAGAGAAAACCTCTCCAAGAAAGGAGAGGTTTGAGTTTTTATTATGTGACTATTAGTCCGTCTCGCTCCGCAAGGTGCGAGACAAATAAACCACCCGCTATGCGGGTGCGCATCGAAGGTTATACCAAAAAACTCCAAACGCGATACAATAAAGGTGTTCAAGCCAATTGTAAAGCGAAAGGAGAAAAATATGGCACAAAAGTCACATAGTTTATCACACACAAAGTGGATGTGTAAATATCACATTGTGTTCACCCCTAAGTATAGACGAAAAGTAATTTATAATCAATATCGAAGCAGTTTGGGAGAAATATTCCATCGATTATGTAGTTATAAAGGTGTTGAGATTATCGAAGGTCACTTAATGCCAGACCATGTACATATGTTAGTCAGTATTCCATCGAGGATAAGTGTTTCAAGTTTCATGGGGTATTTAAAAGGTAAAAGTGCACTCATGATGTTTGACAAACACGCCAACCTCAAGTACAAGTTTGGGAATCGGCATTTCTGGGCAGAAGGTTATTATGTAAGTACAGTAGGGCTTAATGAAGCCACAATTAAGAAATATATTCAAGAACAGGAAAAGCGTGATATAGCACTAGATAAATTAAGTGTAAAAGAATATGAGGATCCCTTTAGGGATAGTGGTAAGTAATACTAAAGCCTCTTTAAGAGGCAAGTGACGAGTCAAGAGCAATGAGGCTTAAACAACGTGAAAGCCAGCGCCTTTAGGCGCTGGCTGGTGATCTGGGCTTATAGCCCTGGTGCAAACCACCCGTTAGACGGGTGGTTATGATTTGCGATACAAGCGGTCGTATTGGTAATAAGGGTCAAAGGTAACGTTGATACCCAATTTGCGAAGGACATTCTTGTCTTCATCGGTCAAAATGATGGTTGAGTGAGCTTCGCTTCCTTTGAGATTACCAAGTTCCTCCATGGCACGCGCAGCGTCAGGATTTTCCATAGCTGTGATTGCAAGTGCAATCAGGATTTCATTTGAGTGGAGGCGAGGATTGCGACTACCGAGATGATTGATTTTAAGACCTTGAATTGGTTTGACGACTTCAGGCTCGATGAGTTTCACTTCCTTAGCGATGTTAGCTGATTTTTTGATGGCATTGATCAAGGCTGCAGCTGTAGGACCAAAGAGTTCAGAGTTTTTACCAGTTACGATTTCCCCATTTGGCAATTCAAGGGCTAGGGCAGGGCCACCAGTTTCTTCTGCTTTTTGGCGTGCAGTAACAGCAACCTTACGGTCTGCAGGTGTGATACCGAGGTCGTTCATGAGAAGTTCAATTTTCTTGACAGCAGATTCTCCGACTTTTTCAGCTTTAAAATCAAGAACAGTTTGATAGTAGCGACGGATGATTTCTTGTTTAGAAGCTTCGACAGCAGCTTCATCATCTGTAATAGCGAAACCAACCATGTTGACACCCATGTCTGTTGGTGAAGCGTATGGAGATTCACCGAGAATGCGTTCCAACATACGTTTGAGCACCGGGAAAATTTCGATATCACGGTTGTAGTTGACAGTGGTTTCTCCATAGGTTTGAAGATGGAAAGGGTCAATCATGTTGACATCGTCAAGGTCTGCAGTTGCAGCCTCGTAGGCCAAATTGACCGGATGATGAAGGGGAAGATTCCAAACTGGGAAGGTTTCAAATTTAGCGTAGCCAGACTTGATGTCATTGAGTTGGTCGTGGTACATATTGGACATACAAGTTGCCAATTTTCCAGAACCAGGTCCAGGAGCGGTTACGACAATCAAGTTGCGACTGGTTTTGATGTAGTCGTTTTTCCCCATGCCTTCTGGAGAAATGATGTGATCCATATCCGTTGGATATCCTTTGATTGGATAATGAAGATAAGAATCAATTCCATTTTTCTCAAGCTGGTTTCGGAAGGCATCTGCAGCTGGTTGACCAGCGTATTGTGTGATGACAACCGAACCAACAAAAATTCCCAGCTCATTGAATTTGTCAATCAAACGAAGAACTTCTTGATCATAAGAAATGCCTAGGTCGCCACGCGCTTTGGAATGCTCGATGTTGCTTGCGTTAATGGCGATCACAACTTCAACCTGCTCTTTCAATTCTTGCAAGAGCTTGATTTTATTGTCAGGCTCATAACCAGGAAGGACTCGAGCAGCGTGGAAATCTTCTAACATTTTGCCACCAAACTCCAAATAGAGCTTGCCGTCAAATTGGTTGATGCGCTCCAAAATGTGGTCGCGCTGTAGATTCAAATATTGTTCAGAACTAAAAGCTTGTTTTTTCATTTTTTTACCTCTGACCTCTATTATAATAAAAAATTGGGAGATAGGAAACTACGGAGTCAAAAAAGAAATCAAAAAGATTAGGCAAACGCTTGCACTACGTTCGAAAAAGCGCTATCATAGACTATAGATTATTAAAATAATGAGGTAAACAGATGCAAGAAAAATGGTGGCACAATGCCGTAGTCTATCAAGTCTATCCAAAGAGTTTTATGGATAGTAATGGAGATGGAATCGGTGATTTGCTAGGAATTACGAGTAAGTTAGACTATCTAGCTAAGTTAGGGATTACAGCGATTTGGCTTTCTCCTGTTTATGACAGTCCGATGGATGATAATGGCTATGATATTGCTGATTATCAAGCGATTGCAGCTATTTTTGGAACCATGGAGGACATGGAGCAACTCATCGCAGAAGCTAAGAAGCGTGATATTCGAATTATCATGGACTTGGTAGTCAATCATACCTCGGATGAACACGCCTGGTTTGTTGAGGCCTGCGAAAATCCTGATAGCCCTGAGCGAGACTACTATATCTGGCGGGATGAGCCCAATGATTTGGAGTCTATCTTTAGTGGATCCGCCTGGGAATACGATGAAAAGTCGGGTCAATACTATCTCCACTTTTTCAGCAAGAAACAGCCCGATCTCAACTGGGAGAATGAAAAACTGCGCCAGAAAATTTACGAGATGATGAACTTCTGGATTGATAAGGGCATTGGCGGTTTCCGTATGGATGTTATTGACATGATTGGGAAAATTCCTGATGAGAAAGTAGTCAATAATGGTCCCATGCTCCATCCCTATCTCAAGGAGATGAACCAAGCCACCTTTGGAGATAAGAATCTCCTGACAGTAGGAGAGACCTGGGGAGCAACGCCAGAGATTGCTAAGCTCTACTCGGATCCAAAGGGACAAGAATTGTCTATGGTCTTCCAGTTTGAACACATCTGTCTTCAGTATCAGGAAGGGCAACCTAAGTGGCACTACCAAAAAGAGTTAAATGTAGGGAAGTTAAAAGAGATTTTTAACAAATGGCAGACGGAGTTAGGAGTTGAAGACGGCTGGAATTCCCTCTTCTGGAATAACCATGATCTCCCTCGCATCGTCTCTATCTGGGGAAATGACCAAGAATACCGTGAAAAATCTGCCAAAGCCTTTGCAATCTTGCTTCATCTTATGAGAGGGACTCCCTATATCTACCAAGGTGAGGAGATTGGGATGACCAACTATCCATTTGAAACACTGGACCGAGTAGAAGATATTGAATCCCTCAACTATGCGCGTGAGGCTCTTGAAAAAGGCGTTCCGATTGAAGAAATCATGGACAGCATCCGTGTCATTGGTCGTGATAATGCCCGTACCCCAATGCAATGGGATGAAAGCAAAAATGCTGGCTTCTCAACAGGTCAACCTTGGTTGGCAGTTAATCCAAACTACGAAGAAATCAACGTTCAAGAAGCACTGGCAAATCCAGATTCTATTTTCTATACTTATCAAAAACTCGTTCAAATCCGTAAGGAAAACAGTTGGCTGATTCGCGCTGACTTTGAATTGCTTGATACGGCTGACAAGGTATTTGCTTATATCCGTAAGGACGGAGACCGTCGCTTCCTAGTCGTGGCTAATTTGTCCAATGAAAGACAAAACTTTTCAGTAGAAGGAAAAGTGAAATCTGTCTTGATTGAAAATACTACTGCTAAAGAAGCAGTTGAGAAACAGACCTTGGCTCCATGGGATGCCTTCTGTGTGGAAATGACTGACTAAAATGAGCGAACCTCAAGCTTTTGAAGCTTGAGGTTTTTTACTAAAAATTGTATAGAAAAATCTTTTAAAAATATTTGTTAGAATTTTCTAAAAAATCGCTTGAAAGTCCTTGCTTTTATGAAAAAATAGGGTATAATGGTGAAAACACTATCTTTAAGGAGATTACTTATGAGATCGAAAAAGTGGCTCTTAGGAGCAGGTGCTGTCTTGAGTGCGGCCCTTCTGTTAACCGCTTGTGGGCAAAGCGAAAAGAAGGCTGATGCTCCCAAGACATTTTCTTATGTCTATGCAATAGATCCATCATCTTTGGACTACAGTGTGACGAGCAAGAGCTCAACTTCTGACGTTATAGCCAATGTTGTCGATGGTCTCTTGGAAAACGATAAATACGGGAACTTGATTCCGTCGCTTGCAGAAGACTGGTCCGTTTCTAAAGATGGCTTGACCTATACCTACAAACTTCGTAAGGGTGTAAAATGGTATACTTCTGAGGGAGAAGAGTATGCTGAAGTCAAGGCTCAGGACTTTGTTACGGGTCTGAAACACGCAGCTGACGGTAAATCAGACGGCCTCTCTCTCCTTCAAGATTCTATCAAAGGTTTGGCTGCCTACATTAGTGGTGAAAGCAATGACTTTTCTACTGTAGGAGTCAAGGCTGTTGACGATTACACGGTTGAATATACGCTTAACAAACCAGAAAGCTTCTGGAACTCTAAAGTCACAACTGCTACCATGCTTCCAGTTAATGAAGAATTCTTGAATTCTAAAGGGAGCGACTACGGTGCACCAACACCATCAAGCATCCTTTATAACGGTCCTTATTTCTTGAAATCATTGACTTCAAAATCAGTCATCGAGTATGAAAAGAATCCAAACTACTGGGATAAGGACAATGTTAAGATTGACAATATTAAACTAACCTTCTACGATGGATCTGACCAAGAATCCTTGATTCGCAGCTTTACACAGGGAGCTTATACAACAGCTCGTCTCTTCCCAACAAGCTCAAATTTTGAGTCAACTAAGAAAGAGTACGGCGATAAGATTGTCTACAGTCCACAAGAAGCGACAAGCTACTACCTCACTGTTAACGTAAACCGCCAGTCTTACAATAAAACAGCCAAAACAGACGAAGCTCAAAAAACATCAACCAAAGAAGCTCTTCTTAACAAGAACTTCCGTCAGGCACTGAACTTTGCCCTTGACCGTCACTCTTACACTGCTCAGTTGAATGGTGAAGAAGGTGCGGACAAGATTATCCGTAACAGTCTAGTACCTCATGACTACGTTCAAGTGGGTGAAAAAACCTTTGGAGAGTTGGCTCAGGCAGAGCTCGTTTCTTATGGTGACCAGTGGAAAGATGTAGCTCTTACAGATGGCAAGGATACGCTATACAGTCCTGAAAAAGCCAAGGCAGCCTTTGCAAAGGCTAAGGCAGAATTGCAGGCTAAGGGTGTGACCTTCCCAATCCGTTTGGATGTTCCAGTTGAACAAACGGATGTAATCGCCGTTCAACAGACTAACTCACTCAAGCAGTCTATCGAATCAACACTTGGTACAGAGAATGTCATTGTCGATGTCCTTCAAATGACAGATAATGAAAAAATGAGCATTACGTCTCAAGCCAAGGTGCCATCCCAAAAAGATTATGACTTGAACGGAACTGGTTGGGGGCCAGACTATCAAGACCCAGCTACCTACCTCAACATTCTTGATGCTAAGAAGGGTTCTGCCCTTAAACACTTGGGTATCACTCGTGGAAAAGATCCAGAAGTGATGGCTCAAGTCGGTCTAGACGAATACAAGAAACTCTTGGATGATGCCGCAGCTGAAACAAGCGACCTCAATAAGCGTTATGAGAAATATGCTAAAGCTCAAGCTTGGGTGTCTGATAGCTCACTCTTAATCCCAGTAGCTTCTTCAGGTGGTTCTCCAACTGTTAGTCGTACTGTACCATTCTCAAAAGCATACTCACAAGTCGGAATCAAGGGAGACCCGTTTGTATTCAAAGGTTTGGAGCTGCAAAAGGATGTCGTGACTACAAAAGAATACGAAGAAGCTCTCAAGAAATGGCAGAAAGAAAAAATTGAAACAAATGCCAAATACCAAAAAGAGTTAGAGAAACACGTCAAATAGTCTATAAAAGAAAAGGAAGTTGCAGAAAATCTGTACTTCCTTTTTCTGATTTTGAGACAGCAGTTGTCGTAAAAGTAGTAACTTTACATTTTTGAATAAATTTGATAAAATATAGCTATGTTATAAAAGGTGACATAAAGGAGTGAATGATGATCAAAATGAAAAAAAGACTGATTGGGACAGGTCTTGTCTTAGCGACAGGGATTATGCTCTCTGCATGTGGACAGTCCAACACAGATACTAGCACTTATTCATCAACATTTAGTGCGAATCCGACAACTTTTAACTATCTTATAGATTATTATGCGGATAACACTGCCGTTATTACCAATCTCGTAGATGGTTTGTTAGAAAATGATAGCTATGGGAATCTAACGCCAGCTCTAGCTGAAGACTGGTCAGTTTCGGCGGATGGTTTAACCTATACCTATAAACTCAGAAAAGATGCCAAGTGGTATACGGCTGATGGTGAGGAATATGCTTCAGTCAAAGCCCAAGACTTTGTTACTGGGATCAAGTATGCTGCGGACAACAAGGGGCAAGCCATGGATCTCATTCAAAATTCTATCAAGGGATTGAATGACTATGTGACAGGTGCGACTAATGACTTCACAACAGTTGGTGTGAAAGCCTTGGATGACTATACGGTTGAATACACTTTGACACGGCCAGAACCTTATTGGAATTCAAAGACAACCAACAGTATCCTTTTTCCGGTTAACGAAGAGTTCTTGAAATCAAAGGATAAAGAATTTGGGACCTTGACGCCAGACAGTATCCTTTATAATGGGCCTTACCTGTTAAAAGATTTCACATCAAAATCTTCGATCGAGTATGTCAAGAATCCACACTATTATGACCATGATAAAGTAACCATTGAGAAAGTTAAGTTAGCCTACTTTGATGGTTCAGATCAGGAGATGACCATCCGAAACTTTGAAAGTGGTGCCTACTCACTTGCGGGAGTCTATCCAAATAGCTCGAGCTATGCCAAGACGAAAGAAAAATACCAAGACAATATCGTTTATAGCTTACAAGACAAGACTTCTTGGTACTTCAACTTTAACGTTAACCGTAAAGCCTATAACCATACTGCAAAAACATCAGATCAACAAAAGAACTCAACGCAAACAGCGATTTTAAATAAGAACTTCCGTCAGGCGCTTAACTTTGCTATCGATCGTACGACCTACTCTGCCCAATCTAACGGTCAAGAAGCGGCAAGTAAGACCCTTCGAAATACCCTTGTTCCCCCAACATTTGTCCAGGTGGGAGATAAGACCTTTGGAGAAGTAACAGCTTCTAAGCTTGTGAACTACGGAACTGAGTGGTCAGGAATCAACTTGGCGGATGCCCAAGACGGTTACTTCAACAAGGAAAAGGCCCAAGCAAAATTTGCGGAAGCTAAAAAGGAATTGGAAGCCCAAGGGGTTACCTTCCCGATCCATTTGGACGTTCCTGTTGACCAAACCGATAAAAATGCGGTTTCTGGTATGAATTCGCTTAAACAAACACTTGAAACAGTATTAGGTTCTGATAATGTCGTCATTGATGTTCAACAGCTTTCAACGGATGATTTTGGGAATGTTGCTTTCCTAGCACCAAATCCAGCAGCTCGTGATTACGATTTGAACTTTGATGGCTGGGTTGGTGATTATCAAGATCCGTCAACTTATCTGGATCCATTTAATGCCGAAGATGGTTTTTATCTCAAAATTTTCGGTCTAGATGCTAAGGAAGATCAAGAACTGATCAAGAGCCTAGGACTTGATAGCTATACAAAACTTCTAAAAGAAGCAGATGCTGAGAATCAAGATGTTGCTAAGCGTTATGAAAAATACGCTGAAGCTCAAGCTTGGATGATTGACAATTCTCTAGTCATGTCTGTTATGTCAAATGGTGGTACAGCATCTGTAACCAAAGTAACTCCGTTTACACGTGCCTACTCTCTAGTGGGAATCAAAGGTGATGGAAACAACTACAAGTACATGAGACTGCAAAAAGGCCCTGTTACCAAGAAACAATTTGATGAAGCTAAGGCTAAGTGGGAAGAAGAAAGTAAAAGGGCTATCGAACAAAGTCAAAAAGAATTTGAAAATCATATCAAATAAAAAGTTGAAATAAGGTCTCTTGCAAGGGACCTTATTTTTGTTTGCTCAAGCTCCTAAATAATGAAAGCGGTCACTTCGAAATATAGCTAAGAAAAAATGAATGAAAACGCTGAGAATTGTGGGAATAAATGGAATTTACCTTACTTTTGTGATATAATTACTTTAATTATTATAGTATAGGGGAGTGTCATGACGAAACGTTCAAAGAGATCTCGCTCGGGGAAAGTAAAGCGAAGCGTTAACATAGCCTTGTTAGCTGTTTATCTATTATTAGCTGGCTTTTTATTGTTTTTGATTTTTAAATACCATATCCTTGCTTTTAGATATCTTAATCTAGTGGCAACTACGTTAGTCCTACTAGTTGCCTTGGTAGGGCTACTCTTGATTATCTATAAAAAAGCAGAAAAGTTTACCATTTTTCTGTTGGTGTTCTCTATCCTTGTCAGCTCTGTGTCGCTCTTTGCAGTACAGCAGTTTGTTGGACTGACCAATCGTTTAAATGCGACTTCTAATTACTCAGAATATTCGATCAGTGTCGCTGTTTTAGCAGATAGTGAGGTTGGAAATGTTACGCAACTGACAAGTGTGACAGCGCCGACTGGGACTGATAATGAAAATATTCAAAAACTACTAGCTGATATCAAATCAAGTCAGAATACCGATTTGACGGTCGACCAGAGTTCGTCTTACTTGGCGGCTTACAAGAGTCTGATTGCAGGGGAGACTAAGGCCATTGTCCTAAATAGTGTCTTTGAAAATATCATCGAGTCAGAGTATCCAGACTACGCATCGAAGATAAAAAAGATTTATACCAAGGGATTCACCAAAAAAGTAGAAGCTCCTAAAACTTCAAAGAGTCAGTCTTTCAATATCTATGTGAGTGGAATTGATACCTATGGCCCGATTAGTTCAGTGTCGCGTTCAGACGTCAATATCCTGATGACTGTCAATCGAGATACCAAGAAGATCCTCTTGACCACAACGCCACGTGATGCCTATGTACCAATCGCAGACGGTGGAAATAATCAAAAAGATAAATTAACCCATGCGGGCATTTATGGAGTTGATTCATCCATCCACACCTTAGAAAATCTCTATGGAGTGGATATCAATTACTATGTGCGATTGAACTTCACTTCGTTTTTGAAATTGATTGATTTGTTGGGTGGGGTAGATGTTTATAATGATCAGGAATTCACAGCACTACACGGTAAGTTTCAATTCCCTGTGGGCAATGTTCATCTTGATTCAGAACAGGCTCTCGGTTTTGTTCGTGAGCGCTACTCCCTAGCAGATGGCGATCGTGACCGCGGGCGCAATCAACAAAAGGTGATTGTGGCTATCCTTCAAAAATTAACGTCAACCGAAGCACTGAAAAATTATAGTACGATCATTGATAGCTTGCAAGATTCTATCCAAACAAATATGCCACTTGAGACCATGATGAATTTGGTCAATGCTCAGTTAGAAAGTGGTGGAACTTACAAAGTGAATTCGCAAGACTTGAAAGGTACAGGACGGATGGATCTTCCTTCCTATGCGATGCCAGATAGTAACCTCTATATGATGGAAATTGACGACAGTAGCCTTGCATCTGTCAAAGCTGCTATTCAAGACGTGTTGGAGGGAAAATGAAATGATTGATATTCATTCGCACATTGTCTTTGATGTAGATGATGGCCCCAAGTCAAGAGAGGAAAGCAAGGCTCTCTTGACAGAAGCCTACAGGCAGGGGGTGCGAACCATTGTCTCTACCTCTCATCGTCGCAAGGGCATGTTTGAAACTCCAGAAGAGAAGATAGCAGAAAACTTTCTTCAGGTTCGGGAAATAGCTAAGGAAGTGGCGAGTGACTTGGTCATTGCTTATGGGGCTGAAATCTACTACACACCAGATGTTCTGGATAAGCTGGAAAAAAAGCGGATTCCGACCCTCAATGATAGTCGTTATGCCTTGATAGAGTTTAGTATGAACACCCCTTATCGCGATATTCATAGTGCCTTGAGCAAGATCTTGATGTTGGGAATTACTCCAGTCATTGCCCACATCGAGCGCTATGATGCTCTTGAAAATAATGAAAAACGCGTTCGAGAACTGATCGATATGGGCTGTTACACGCAAGTAAATAGTTCACATGTCCTCAAACCCAAACTTTTTGGAGAACGTTATAAATTCATGAAAAAAAGAGCGCAGTATTTCTTGGAGCGTGATTTGGTTCATGTGATTGCAAGTGATATGCACAATCTAGACGGCAGACCTCCTCATATGGCAGAAGCATATGACCTTGTTTCCCAAAAATACGGAGAAGCGAAGGCTCAGGAACTTTTTATAGACAATCCTCGAAAAATTGTAATGGATCAACTAATTTAGGAGAAATGATGAAAGAACAAAACACGATAGAAATTGATGTATTTCAATTACTTAAAACCTTGTGGAAACGCAAGCTAATAATTTTATTAGTGGCACTTGTGACAGGTGCGGGAGCTTTTGCATATAGCACTTTTATTGTTAAGCCAGAATATACAAGCACCACGCGTATTTACGTAGTCAACCGTAATCAAGGAGATAAGCCGGGACTGACGAATCAGGACTTGCAGGCAGGCTCTTATCTGGTAAAAGACTACCGCGAAATTATCCTTTCGCAGGATGTATTGGAAAAGGTAGCGACAAATTTGAAATTGGATATGCCAGCAAAAACGTTAGCTAGCAAAGTTCAAGTGACTGTACCAGCCGACACTCGTATCGTCTCAATCTCTGTCAAGGATAAACAACCAGAGGAAGCCAGTCGCATTGCTAATTCTCTACGAGAAGTTGCTGCAGAAAAGATCATCTCTGTAACGCGAGTATCTGATGTAACGACGCTTGAAGAAGCGCGACCAGCTACGACTCCCTCTTCTCCAAATGTTCGACGCAACACCTTATTTGGTTTTCTCGGAGGAGTCGTCGTAACAGTAATTACTGTTCTTTTGATTGAGTTACTCGATACCCGTGTGAAACGTCCTGAAGATGTTGAAGATGTACTGCAAATTCCACTTCTAGGAGTCGTTCCAGCTTTGGACAAAATGAAATAGGAGGAAGTTATGCCAACGTTAGAAATCTCACAGGCAAAATTGGATCTTGTAAAAAAGGCAGAGGAATATTATAATGCTTTGTGCACGAACCTACAGTTAAGTGGAGATGATTTGAAAGTATTTTCTATCACTTCTGTGAAACCAGGAGAAGGAAAATCAACGACTTCCACCAATATCGCTTGGGCTTTTGCGCGTGCAGGTTACAAAACGCTGCTGATTGATGGAGATATCCGCAATTCTGTTATGTCAGGTGTCTTTAAAGCAAGGGATAAAATTACAGGTCTGACAGAATTTCTATCAGGGACTACAGACCTGTCACAGGGGCTTTGTGATACCAATATTGAGAATCTCTTTGTGATTCAGGCTGGCTCTGTGTCACCAAATCCGACAGCACTTCTCCAAAGTAAGAATTTCAATACAATGCTTGAAACCTTGCGTAAATATTTTGACTATATCATCGTAGACACTGCTCCTGTCGGTGTCGTGATTGATGCGGCTATCATTACGCGAAAATGCGATGCTTCTATTTTAGTGACAGCGGCAGGTGAAACAAATCGACGGGATATTCAAAAAGCGAAAGAACAGTTGGAACAAACTGGGAAGCCGTTTTTGGGAGTTGTGTTGAACAAATTCGATACTTCAGTAGACAAATACGGTTCTTATGGAAATTATGGTGATTACGGAAAAAAATAAAAAATAGGTTGGGGGGATAGAGATGAATGGAAAAGTAGTAAAGCCTTCATTGGCCATAGTCCAGAGTTTTCTTGTTATTTTATTGACTTATCTACTTAGTGCTGTGAGAGAAACGGAGATTGTTTCAACAACAGCTATTGTACTTTATATCCTCCACTATTTTGTCTTTTATATCAGTGATTATGGACAGGATTTCTTTAAAAGGGGATATTTGATTGAACTTGTCCAGACATTGAAATATATCCTATTCTTTGCGCTAGCGATTAGTATTTCTAATTTTTTCTTAGAAGATCGATTTAGTATTTCCAGAAGAGGCATGATTTACTTCCTTATATTACATGCTCTCTTAGTCTATGTGCTAAACTTATTTATCAAGTGGTATTGGAAGCGGGCTTATCCCAACTTTAAAGGAAGTAAGAAGATTCTCCTACTTACAGCAACTTCTCGTGTCGAAAAGGTACTGGATAGACTAATAGAATCAGATGATGTTGTTGGGGAGTTGGTAGCCGTCAGTGTTTTAGATAAACCAGATTTTCAGCATGATTATTTAAAGGTTGTAGCAGAGGGGGAGATAGTAAACTTTGCGACTCATGAGGTGGTCGATGAAGTCTTTATCAATCTTCCAAGTGAAAAATACAATATTGGTGAGCTTGTCTCTCAGTTTGAAACGATGGGAATTGATGTAACAGTCAATCTAAATGCTTTCGATCGTAGCTTGGCACGTAACAAGCAAATTCGTGAGATGGCAGGATTAAACGTTGTGACTTTTTCTACAACATTTTATAAGACTAGCCACGTGATTGCTAAGCGGGTTATTGATATTATCGGTTCCCTGGTAGGTTTGATATTATGTGGTCTAGTCAGTATTGTACTGGTTCCTTTGATTCGAAAGGATGGAGGCACTGCTATTTTTGCTCAGACGCGTATTGGGAAAAATGGCCGCCAGTTCACTTTTTATAAGTTCCGCTCCATGTGTGTAGATGCTGAGGATAAAAAAAGAGAACTCATGGAACAAAATACCATGCAGGGTGGAATGTTTAAGGTGGATGATGATCCACGTATCACAAAAATTGGTCGTTTTATACGGAAGACGAGCTTGGACGAGCTACCACAGTTTTACAATGTTCTAAAGGGAGATATGAGTTTGGTAGGTACACGACCACCAACAGTGGACGAGTATGAGCACTATACCCCAGAACAAAAACGCCGTCTAAGTTTTAAACCTGGCATAACAGGTTTATGGCAGGTCAGCGGACGAAGTGAAATCAAAAATTTCGATGAAGTTGTCAAATTAGATGTGGCCTATATTGATGGTTGGACAATCTGGAAAGATATTGAAATTTTATTGAAGACAGTTAAGGTTGTATTGATGAAGGATGGAGCGAAGTAGGAAATGAAAATATGTTTAGTTGGATCTAGTGGAGGTCATCTGACTCATTTATATCTATTAAAACCTTTCTGGAAAGATAAGGAAAGATTTTGGGTTACTTTTGATAAAGAGGATGCAAGAAGTATCTTGGGAAATGAGACATTTTATCCTTGTCATTATCCTACTAATCGTAATTTGAAAAATCTTATTAAAAATACGATTCTTGCTTTCAATATTTTGAGAAAGGAACGCCCTGATGTTATCATCTCATCAGGGGCTGCTGTAGCAGTTCCGTTCTTTTATCTAGGAAAGATATTTGGTGCTAAGACAGTCTATATTGAAGTTTTTGACCGTATTGATACGCCAACATTAACAGGGAAATTAGTGTATCCGGTAACAGATAAGTTCATAGTGCAGTGGGAGGAAATGAAAAAAGTATATCCAAAAGCAATCAATCTTGGAGGGATTTTCTAATGATTTTTGTGACAGTAGGTACTCATGAGCAACAGTTTAATCGACTTATTAAAGAGGTTGATCGACTAAAAGGCGAGGGACTTATTCAGGATGATATTTTTATTCAGACTGGTTTTTCAGACTATGAACCAGTGCACTGCCAATGGAAAGCTTTGATTTCTTATGATGAGATGAATCGATATATGGATGAAGCAGACATTGTCATCACACATGGCGGACCTGCAACATTTATGGGAGTGATTTCCAAGGGGAAGAGACCAATTGTAGTACCTAGACAGGAAAAATTTGGCGAGCATGTGAATGATCACCAAATGGAATTTTGCTTAAAGTTACTAGGCGAAGGATACGATCTAGTTGTAATCGATGAAATTGATAAACTTAATGAGAATATTAAATATTCAAAAGTTCAGCAAGTTAGTTCTCATAATAGTAAGTTTACTAATGAACTGTCAGATATAATTGAAAATATGTTTATATAAGATATGTGTGACTGCCAGTTTTTTTGTGTTACTAATAATTGTCATACAGTCAGAGCTTTTTAAACTATATCGTTATTAAATAGTGAGTTTTATATTTTAATGATTACTATTCGTATTTAATAAGAAATAATGGAGAAGATGAATGAAGATTTTGCATATTCCAACAGGTGGCTTATTTTCAGATGGAATAGGGACGTTTATCTATTCTTATTTAGAATGCATGGATCTAGATAAATGGGAAGTGACAGTTTTAGCTACTAATATCCCACTGTTAGAAGATAAAGCAAAATTTGAGAATTTAGGTATCCAGGTAGTAGTTCTAGAGCGGAAAAAAACTGCGATTATTCACTATATGTGTCAATTATACAAATTAATAAGAGCTAATAAATATGATATAATTCATGTTCATGGTAGTAGTTCTTTAATGTCAATCGAGCTATCTGTTGCAAAAATTGCAGGGATCCCAGTAAGGATTGCCCATAGTCATAATACTACTTGTGACCATAGAAAATTAGATAAAGTATTACGGCCAGTATTTCATAAGTTATATACGCAGGCGTGGACATGTGGTGAAGGAGCTGGGAAATGGCTTTTTACCAATAGAGAATATACTATTATTCATAATGCAAGAAATATAAAGCGTTATCAATTTAGTGAGTCCAAACGACAACAATTTAGAAAAAAACTATCTCTTAAAGATACAACTCTTGCTTTAGGTCATGTTGGTCGGTTTAATGTTCAAAAAAATCATGAATTTCTTGTGTTATTATTGGAAAATTTAGTAATACAAGGACTAGATGTTAAATTATTTTTAGTAGGTGAAGGGTCAACTTTATCAAAAATTAAGAATATGGTTTCTGAAAAATCTTTAGAAGATAGGGTCTTCTTTCTAGGTCATCTTAATGATATGAAATCATTCGTGTCTGCTATGGATATAATGCTTCTCCCAAGCTTGTACGAAGGTCTCCCTCTGGTGTCAGTAGAATGGCAACTAAATGGAATACAATGTATCTTATCTGATACTATAACAAAGGAGTGTATCTACACTAAACAAGTGACTTCTTTACCAATTGGGACCCCTCTTTATTGGGGAAAAGCGATAAGAGATTTCTGTCCAGAAGATAGATTGAGACAATCAATTGAGAATCAAAGACTTGCGAGAGAAGCTGGTTATGATATTGAACTGGAATCAGTTAAATTAGATACTTTATACAATAAATTGATAATGGCTATAAAAGATAGGACAAGAAAATGAAAAATGATAGGAAAGCTCAACTAATAATTACAATTTTTAAATATGGTAAAAGACATGTAGGACGATCAACTTTTTATCATAAGTTAAATTATAAAATGTATCAAATTTTAAATGCTATATTTGTAATTGGTATTTTCAATACAGAATTACCAGCATCACAAAATATTAGTGATAATATAATATTGTTTCATCCGTATGGGATAATAGTTAATGGCGATGTAACTTTAGGGAATAATGTTGTGATAAGACAGCAGGTTACCATTGGTAATAAAGGGATGGAAAGAGACGTGGGAAAATCTCCTATTATCGAAGCAGGTGTTGATATTGGAGCAGGCGCTAAAATTATAGGAGGGATAACGATTGGTGAGGGTTCAAAAGTAGGAGCTAATGCTGTTGTAACAAAAAGCTTTCCACCTGGTTCAATTTTAGTAGGAGTTCCAGCGAGGAATATAGCATCAGAGAAGTAATTTGGGATAGAATACAAATAAATGTGTTAATATGCTAAGATATGAGCATCAGCGACAATGCTGTTTGAATATTTTAGTGAATCAAAAAAGAGAGAAAAATGATAAAATCTAACTTAGTAAGTATTATATTATATTATATGTTCAATAAGAACTGTCGAATTAATTTAATAAATTTAGTGATAAATACGTACTAGTGAGAATTTGTTTTATTGTAAGAGAGTTCCTATCATTATAGATAATTACTAAATAGTCAGGGAAAGGAAAAACTAATGATTCCAAAAAAAATACATTATTGCTGGTTTGGTGGAGGTCCATTACCTACTGATGTTAAAAAATGTATTGATAGCTGGAGAAAATTTTGTCCGGAATATGAGATTATTAGATGGGATGAAAGCAATTTTATTATTAGTGATCAAAACAATTTTGTTCAGGCTGCATATGAAAACAAAGCTTGGGCATTTGTTAGCGACTATGCACGGTTAAGAATCATATATGAAAATGGTGGTATCTATTTGGATACAGATGTTGAATTGATTAGAAATCTTGATGAATTGCTTGACCATGTAGCTTTTTTTGGTGCTCACCAGGTAAATGGATTAGTAGCTACTGGTCTAGGTTTTGGTTCGGAAAAGGGGACGGAGATATTAAAAGAATTATTAAGACTGTATGATAATACAGATTTTGATCCGTGTAAAAAGAATGAGTTGGCATGTCCCATACTTAATTCGTTTGTCTTTACTGATTTTGGCTATCAGCCTTCTTCTAACATTGTTCAAACGGAGTATTTTACTATCTATCCTGCTGAGTATTTTGATCCTATATATGTTGGAGCCAATGCTAGAAATTTATTATCGGAGAAAACATATTCAATTCATCATTACAGTGCCTCTTGGACTCCTGTGAGAGTTAGAATAAAAAATAAAATCATTAGATATATTGGTAGGGATAAGATTCTACAATTAAAGAAAATTCTAGAAAGGAAAAGATAATGAAAATATCGCTTTCCAAAGTATTTTTTTTACAATTTTGTGCACTTTATATCTTTACAATTTTATATCCTAGAGGTATTACATTAACTTATTCTTCATCTGCAGATTTTTTTACTCTAATTTATAAATTTTGTTTATATTTCACCATCGCAGCCAGTATGATATATATTTTTATAAAAATATTATATCAGAGACTACACCTAGCATCATATACTTTTTTTATATTGCAGTATTATATTGTTTCTATAGTTATTACATTGTTTTTAACAGGCACAATAGATTCGGGTTTACAAACAGTCTTTTATCCGATCTGTATATATTTATTTTTTAATGAGATTCAAGATAGGGTATTGATTATAAAAATTAGTGATATATTTTTATACTGTTTAACTCTTTTATTCTTTATAAATACTTTGGATCTTATGATGAATTTTACCAATATTTATCATATAACCTTTTTGGGGCATGTCCAAGTGATATCACAATTTGGAATTATAGCTTTTTTCATTTCTTCCTATTACTTAATGATAGGAAATAGAAATCGCAAGATGGCCTTACTATTACAAATTTTGACTGTGCTCAATTGTCTATATGCTGATGTTTTTTTATCAAAGATTATAGCAATCTTCATGATTATTTACGCATTATCATTTAACATAAAGAGAGTATTTTGGAAGAGAGGAATTCTGATTTCTTTCTTGACATTTATTATAACTATTCTGCTTCTTTTCATTGATATTCAAGGTTATTTGATAAGATATTTACAATATTTTGATTTTACTTTTAATGGCCGCTATCAAATTTGGCGTATTGCTTATCAAAAATTTTTAGATTCAAAAATATATGGTTATGGAGTTTTTAGCCTTCATTTCAATCTTCCGTGGCAAGATTCTGGTGCTAAGGGGATCAACTATGCTCATAATCAGTTTATGCAATTAGCAATAGATAATGGAGTAATTGGTATCGTCTCTTTCTTTATTATGATTTTTTATATGATATTTTTAACAAGGAAGATTAGAAATTGTAGAGTAGCTTCATTGTTTTTATTTTCGTACTTTTGTTTGTTTATAGTAATGTTTATTGAAAGTGTAACCTATTACCCGTATTACTTTATTATATTGATTTTTCAAATATTATATGAAAGGTTAGAGCAGGTGGGAGAATGCTAAATAGTTTAATTAGAAGATTTAATCAAATTTTCTATAGTTATCGGGTTAGAAGAAAAGCTGCAGTTGCTAAAGGAAGAGTGTACACGGGTGGAAAAACATTTGTTACTTCGAATACCTATCTTTCTGAGAATGTTTCTTTTAATGGCATGTCAATGTTTGGAGAAGGTAGAATTTCGATAGGAAGAAATTTCCATTCTGGTATGAATTGCCAAATTATAACGTCGTTTCATGACTATGATACAGGAACTAAGATACCGTACGACAACAAGTACATACATAAAGACGTAATTATTGATGATAATGTCTGGATTGGGAATAATGTTATTATCCTCGGCGGATCTCATATCGGAGAAGGAGCAGTTATTCAAGCAGGGAGTACAGTTGTAGGGGAAATACCTCCAGGAGCAATCGCAGGTGGTCATCCAGCAAGAGTATTTAAATTTAGGAATATGGAGCATTATGAAGAATTAAAGAGACTAGAACAATTTTATTAAGGAGCAATATATGAATATTATAAGATATTTGAAAAGAAATGGATTTCGATATACATTAAATGTCCTCTATCAATATAAAATTCAAAAGATTTTAGATTCAATTGTTATTAGATTTACTAAGTTTAAAAAGTTACAAAATATTATTGTCATTGAATGTCACACAGACTTTGATAATAATGGAGGAGCTTTTTATGATTATTTGATAAGAAATAATTATAATAAGAAATATAAAATTATTTTATTATTAAAAAATCGACTAGTACGTACTCTTCCTGAAAATGTAGATTATTTTTATTTGAAAAAACCTAGTTTGAGAAAGGCATATTTGTTATCATTAAGTAAATTTTTTCTTTTCGATAATGATATACTTCGTAAATATAGAAAAGATCAAAAATACTTTTATTTAACACATGGGTGCTTTCCTTTAAAAAATACAATAGGTAAAATAACAGTTCCGAATTATGTTGATTTTGTTCTATCTCCCTCGGGCAATGTAGATAATATTATAGTTAAGCAGTTTGGATTAACATCTAAAGAGCAGTGCCTTCACACTGGATTTCCGTGTCATGATATCTTTTATTCAAAACCAGAACCTCTAGTATTTTTATCTGATTATGATAAAAAAATTATCTGGGCACCAACTTTTAGAAAGGGTGGTGGCTATAATAGAAATGATAGTACAGCTAGCTATCCTTTAGGTATTCCGTTACTTGAAACACTAGATGAACTTGCAAACCTAAACACATATCTAAGTCAACGGGATATTGTCCTGATTGTAAAGTTACATCCAATGCAAGATATTTCAGATTTGGAGTTGAAACAATTTAGTCATATTATGTTTCTGACAAATCAAGATTTGAATCGTAAAAATACAAATCTGTATCAATTGCTGATGAATTCAGATGCTTTACTCAGTGACTATTCTGCAATCTCGTATGATTATTTACACCTTGATAAACCAATAGGGTATGTTTTTTCGGATCTAAATGATTATAAGTTGGGGCTTTCAGTTGATAATGTAGATGATTACATAGCAGGTGATAAGATACTGTCTTTTAACAACTTGCTGCACTTTATTGATAACATTTATCTAGAAATTGATAAAAATAAAGAAAAACGCAAGGAACTATTTAATAAAATATTCGAAAAACAGGATGGAGAATCGTGTGAAAGATTGGCACAAATTATGGAATTATAAAAGCCGTTACGAAGAAATGTCTGTTGGGATGAAAGCGGCACTCTGGTATACTGTTGCAAATTTTATTCAAAAGGGTTTTGTATTTCTTTCAACTCCGATTTTAACCAGAATACTTAATGTTGATGATTACGGTACATTGATGCTTTACCAATCATGGTTTGTACTATTTGCTATTTTTGCGACCTTGAATCTTTCTCAAACAGCTTATAATAAGGGCTTAGTGGAATTTGAGAATGATAAAGATAATTTTACATTTTCTTTGTTGTTTTTGTCTAAGATTATTACTATAATTGTTGCTTTTTTATATTTTACTTTTAATATACTGGTTAAAGATAGTACTGGATTAACTCCCAGTTTCATGATATTTTTATTCAGTGATATTTTATTTAATATTAGTATAGAATTTTATTTGGCACGTCAAAGATTTGAATTCAAATATAGAAAAGCAGTTCTAATTTCAACTTCTTCAAGTTTTTTAATTGTGGCTATTAGTACAACTATCTTATTAGCGATTAAGAATGATTTATTCATTAAAATTGTATTAGATGCTATTATCCGAATTATCTTTGGTTTATATTGTTTTTATCTCTTGTTTTTTTCAGGGAGAAGGCAACTTAAGATAGAAAAAAAATATATTAAATATGGTTTGAGTTATTCATTACCTTTGATACCGCATTTCTTATCGCACTATATTTTGAATCAGTCTGACCGTTTGATGATTAACATGTTTGATGGTAAGGAGAAATTAGCTATATATAGTCTAGCTTATTCTGTATCAATGATTATGTTTTTGTTTACTAATGCGATTAATCAATCAATAATGCCGTATACATTTCAGGCTTTGAAAAAAAAGGATTATTGTGGGATACATAGGAGTACCAAATGGCTTTTTGTAGTAGTTGGGGGGATCACAGCTCTCTCAATTCTATTTGCACCAGAACTAATTGTTATTTTAGGTGGCAATAAATATAGGGAATCAATTTGGCTAGTACCTCCAATTGCCATCTCGGTTTATTTCCTTTTTGTATATTCTATGTTTAGTAATATCAGTTTTTATTATAAGATGAATAAACTGATTTCGTTAGTTTCCACAGGTGCGGCTCTTTCAAATATTATTCTAAATTATATTTTTATTAATATATTTGGATATCAAGCTGCAGCTTACACTACATTATTATGCTATATATTGTTATCGTTTTCTCATTTTTTCTTATATAGATTTTTATTAAAAAAAGAGGAAATTCATGAGGAACTTTATAATATGAAGATGATTTTAATAATATCTTTAATATTATTAATAATACTATTTTTGATACTTGTTATTTATAACTTAGCCATTATAAGATATGCAATTATTGCAATTGTTTTATTTCTTTTGTTTACAAAGAGAAATAAAATAATCACATCACTAAAAAGTTGATATTGAAAATTTAGAATCAAATTGAGAATATAGTAGATATCAAACCAGTATTAATAATGAATAATTGTTTTTATGTAATTTAGGATTAATCAAAAAATTGAAAGGAAATATCAATGAAAAGAGTAATTACTTATGGAACCTTTGATTTGCTTCATTATGGACATATCAATTTGCTAAAGAGAGCGAAGCAATTAGGAGATTATCTCATTGTTGTAGTTTCAAGTGATGAGTTCAATTTGAAAGAAAAAAATAAAGTTTGTTACTTTAATTTTGAACATAGAAAAAATTTGGTTGAAGCAATAAGATATGTTGATCTGGTGATTCCTGAAACAAGTTGGGAACAGAAAAAAACAGATATTAAAGAATATCACATTGATACATTTGTTATGGGAGATGATTGGAAAGGAAAATTTGATTATTTAAAAGAAGAAGGAGTGGAAGTAGTTTATTTACCAAGAACTAAAGAAATATCTACCACTAAAATTAAAGAAGATTTAGCAGATTAGATTTATTACAAAAATATTTTGAGATCAGATAATAAATTTGTTTCCATAATTATTAATGTCTTGACTATTTAAATCTCATTTTAAAAAAATCTAGTTTAAGATACCTAAAAATTCCATTTTTGAATATTGTTTTATTACCACAGAAGTATATTAAATTAAAATAAATTATTTTAGATTTATAATGTGGCTCTTTGTCAACTAACATCTGGGGAGGACAATCACTGTCTTCTCATTTTTTGTCTTTTCAGAATATACCAAACTAACCCAAAAATTCTGAAAATTCTGTTGACATCTTTTTGAAAAGAGTCTATAATGGAGAGAAAGTTTTAAAGGAGAAAATGATGAAAAGTTCAAAACTATTTGCCCTTGCGGGTGTGACATTATTGGCAGCGACTACTTTAGCTGCATGCTCTGGATCAGGTTCGAGCGCTAAAGGTGAGAAGACATTCTCATACATTTATGAGACGGATCCTGACAACCTGAACTATTTGACAACTAATAAAGCAGCTACAGCAAATATTACCAGCAACGTGGTTGATGGTCTGCTAGAAAATGACCGCTACGGAAACTTTGTGCCGTCTATGGCTGAGAATTGGTCTGTATCCAAGGATGGATTGACTTACACTTATACTATCCGTAAGGATGCAAAATGGTATACTTCTGAAGGTGAAGAATACGCGGCAGTCAAAGCTCAAGACTTTGTAACAGGACTTAAATATGCTGCTGATAAAAAATCTGATGGTCTTTATTTAGTTCAAGAATCAATCAAAGGATTGGACGCCTATGTTAAAGGAGAAATTACAGACTTCTCTCAAGTAGGCATCAAGGCCCTTGATGATTATACAGTTCAGTACACATTGAACAAGCCAGAAAGCTTCTGGAATTCTAAGACAACGATGGGAGTTTTGGCTCCAGTAAATGAAGAGTTCTTGAACTCCAAAGGGGATGACTTCGCCAAAGGGACAGATCCTAGTAGTATTCTCTATAATGGACCATTCTTGCTCAAATCGATTGTAGCCAAATCTTCTGTTGAGTTTGAAAAGAATCCAAACTATTGGGATAAAGATAATGTCCGCATTGGCAAGGTGAAATTGTCATACTGGGATGGCCAAGATACCAACAAACCAACTGAAGCCTTCAAAGATGGCAGCTTTACAATGGCACGTCTCTTCCCAACAAGCGCAAGCTACCCAGAGACTGAAAAAGCCTTTAAAGACAATATTGTTTACACACAACAAGACTCAACAACTTTCTTAGTTGGTATCAATATCGACCGTCAGTCTTATCAACATACTTCTAAGACAGCTGATGAACAAAAAACATCTACCAAGAAAGCTCTTCTAAATAAAGATTTCCGTCAAGCGCTTGCCTTTGGTTTTGATAGAACTGCCTATGCCTCTCAAGTAAATGGCGCAAGTGGTGCGACTAAACTGCTTCGCAACTTGTTTGTCCCACCTACATTTGTTCAAGCAGATGGTAAAAACTTTGGTGAGTTGGTCAAAGAAAAATTGGTGACATACGGTGACGAGTGGAGCAACGTGAACTTGGATGATGCTCAAGATGGACTTTACAATCCAGAAAAAGCCAAAGCAGAATTCGCCAAGGCTAAGATAGCTCTTCAAGCAGAAGGTGTGAAATTCCCAATCCACTTGGATATGCCTGTAGACCAAACAAACACAACGAAAGTTCAACGTGTGCAATCTTTGAAACAGTCACTTGAAGTAACTTTGGGAACAGATAATGTAGTTGTGGATATCCAACAACTTCAAAAAGACGATGTCTTGAACATCACCTACTTTGCCGAGACTGCTGCTGGTGAAGATTGGGATATCTCAGATAACGTTGGTTGGTCTCCAGACTTTGCGGATCCATCTACCTATCTTGATATTATCAAACCATCTGTAGGAGAAAATACAAAGACTTACCTAGGATTTGACTCTGGAACCAACAACGCTGCTGCCAAGCAAGTTGGTTTGGAAGACTACGAAAAAATGGTTGTGGAAGCTGGGGAAGAAACTACTGACGTTTCAAAACGTTATGAAAAATATGCTGCTGCCCAAGCTTGGTTGACAGATAGTGCCTTGATCATCCCAACAACTTCTCAAACTGGTCGTCCAATGTTGTCTAAGATGGTACCATTTACTCTTCCGTTTGCTTACTCAGGTAACAAAGGTATGAGCGAAGCCCTTTTGTACAAATATCTAGAAGTACAAGATAAGCCAGTAACAACAGAAGAATACCAAAAAGCCCAAGAAAAATGGCTGAAAGAAAAAGAAGAGTCTAATAAAAAGGCCCAAGAAGATCTCGCAAAACATGTGAAATAACTGTTGCAAAATATAAGAAAGGATTTAGTATTCCTCTTGGATGCTGAATCCTTTTTTACATTTGTAAAGAAAGATTCTAAATTTGGAGCCTCTTTTTGTCGGAATAGAGAAAATTTTCCTTAATTTTACTTGTTTCCTATTGCTTTCTCAGCTATTATTTGTTATATTAAAAGCACAATTATTTTTTATTTATCAGGGTTAAGCATTGCACTTTCAGAGGAAGGAGTATTTTTTAAAAAAGAAATGTAAACGCTTACTCAAAAATGAAAGGATTTAGGACTTTATGAATAAAGGATTATTTGAAAAACGTTGTAAATATAGTATTCGGAAATTTTCATTAGGTGTTGCTTCTGTTATGATTGGGGCTGCATTCTTTGGGACAAGTACAGTTCTTGCAGATAGCGTGCAGTCTGGCTCCACAGCGAATTTACCAGCGGACCTAGCTGCTGCTCTTGCAACAGCAAAAGAGAATGATGGGCGTAATTTTGAAGCACCAAAGGCGGGAGAAGACCAAGGGTCTCCAGAAGTTACGGATGGACCTAAGACAGAAGAAGAACTATTAGCACTTGAAAAAGAAAAATCAGCTAGTTCAGATAAGTTACCAGAAGGCTTAGAAGGCAAATTAGATAAGGCTGAAGATAAAGGGAAAGAAGTTGACAAGGATCAATTAGCTAAGGATACTGAGAATCTCGTTCCAGAAGATGTAGCTAAAACAAAGAATGGTGAATTAAACTACGGAGCAACTGTCAAAATCAAGACACCGTCAGGTGAAGGTAGTGGGATTGTCATTGGCGAAAATCTTGTTTTAACTGTTTCACATAACTTTATAAAAGATGTTCCAGATGGCAATAATCGCAAGGTCGTTGACAATGATAATGGTGAAGGGGATATCTACAGTATTTCCTATCCAGGACTACCAGATGTTAAATTTAGTAAAAAAGACATTATTCACTGGGATCGCGAAGGTTTCCTAAAAGGCTACAAGAATGATTTGGCTCTTGTTCGATTGCGAACAGTTCTGGAAAATGCTCCAGCAGAAGTGACTGAAAAACCTGCAGTGAAAAAGGTTGGAGATAAATTGCATGTCTTTGGCTATCCAACTGGAAAATTATCACCAGTCCTCAATACAACTATTGAATTAGTCGAATCCTACGGTGAGGGCGTAAAAGGGATCGGTTATCAAGGTAGCCATCCAGGTGCTAGTGGTGGTGGTATCTTTGATACAGAAGGAAAACTCGTCGGTGTTCATCAAAATGGAGTTGTTGGTCAACGTAGTGGTGGTATTCTCTTCTCACCTGCTCAATTGAAATGGATCCAAGATCACATGAAGGGAATTTCAAGTGTTAAACCAGCAGACTTGGAAGAGAAAGAAAAACCAGCCGAAGATAAACCAAAAGAGGACAAACCAGCTGCTAAACCTGAAACACCTGAGAAAGTGACAGCTGAATGGCAAACTGTAGAGAAAAAAGAACAACAGGGAACAGTCACTATCCGAGAAGAAAAAGGTATCCGCTACAACCAACTATCTTCAACTGCTCAAAATGATAACGCAGGCAAACCAGCTCTGTTTGAAAAGAAGGGCTTGACCGTTGATGCCAATGGAAATGCAACTGTTGATTTAACCTTCAAAGAAGATTCTGAAAAGGGCAAATCACGCTTTGGTGTCTTCCTGAAATTTAAAGATACCAATAATAATGTTTTTGTCGGTTATGACAAGGATGGCTGGTTCTGGGAGTATAAATCTCCAACAACCAGCACTTGGTATAGAGGTAGTCGTGTCGCTGCACCTGAAACAGGATCAACAAACCGTCTCTCTATCACTCTCAAGTCAGATGGTCAGCTAAATGCCAGCAATAACGATGTCAATCTCTTTGACACAGTTACTCTACCAGCTGCGGTCAATGACCATCTTAAAAACGAGAAGAAGATTCTTCTCAAGGCAGGTTCTTATGGCGATGAGCGAACAGTTGTTAGCGTTAAAACGGATAACCAAGAGGGGGTAAAAACAGAGGATACTCCTGCTGAAAAAGAAACAGGAGCTGTGGTTGACGATAGCAAGGTAACTTATGACACTATTCAGTCTAAGGTCCTCAAAGCAGTGATTGACCAAGCCTTCCCACGTATTAAAGAATACAGCTTGAACGGGCATACCTTGCCAGGACAAGTCCAACAATTCAATAAAGTCTTTATCAACAAACACGAAGTCACACCTGAAGTTACTTACAAAAAAATCAATGAGACAACTGCAGAGTACTTGATGAAGCTTCGCGATGATGCTAATCTTATCAATGCAGAAATGACGGTCCGTCTGCAAGTTGTTGATAATCAGTTGCACTTTGATGTGACCAAGATTGTCAACCATAATCAAGTCACTCCAGGTCAAAAGATTGATGACGAAAGAAAATTGCTTTCTTCTATTAGTTTCCTTGGTAATGCCCTAGTCTCTGTTTCTAGTGATCAAGCTGGGGCTAAGTTTGATGGGGCAACCATGTCAAACAATACCCATGTCAGCGGAGATGATCATATCGATGTAACCAATCCAATGAAAGACTTGGCTAAGGGTTACATGTATGGATTTGTTTCTACAGATAAGCTTGCTGCAGGTGTCTGGAGCAACTCTCAAAACAGCTACGGCGGGGGTTCTTATGACTGGACTCGTTTGACAGCCTACAAGGAAACAGTCGGAAATGCCAACTATGTTGGAATTCATAGTTCTGAATGGCAATGGGAAAAAGCTTATAAGGGCATTGTCTTTCCAGAATACACCAAGGAACTTCCAAGTGCCAAGGTTGTTATCACTGAAGATGCCAATGCGGATAAGAAAGTCGATTGGCAAGATGGTGCCATTGCTTATCGTAGCATCATGAACAACCCTCAAGGTTGGGAAAAAGTTAAGGATATCACAGCTTATCGTATCGCGATGAACTTTGGCTCACAAGCACAAAACCCATTCCTTATGACTTTGGATGGAATCAAGAAGATCAATCTCCACACAGATGGTCTAGGACAAGGTGTTCTCCTTAAAGGATATGGTAGCGAAGGCCATGACTCTGGTCACTTGAACTATGCTGATATTGGTAAGCGTATCGGTGGTGTTGAAGACTTTAAGACCCTAATTGAGAAGGCTAAGAAATATGGAGCTCATCTAGGTATCCACGTTAACGCTTCAGAAACTTATCCTGAGTCTAAATACTTCAATGAAAAAATCCTTCGTAAGAATCCAGATGGAAGCTATAGCTACGGCTGGAACTGGCTAGACCAAGGTATCAACATTGATGCTGCTTATGACTTGGCGCATGGACGTTTGGCTCGCTGGGAAGACTTGAAGAAAAAACTTGGTGACGGTCTCGACTTTATCTATGTGGACGTTTGGGGCAATGGCCAATCAGGTGATAACGGTGCCTGGGCTACCCACGTTCTTGCAAAAGAAATCAATAAACAAGGCTGGCGCTTTGCGATCGAGTGGGGACACGGTGGTGAGTACGACTCTACCTTCCATCACTGGGCAGCTGACTTGACCTATGGTGGCTACACCAATAAAGGTATCAACAGTGCCATCACACGCTTTATCCGTAACCACCAAAAAGATGCTTGGGTAGGGGACTACAGAAGTTACGGTGGCGCAGCAGACTACCCACTTCTAGGTGGCTACAGCATGAAAGACTTTGAAGGCTGGCAAGGACGGAGCGACTACAATGGCTACGTGACTAACCTCTTTACTCATGATGTCATGACCAAGTATTTCCAACACTTCACTGTAAGTAAATGGGAAAATGGTACACCGGTGACTATGACCGATAACGGTAGCACCTATAAATGGACTCCAGAAATGCGAGTGGAATTGGTAGATGCTGACAATAATAAAGTAGTTGTAACTCGTAAGTCAAATGATGTCAATAGCCCACAATACCGTGAACGTACAGTAACTCTCAACGGACGTGTTATCCAAGATGGTTCAGCTTACTTGACTCCTTGGAACTGGGATGCAAATGGTAAGAAACTTCCTACTGATAAGGAAAAAATGTACTACTTCAATACGCAGACTGGTGCAACAACTTGGACCCTGCCGAGCGATTGGGCAAAGAGCAAGGTTTACCTTTACAAGCTAACTGACCAAGGTAAGACAGAAGAGCAAGAATTAACTGTGAAAGACGGCAAGATTACCCTAGACCTTCTAGCTAATCAACCATACGTACTTTACCGTTCGAAACAAAACAATCCTGAAATGTCATGGAGCGAAGGCATGCACATCTATGACCAAGGATTTAACAGCGGTACCTTGAAACATTGGACCATTTCAGGCGATGCTTCTAAGGCAGAAATTGTCAAATCACAAGGCGCAAATGAAATGCTTCGTATTCAAGGAAACAAAGAAAAAGTCAGCCTTACTCAGAAACTGACTGGCTTGAAACCAAATACTAAGTATGCTGTTTATGTCGGTGTCGATAATCGTAGTAATGCCAAGGCGAGCATCACTGTGAATACTGGTGAAAAAGAAGTGACCACTTATACCAATAAGTCTCTCGCTCTCAACTATGTTAAGGCCTACGCCCACAATACACGTCGTGACAATGCTACAGTTGACAATACAAGTTACTTCCAAAACATGTACGCCTTCTTTACAACTGGATCGGACGTCTCAAATGTTACTTTGACATTGAGTCGTGAAGCTGGTGATGAAGCAACTTACTTTGATGAAATTCGTACCTTTGAAAACAATTCAAGCATGTACGGAGAAAACCATGATACAGGTAAAGGCACCTTCAAACAAGACTTTGAAAATGTTGCTCAAGGTATCTTCCCATTCGTAGTGGGCGGTGTCGAAGGTGTTGAAGACAACCGCACTCACTTGTCTGAAAAGCATGATCCATATACACAACGTGGTTGGAACGGTAAGAAAGTTGATGATGTTATCGATGGAAATTGGTCACTCAAGACCAATGGACTGGTTAGCCGTCGTAACTTGGTTTACCAAACTATCCCACAAAACTTCCGCTTTGAAGCTGGTAAGACCTACCGTGTAACCTTTGAATACGAAGCAGGTTCTGACAATACTTACGCCTTTGTAGTCGGTAAGGGAGAATTCCAGTCAGGTCGTCGTGGTACTCAAGCAAGCGACATGGAAATGCATGAATTGCCAAATACTTGGACGGATTCTAAGAAAGCCAAGAAGGCAACCTTCCTCGTGACAGGTGCAGAAACAGGCGATACTTGGGTAGGTATCTACTCAACTGGAAATGCAAGCAATACTCGTGGTGATTCTGGTGGAAATGCCAACTTCCGTGGTTATAATGACTTCATGATGGATAATCTTCAAATCGAAGAAATTACCCTAACAGGTAAGATGTTAACAGAAAATGCTCTGAAGAACTACTTGCCAACGGTTGCCATGACCAACTACACGAAAGAGTCTATGGATGCTCTGAAAGAGGCGGTCTTTAACCTCAGTCAGGCAGATGATGATATCAGTGTCGAAGAAGCGCGTGCAGAGATTGCCAAGATTGAGGCTTTGAAGAATGCTTTGGTTCAGAAGAAGACCGCCTTGGTAGCAGAAGACTTTGAAAGTTTGGATGCGCCTGCTCAAGCTGGTGAAGGCTTGGAAAATGCCTTTGATGGTAATGCATCTAGCCTATGGCATACATCTTGGGATGGAGGAGATGTAGGCAAGCCTGCAACTATGGTCTTGAAAGAACCGACTGAAATTACAGGACTTCGCTATGTTCCACGTGGTTCAAGTTCAAACGGTAACTTGAGAGATGTGACACTGGTTGTAACAGATGAGTCTGGCAAGGAGCACACTTTCACTGCGACGGACTGGCCTGATAACAATAAGCCAAAAGACATTAACTTTGGTAAGACAATCAAGGCTAAGAAAATCGTCCTTACGGGAACAAAGACTTACGGAGACGGTGGAGATAAATACCAATCTGCAGCGGAACTCATCTTTACCCGTCCACAGGTAGCAGAGACACCGCTTGACTTGTCAGGATATGAAGCAGCTTTAGCTAAGGCTCAAAAATTGACAGACAAAGAAAATCAAGAGGAAGTGGCTGGAGTTCAGGCGAGCATGAAATATGCGACGGATAACCATCTCTTGACGGAAAGAATGGTGGCCTACTTCGCAGACTATCTCAACCAATTAAAAGATTCTGCTACGAAACCAGACGCTCCAACAAGTAGCAAGGGTGAAGAACAACCTCCAGTTCTTGAAGTTCCTGAATTTAAGGGCGGCGTCAATGCAGTAGAAGCAGCTGTACATGAAGTCCCAGAGTTCAAGGGCGGCGTTAATGCGGTTGAAGCAGCTGTTCATGACCTACCTGAGTTCATGGGAGGAGTCAATGCAGTAGAAGCAGCTGTACATGAAGTCCCTGAGTTCAAGGGCGGCGTTAATGCGGTTGAAGCAGCTGTTCATGACCTACCTGAGTTCATGGGAGGAGTCAATGCAGTTGAAGCCTTGGTACACGAATTGCCAGAATACACTGGTGGTGTTAATGGAGTTGAGCCAGCCCTACATGAAAAACTAGAGTACACAGGCCCACTAGGTACAGCAGGTGATGAACCAGCACCAACTGTTGAGAAACCAGAGTATAAGTTGACACCAGCTCCACTAGCTGATACAAAGACATCAGAAATCAAAGATACTCTGAAAAATGAAGAAAGCAAAAAGACACTCCCAGAAACAGGAGAAGACCAGTCTGATACAGCCCTCTTCCTAGCAGGAATCAGCCTAGCATTGTCAGCCGCCCTCTTTGCTATTAACAGTAAAAAAGAATAGATATTTATTTATTCCACAACTACATTGTTTGGATAAGTGACTTGGACTTCTATGGGGGTCAGAGTCGGAAAATGAATCAAACACCTGGAGAGGACCTCTTGGTTCTCTTCTTTTTAAAAGGAGAAATGATAACGCTTACTATCGTAAGCGGATGAAAGGAAATAGGAGAAATATGGACAAACACTTTTTTGAGAAACGCTGTCATTATAGTATCCGCAAATTTGCAATTGGTGCAGCTTCAGTTATGATTGGTGCTAGTATTTTTGGGGCAAATCTAGCCCATGCTTCAGAGACAGAAGTAAAATCTAGTACAGAGGATACCATAACGCAGGTTAAACCCATGGATAAGTTACCAGATGATTTAGCAGCTGCGCTTGAAAAGGCGGATGCAGAAGCTGCAACAGAAGGAAATCAAGAGGGTAGCCAGGCAACCGAAGAAGGAACAAAACCTGAAGAGACAGGAAAAACAACATCAACAACGACTCCTTCAGTTCCAGAAACATCTGAAATTCCTAAAGAAGAAGTGCAACCAGCAGAAACAAATACTCCTGCTACTAAACCAACTAATCAAGAAGTAGAAGAACGTCCAGATCTCAATCACTTAGAGGGAACTACTGCTTCAGCAAACAACCATGAGACTGGTACCAACTTTACTGCAGATAAGGCTATTGATGGAGATGAAAATACTCGTTGGGCAACGGACAGAGATGTACCAAAACCAACCTTCGAATTAACTCTTCCAAAAACTACCCTCATCAAGCATGTGGAAATTGACTGGGATCGTCGTCTTCGCAATGGGCAAAATGACCCAAATATCAAATCTTGGAGTCTCTACTACGCAGGTCAAGAAGACGTGGGCGCTAACGGAGAAAAACAATGGAAACTAGCTCATACCAAGACTGGAGATCCTGTTTTAGATGAGAAAGTAGACCTAGCTGAAAGTATCAAAGCTAAGTACCTCAAATTGGAGGTCAATGATTACCAAGCGGGAACAATGGGCTGGAGAAACGTTGGAATCCAAGAAATTCGAGCTTATTCAAACGTTCCGGACCATAGTAAGGTGACGGATATTCGCCAAGTAACCGAACTAACAGTAGCAGAAGATGGACAGTCTCTTGTCCTACCAAGTTTGCCGGGTCAGGTCAGTCTGATTGGCAGTAACAAGCAGGGTGTGATTGACCTTCAAAATCGCATCTACCAACCTCTGACAGATCAACGTGTCAAGGTTACGGTCCAACAAATCAAAGACAGTCATACCTTTACCAAAGAGTTTGAAGTAGTCATCAAGGGGCTACATCAGGACGAAGGTGTGGGTGTGAAACCAAAAGTAGCACCAGCTGTTCAACAATGGTATGGGAAAGAAGGCCAATCTTCTATCACTTCAGATACAGTTCTTGCGACAGGTGATTCAGGTTTTGATCAGGCTGCAACCTTCTACCAGTCAGACCTTGCAAGCCGTGGATTGGAACTTGCGACAGGTGACAAGCAAGCACAAAAACGAATTGAATTTAAAAAGGTTGAAAACAAAGGTTATGGCAAGGAAGGCTACGGCATCACTATCCAAGATGATGTGATTACCATCGAAGCTGCAACAAACACAGGTGCCTTCTACGCCACTCGTACGCTCCTTCAGATGGGAGAAAAGGATCTGCAAAACGGTGAAATTCGAGACTTCCCAAGTTTCAGTCATCGTGGCTTTATGCTGGATACAGGTCGTAAATTTATCCCTTATGACACCCTTGTAGATATCATGCTCAACATGGCTTACTACAAGATGAACGACTTGCAGTTGCACTTGAATGATAACTATATCTTCCTTAAGGAACACTTGGCAGGTAAGAATTTAACCCCAGAAGAACAACTCAAGTATGTACTTGAACATGCCAAGACTGGTTTCCGTGTGGAGACAGATATTGTCGGTAAGAATGGTCAAAAATTGACATCAGATGAGCATTATACTAAGGAAGAAATGCAAAATCTGATTAAATTGGCCAAGGCCTTGCATATCAACCTAGTACCAGAAATTGACACACCAGGTCACGCCTTGTCCTTTGTCAAAGTCCGTCCAGACCTCATGTATCAAGGTAGTTTGAGCGATTACGCAGGCAAGCACAATGTCGAACGAGTTGCCATGCTAGACTTGGATAACAAGTACGATGAAACGCTGGCTTTTGTCAAATCCGTCTATGACAAACTCCTCGATGGTCCAGATGCTCCTTTGCATGGTGTATCCACTGTTCATATCGGTACAGATGAGTATTATGGTAGCAGAGAAAGCTATCGTCGTTATGTCAATGATTTGATTCAATATATCAAGTCTAAGGGCTATACACCACGTATCTGGGGCTCGCTCAGTGCGAAACGTGGAAACACTCCTGTTGATTGGAACGGAGTAGAAGTTGATATTTGGAGTATTCACTGGCAACGTCCTAATGAAGCCATTGCTCAAGGAGCTAAGATTATCAATATCACGGATGTGCCGACATATAGTGTCCCAAGTGGAAGTAATAGTCAAGCAGCCTACGGGGACTATGCTAACTACGAACGCCAGTATAATAGCTGGACACCAAACGACTTCCGAACAGGTGGAGGTCCGCTTCTTGAATCGTCTCATCCAAGTATTATCGGAGGAGGTCATGCGGTTTGGAACGACAATATCGACCTTCATGAGACAGGTTTGACCTCTTACGATATCTTTAAACGTTTCTTCAAGAGCATGCAAACCACTGCAGAGCGGACTTGGGGATCTGATCGTGCGGCTACGACCTTTGCAGAACGCACCCTACCAACGAGTCCTTATGCGCCACAGTCTAACCCTGAAAAAGCAATTGCTTCAGAGGAACTATTCAACATCACTCCAGACAAGGTGAAAGAATATGCAACGAAGAAAGTAACCGCAACAGAAAATGGATTGGCTTTTGAGAAAGACAGTAGCATCGAAGGTTTGCCTGGTGATGTTGGTCCAAGTCATGTCTTGAAGTTTGATGTAACTATCACTGGAGACGGTGAACAAACCTTCTCAACAAGTGGGGATAACCGTATCTATCTAGCTGATAAAGATGGCTACCTCGCTTATCAATTTGAACAGTTCCATATCCAATTCAAGAAAAAACTTGAAAAGAACAAACGCTATCAAGTCTCTATCGTGACCAAACCACAATCAACAGAAGTCTATGTGGATGGTGAAAAGATTGAGCGTATCGCGGATCCTGCGCATCCACGTTTGGCTCATACAAGCTTGGTATTGCCACTTGAAAGTATCGGTGGCTTCAAGGGAATCTTGCACAGCGCTGAGTTGACTGATAAGCCTTTTGTAAATCCTCGTTTGATTGCAAATGACAAATTCACTGCTACTGCAAGTAGCCAAGAATTGCCAGGAACAGCGACTGAAGGCGCTGTTGAGAAAGCCTTTGACAATGATCCAAATACCTTTTGGCATACTAAGTGGACTGGTGACACTGCGCCATACACTCTTTCTATGACCTTGAAAGAAGCAGAAAAAGTCAATGGCTTGACTTATCTCCCACGTCCAGGTGGTGGAAATGGTGTCGTTACTCGCTACGAAATCTACGCACAAAAAGATGGCCAAATGGTCAAGGTTTCAGAAGGAAACTGGGACAACAATGCCCAAGAAAAAACAGTCAACTTTGCGGCGGTACATACCAACAAGATTGAGTTGAAAGTATTGGAAGGCGTTGGTGGTTTTGCAAGTGCAGCTGAAGTTCATCTATTGAAACCTGTCAAAGAAGAGCAAGAAACGCCTGCACCAAGTCAACCAGAAAAACCAACTACTCCTGAAAAACCAAAAGTAGACCAAACCGGTGATGGAACAGTTGAATTGGCAGATCAATTCACAGCAAGTAAACCAGCTAGCGAAGACAGCATTGCAGCTGCTAGCAAGAGCGCAGACTATCTCAAGAAAGAGTACAAGGTCTTCCCAACTCCACAAAAAGTGACCTATGGCGAAGGTGTTACAGCCCTTCGTAAGCAAGTCAATCTGGTTATGGGGGATCAACTCGACATCTATACTCGCAATCGCTTGAAGAGTGTCTTGCAGGATAATCAAGTATCTTATACAACTGGTAAGACAGCAATCGCTGGCGCAACCAATATCTATCTTGGAGTGCATGGACAAGGTTCACAAGCAGAGCAAAACTTGTCCAATGTTTCAGCAGGTCTCTTTGACAAGATTGATGCCTATGCCTTGACCATCAAGGATAACTCAATTTCTATCGTCGGAAAAGACACGGATGCAGTCTTCTATGGTTTGACAACCTTGAAACACATGCTTAAGGAAAGCCAAGTGCCAGTCCTTCGCAATGTGACAGTAGAAGATTACGCAGAGCTCAAGAACCGTGGCTTTATCGAAGGTTACTATGGAAATCCATGGTCGAATGCCGATCGTGCAGAGCTCATGCGTTACGGTGGCGATTTGAAATTGAACCAATACTTCTTTGCACCAAAAGATGATCCATACCACAACAAGAAATGGCGTGAACTCTATCCAGAAGAAAAACTAGCTGAAATCCGTGAACTTGCTCGTGTCGGAAATCAAAGTAAAACCCGCTATGTCTGGACCATCCATCCATTCATGAACAACCGCATCCGCTTTGGCAATGAAGCGCATTACCAAGAAGACTTGGCAACTATCAAGGCTAAATTTACCCAGTTGATGAAAGTTGGTGTCCGCGAATTTGGTATCCTAGCAGATGATGCTCCAAGCCCAGTTGGAGGCTACAATAGCTACAACCGCTTGATGCAAGATATGACCAAGTGGTTGACTGAAATGCAGGGAACTTACAGCGGTCTTCGTAAAGAAATGATCTTTGTTCCTGGCCAGTATTGGGGTAATGGACGTGAGGATGAGTTGAAATCCCTCAATGAAAATCTCCCAAGTTCAACATCCATGACCTTGACGGGTGGTAAGATTTGGGGTGAAGTCTCTGAAAGCTTCCTTTCAACTCTCAAGAACAATCTATCCGCAGGTGGCAAGACCTATCGCCCAGTTTCACTTTGGATTAACTGGCCTGTAACAGATAACTCTAAACAACACTTGATTCTAGGTGGTGGTGAGAAATTCCTTCATCCAAATGTGGATCCAAGCTTGCTATCTGGTATCATGTTGAACCCAATGCAACAGTCTGAACCATCTAAGATTGCCCTCTTTGCAGGAGCTCAATACTCATGGAAACAGTGGAAATCAGAGGAAGAAGCTAAGAAAATCAATGACATTGCCTTCAACTTTGTAGAAAATGGTCATTTTGAAGATAGCAAGGTATCAGCAGCCTTCCGTGAACTTGGCAAGCACATGATCAACCAAAACATGGATAATCGTGTCGTCAAACTAGAAGAATCTGTAGACTTGGCTCCAAAATTAACAGACTTCATGACCAAGCTTAAAGCAGGTCAGGATGTGACTGCAGAACGTGCAGCCTTGCGAGCTGAATTTGCCAAGATTAAAGAAGCAGCCGAACTCTATAAAGCATCAGGCGATAAAAAAATGGTTGCCCAAATCCACTATTGGTTGGATAATGCAATCGACCAAATGAATGCCCTCGATGCCTTCCTTACAGGAACTGAAGCCATAGCTACAAACGATGCAGCCAAACTTTGGGATAGCTACTATAAAGGTTTGAAATTGTACGAACAGTCTCAAACTCACACCTTCCATTATGTAGACCATATGGAAAAAGCTGAATTGGGTGTTCAACATATTCGTCCATTTATCCTATCCTTGAAAGAAGTTCTAGCGTCTGAAGTTCAAAAAGTCTTGCATCCAGACCAAATCATCAGTACCTTTATCACCAATCGAACAGGTGTAGAAGGTGGTTTAGCAGAAGTAACGGATGGCGATTTGGCAACTCATGCGATTATTAAATCACCAAATAGCATCAAGACAGGTGATTATATTGGTATGAAGTTCAACAAACCAGTAGCGATTCAAACCTTGACCTTTGCTATGGGAACTCAGGCAAATCCACGTGATACCTTTAGTAAGGCAGAAGTACAGTATCAAGATGAAAATGACAAGTGGGTAACCTTGAAAGAGCCAAGCTATGTCGGAAATGAATCCCTACTTAAGTTTGAAAATCTCACTATCAAGGCCAAGGCAGTTCGCATGATTGCGACAGCAGACCGCGAGAACACTTGGTTTGCAGTTCAGGAAATTGCAGTTAACCGTCCAGTTGAAAAAGCTCGTAGCCAACAAGCAACGACAGTTAGTCTAAGCTCAAACTTAGTTTACAAACTAAATACCTCAGCCCGTCAAATCACTGATAGCAAGGACAATACAGAAGCCATGATGGCAAATGCTGACGGTAGCAATACGACTCCAGTAGATGCCTGGGCACAACTTGACCTCGGTGAAGTCAAGTCAGTCACTAAAGTTCGTCTTCGCCAAGGAACGGGTGATAAACTTGCCGCAGGTGTACTTGAGTACTCTACAGATGGAACTACTTGGCAGGAACTCGATCGCCTATCAGGAGAACAAACCAAGGAAGTGACCAGAGCGATCAATGCTCGTTACATCCGAGTACGCAATACCAAGGCCCTCGACCTCTGGTGGCGTATCCAAGACTTCTCTGTTGAGACACGCTCTGGAAACAGTGATTTAACGGACACCAACGTAGACGCCTTGAAGGAAACACCAGTAGTGGATAGCTTGGGCAGTTACGAGCTTCAAATTCCAGCTGGAACCAAACTCCCTGCTCATAGCTATCTAGGTATGAAGCTTGACCGTATCCATCAGATCAAGAGCATCCAGCTCCAAGGCTCAGCCAACCCTGCTCTTAGCCTAGAGTATTCTGCAAATGCACAAGAATGGACACCAGCCAGCCAGTTGACTGATAGATCTGTAGCGACCCACTTGGTACGTTACGTTCGTCTTGTGAATAAAACAGACAAAGAGCAGGCTGTTCCATCTACTTCACTCCTAGTAACTACCAAAGAAGTCCAACCAACTAAACTAGAATCAACAACAATGGGCATTCATCCAACATACGGAAGCAATGATGTTCGTAAACTGAACAACCTAGATCAACTATTTGACGGTGTTTACAACAACTTCGTTGAGTTTTCAGACTATGCCCATAAAGATGGCCACGTGACCTTGAAACTTGGTAGCGAACGCACTATCAAGAAGATTAGAGCCTACATCCAAGACGGAACTCAAAACTATCTTCGTGATGGTAAGATCCAAGTCAGCCAAGACGGTAAAACTTGGACAGATGTTGTGACAGTAGGAGATGGTGTGGCCAATAGCCAACACGATGATTCTCTGACAGATGGTTGGACACATGATTCTAAGATGCCAGGAAATCGTTATATCGAAGGTGAATTGACGACACCAGTCAAAGCCAACTATCTCCGTGTTCTCTATACTGCAGACTATGATGCTCGTTTTGTAGGCTTTACAGAATTGGTCATCAACGATGGTGAGTTTGTCAAACCAATCAATGATCCAACGGTAGAAGGAAACGGTGGAGAAAGCCAAGGCAACCTTTATAATAACCTTGTAGACGGCAAAGTCTTGACCAGTTACAAGTCTGAAAAAGACAAGGGCGAATTGGTGTATCACTTGTCTGAACCAACCAAAGCTAACCACCTTCGTCTCGTCTCTAGTCTTCCTGAAGGAGCTAAGGCACGTGTTCTTGCTAGAACACTCAAGGATGGTCAAGACAGTTGGACAGACCTCGGTGCAATTACATCTAGTCTCCAAACCTTCGCTATCCGAAATGGTGGCTCTCTTCTAGATGTCAAATTAGTCTGGGAAGGTGGCAAGGCTGAGTTTTATGAATTGGCGAGCTTCTATCAAGAATTGACAGAAGAATCGGTTCAATCAAGCAAGGGTGATGAAGAACCACCAGTTTTGAGCAAACCGAACTTTACAGGTGGAGTGAATGCGGCTGAGGCAGCAGTGCATGAAGTACCAGAGTACACAGGCCCACTTAGTACAGCAGGAGATCAGCCAGCACCGATAGTTGAGAAACTAGACTTTACAGGTGGAGTGAATGCGGCTGAGGCAGCAGTGCATGGAGTACCAGAGTACACAGGCCCACTTGGAACAGCCGGAGACCAAGCGGCACCGACAGTTGAGAAACCAGAGTTTACAGGTGGTGTGAACGCGGTAGAAGCAGCAGTACATGAAGTACCAGAGTACACAGGTCCACTTGGAACAGCAGGAGATCAGCCAGCACCGACAGTTGAGAAACTAGAGTTTACAGGTGGTGTGAACGCGGTAGAAGCAGCAGTACATGAAGTACCAGAGTACACAGGTCCACTTGGAACAGCAGGAGATCAGCCAGCACCGACAGTTGAGAAACTAGAGTTTACAGGTGGTGTGAACGCGGTAGAAGCAGCAGTACATGAAGTACCAGAGTACACAGGTCCGCTTGGTACAGTAGGAGATCAGCCAGCACCGATAGTTGAGAAACCAGAGTTCAAGCTAAGTTCGTTAGAAAAAACTCAGACTTCAGGAGCACCAGTTCAAATTGCCAAAGAAGACAAGAGATTGCCAGAAACTGGTGAGAAACAGTCAGAAACAGCTATTTTCTTGGCAAGTGTTGGACTAGCTCTATCTGCTATCTTTGTCGCGAAAGGGAAAAAGGAATAGCATCTGATTACCTTTGTTTTTGACAAATTTTAGCATCAAGAGAAAGTGAAAAAGACAGCTCCGTAACCTCTATAATAGTTAGAGAAACTATCAAAAGAGTTATGGTGCTGTTGGGATAAACTATTGTGCTATAAAGAATAAAAATCCTGAGAAGTAAAATTCTCAGGATTTTGCTTATTGTTGCGGTTGACTTGGTTGGTTTTGCTCAGCAGGTGTAGTTCCTGATTGTTGAGGAATCGTCTGCGTTTGACTTGTGCTTGGAGAAGTTGCGCTTGACTGAGAAGTCGAACTCTCAGATGTTGAGCTAGAACTTTCAGATGTCGAACTTTGTTGCGTAGATGATGAAGGGGTCCACGTATTGCGTGCTCCATTCTTAAAGACAAATTCTCCGCTTCTGTAAAGGCCTTCAGGCATGGTCCAATCCCCTGGATGGTCATCTGTTGAGAGGTAGGTCATCATCGAACGGTAGACCTTAGCAGCAACGTAGAAGCCATCACCAACGATAGGAGTAAGTCGGTTAGAGTAACCGGTCCAGACAGCCATTGAATATTTACGAGTATAGCCGACAAACATTTCGTCTGGAGCTACATAACCAGAGTTTTTAATGTATTTCTCGATTTCATCATCTGTATAGTTTGATGTACCAGTCTTACCAGCTTGTGGTAGCCATGAAAGGTAGGCTCCACGTCCTGTCCCGTAGGTTAGGACAGTTTTCATCATTTCTGTCATCATATAGGCGGTTGTTTCTTTCATAGCGCGTGTTCCTGAATCAGAAAACTCTTTTGAACTACCATCACTAAAGATGATTTTGTTGATGTACATTGGCTTATGGTAAATACCGCCATTGGCAAAGGCAGCATAGGCTGCGGCCATTTTTTCACTGCTTGCCCCATACTTTTTGTTAGATTCGGTTGTGTTACTTGAAATCGCGTTGGCATAGTGCATATCTGGGTAGTCAATACCGAGTCCATTTAGGAAGGTTTTGGCTCTATCCAAACCGACTTTATTCAAGGTTTCTACAGCTGTAACGTTCCGTGATTGTTGAAGAGCATACTGCAACGTGATGTTTCCAAAGTAACTCTTATCCCAGTTGTAGACAGGTGTGTTGGTGCCAGGATAGTTATATGGTACGTCGTGAACAACCGAAGCGGTTGAATCATAGATATCGTACTCCAAAGCTGGTGCGTAATCTGTGATTGGTTTCATAGTTGAACCCCAGTCGCGGTTTGTTTCGACAGCTTGGTTCATACCGAAGGAAACATTGCTAGATTGATGGCGTGCGCCTAACTGGGCAATCACCTTTCCATTTGTGACATCAACGATGGTAGAAGCTACTTGCAACTCATCATCTGGATAATTAACGTATTCGTCGGTATTGTAGATATCCCAGAGACGTTGTTGAACGGCTGGATCAACATTGGTATAAACTTCCATCCCTGTTGTCAAAAGGTTGTAACCAGTTTCCTGTTCGACTTGGTCGATTACCTCTTTGAGATAATTGTCCATATACGGAGGATAGCTATTAGCAGATTTTAGACTTTGAAGTCCGTCTGTAATAGGAGTGTTAATGGCTTTTTCGTATTGTTCGGCTGTAATGTAACCTTGTCCCTTCATCTCGGAGAGAACCAGATCTCGACGTTCTTGTGCCGCTTCTGGATGAGAGTAGGGATCATATTGATTTGGAGCCTGGGGCATTCCAGCTAGGAGAGCCAATTGAGGTAGACTTAAATCTTTGAGGTCTTTACCATAGTAGTTTTGGGCTGCCGTTTGCATCCCGTAATTTCCGTTGGACATATAGACCTTGTTGATGTAGTAAGTTAGGATTTCTTGTTTGGTCGCCTTTTGTTCTAGCTGAACGGCTAGCCAAGCTTCCTGAGCCTTACGTGAAAGTGTCTGGTCAGATGTTGACGTTGAGAAGTAGGTTAATTTAATCAACTGCTGTGTCAAGGTAGAACCACCTTGAAGACCGCCCCCACCACGAAGGTTTCGTAAGGAAGCGCCTAGGATACGAATCGTATCTACTCCTCGGTGACTAAAGAAACGATGATCTTCAATAGAGACAATTGCATTGACCAGCTCCGTAGGGATTTCATTAGCCTGTGCATTGACACGGCGCTCAGAACCCAGATCAGCGATCAGTTCATTTTTGCTGTCATAGATCTTACTAGACGTTGTAGCGACTAGCTTACTTTCGGATAGGGCTGGAGCCTTGCTTACATAGTAGAGAAAGAGGCCTCCACCTAGCATAATAGCTGCGATAAATACAGTTAAGAGGCAGATACTGACATACTTAACTATTCGCAGGAAAGTTTGTTTGTTCATCTTATTTTACCACCTAGTAAATGTTCTTTGATAACTTCGAGATAGGGAATCTGTGGAAAGGCACCAGGCTCGATCCTATATCCATTTTCTCGAATATATCCAAGTGGCATTGACTTTTGTCCTCTATCTTGATGATAGAAACGAATCAAATCAATGGCCGGCAATAAGTAGGTTTCTTGCTGAGAAGAAAAGTGAAGGAGGACAAAGCAGATTCCTTGCTGGGCAAGAACTTGTTCCATATGCTGGATCTGATGGAGATGAAAATTCTTCATCGGAATCGCATGTTTTTGCCTGGTTTCCTTGGCTTCAAAGTCGATGTAGTATCCATCATAAACCCCTGAATAGTCAGTCGTTGAGGCCTGTCTAAAGTAGGCTTCAACGATCTTGGCTCGACTTCGTTGGGGATAGTCGACACGTACGATTTGGATGGGAGTCGGTTTCTTGTGAATAACTGCTAACCCATGTGACAAATAGTAGTCGTTCGTAGCGTTGATCATCTTTTCAAAAGACATTCCCCGATTTGCGAAATTTTTAGTTTGTGACGGGGGCGCTTGTCTCTTCTGTGATGAAAGTTTATGTGGATAGTTGACCATAATTCTCCTTATTGGTACAATAACATCACTCTATTATATCATAAATTTACAAAGAAAGGGTTAAAAATGACAACAGCCTTGATTTTAGGCTATTCAGCCTTCGACCTTGGTCTCTTTAATGACAAGGATATTCGCGTTGATATTATCAAAACAGCCATTCGGAGAGATCTAGAACGTCTAGCAGAAGAAGGGGTGACCTGGCTTGTCTTTACAGGGACCTTGGGCTTTGAGTACTGGGTGCTTCAAGTGGCAAAAGACATGCAAGCAGACTATGGCTTTCAGTTGGCAACGATTTTTGCCTTTGAAACCCATGGTAGTAACTGGAATGAGGCCAATCAAATCAAACTTAGTGAGTTTAAGCAGGTTGACTTTGTCAAATACGCCTATCCACAATATGAGCACAAGGGACAATTACGCGATTATCAGAAATTTCTGCTAGAAAATACGGAAGGGTGCTATCTCTTTTATGACGAAGAAAATGAAACCAAGTTACAGTATTTTTACCAGATGATGAAAAATCAAGAAGGCTATGTTACAAAAAGATTAACATTTGAGGATCTGAACGAAATAGTGGAAAATTTTTCCGAAAAATGAGGCTTTGACCTTGATTTTTGTTTGTCTTTTTTTATATAATAAGAATAGCAATCAAGAATGGAGAGAGAAATGGCAAGTATTATTTTTTCAGCAAAAGATATTTTTGAACAAGAGTTTGGACGTGAAGTTCGCGGATATAGTAAGGCAGAGGTAGACGAGTTCCTAGATGATGTAATCAAGGATTATGAGACTTACGCAGCTTTGGTCAAATCTCTTCGTCAGGAGATTGCTGATTTGAAGGAGGAATTGTCTAACAAGCCACAGGCAAGTTCTACTCAACAAAGTTCTATCGAAGTAACAAGTTCTACTCCAATGACAAATTTTGATATTTTGAAACGATTGAATCGACTTGAAAAAGAAGTATTCGGTAAGCAAATCGTAGACAATTCTGAGTTATAATCAGGTGTCTATTAGATGCAATTTTTGGATAATCGCGTGAAGAGAATCCCTTTTCATGAGGAAAGTCCATGCTAGCACAGGCTGTGATGCCTGTAGTGTTTGTGCTAGGCGAAACCATAAGCCTAGGGACGAGAGATCGTTACGGCAGTCGAAATGGCTAAGTCTTCGGATAGGTCAGAGTAGGCTTGAAAGTGCCACAGTGACGGAGTCTCTCTGGAAACAGAGAGAGTGGAACGCGGTAAACCCCTCAAGCTAGCAACCCAAATTTTGGTCGGGGCATGGAGTGCGTGGAAACGAACGCAGCACTCTGACCGCTATCAGTTTAATGCAGACAGCGGTAGACAGATGATTATCGAAGGAAGTGGTCCTAGTCACTTCTGGAACAAAACATGGCTTATAGAAAATTGCATATAGGTTGGGGCTGAGAAATCTTTCTCAACCTCATTTTTTAAAGTGTACAAAAGAAAGGTCTTACAAGACTGTAAAATGAAAAAAGAATTTAATTTAATCGCAACTGCTGCAGCGGGGCTCGAGGCTGTCGTTGGACGTGAGGTGCGAGAGTTAGGCTATGATTGCCAGGTCGAAAACGGCCGTGTCCGTTTTCAAGGAGATGTGAAGGCAATTATTGAGACCAATCTTTGGCTTCGAGCAGCTGACCGCATCAAGATTGTAGTTGGAAGCTTTCCTGCAAAGACTTTTGAAGAGCTTTTCCAAGGAGTTTTTGCTCTGGATTGGGAAAACTATCTCCCGCTCGGGGCACGTTTCCCTATTTCCAAGGCTAAATGCGTTAAGTCTAAACTGCACAATGAACCTAGTGTTCAGGCTATTTCCAAGAAGGCGGTTGTGAAGAAACTGCAAAAGCACTATGCCCGTCCAGAAGGGGTTCCCTTGATGGAAACTGGTCCCGAGTTTAAGATAGAGGTGTCCATCCTTAAAGATATGGCGACTGTCATGATTGACACGACAGGTTCTAGCCTCTTTAAGCGTGGTTATCGTACGGAAAAGGGTGGAGCTCCTATCAAAGAAAACATGGCAGCAGCCATTTTACAACTCTCTAACTGGTATCCAGATAAGCCCTTGATCGATCCGACCTGTGGTTCAGGAACTTTCTGTATCGAGGCGGCTATGATTGCTAGAAAGATGGCCCCTGGGCTTCGCCGTTCCTTTGCTTTTGAAGAATGGAACTGGGTTAGCGATCGGTTAATTCAAGAAGTGCGTACCGAAGCTGCTAAGAAAATCGATCGTGAGATAGAATTGGATATTATGGGCTGTGATATTGATGCTCGGATGGTTGAGATTGCTAAGGCCAATGCTCAAGCAGCTGGTGTGGCTGGTGATATCACTTTTAAACAAATGCGGGTACAGGACTTGCGCTCAGACAAGATCAATGGCGTCATCATTTCCAATCCACCATATGGAGAGCGTTTATCTGATGATGCAGGAGTTACCAAGCTCTATGCTGAGATGGGACAGGTCTTTGCACTATTGAAAACCTGGAGCAAATTTATCCTGACGAGTGACGAAGCTTTTGAAAGTAAGTACGGAAGTCCAGCGGATAAAAAGCGCAAACTTTATAACGGAACCTTAAAAGTGGATTTGTATCAATACTTTGGTCAGCGTGTGAAGCGCCAAGAGGTAAAGTAGAAAGGAAGACAGATGAGTAAAAAAAGACACAATCGTCATAAAAAAGAGCATCAAGAGTCCAAATTTGATTTTGACGAGGCGAAAGATCTGACAGTTGGTCAAGTCATCCGTAAAAATGAAGAAGTTGAAGCTGGAGTATTGCCTGAGGACAATATCTTGGATAAATATATCAAACAGCACCGCGAGGAAATCGAAGCCGATAAGTTTGAAACACGTCAATTTAAAAAAGAAGAACTGCAGGAAGCTCAGGCTCAAGAAGAATTGACGACACAGGAAGTCTCAGAAATCACTGAAGAGTCGGCACCAATCATAGAGGAACCCGAAACAGTTTCAGAAGAAACGGTGTCAGACTCAGTGGAAACTACAAGCTCGGATGTGATTTTGCCTCCTTTGGGAGAAGAAAATCAAGACTTGGAACCGCTTGTGTTGGAAAAGCAAACGCCAGCAGAGGTTGCTGATGAGAAAGAAGAGGAAGAGACAGCTCTACTTTCACGCTCAGCTCAGGCAGAATCAGAAACAATTTCTAATTCTAAAAAGAAGCGCGTGTTTATTATCGGTTCAGCCTTGGCAGCAGCCCTTATCTTGGCAGGTAGTTACTATATCTATCGCCAAGTAACTCGCTCCAACCAAGCCATCCAGTCTTCTCAATCATCTTCTAGCAATCAAGAAACACAGGCGGCTCTACAAGAGTTTAATACCCTCTATGATGCCTTTTATACGGATGCTAATAAAACAGCCTTGAAAAATAGTCAGTTTGACAAGTTGAACCAACTCAAGGCTCAGCTAGATAAACTCGAAGGCAGTCGAGAGTATACCCTTGCAAAATCTAAGTATGATAGTTTAGAAACTCAAATCAAGGCTGTGCAAGAAGTGAATAATCAGTTTGAGACTCCAGCAATTACTGATGGTGTCTTGGATACCAATGCAAAGGTTAAAGCAGATGCTAAATTTACAGAGATTAAAACAGGGAATACAGAGCTAGATAAACTGTTAGATAAGGCCATTAGCCTTGGTAAGAGCCAGCAAACAAGCGCCTCTAGTTCAAGTTCAAGTAGCAGTAGTCAGGAAAGTTCAAGTACAACGACTGATAGCAGTACGAGCAGTTCGTCTGCTTCATCAAGTTCAGCACCTGCCAGCAGACCGGAAAGTGGAGGTTTGTCTAGCGATGGTGTCAATCTTCAAAGAAGTGCTAGTCGTGTACCGTACAACCAATCAGCTGTAGAGGATAGCAGCAACCCTGCCTGGAATTTTGCGGACGGTGTCCTTGAACAAATCCTAGCAACATCGCGTGCTCGTGGCTATATCACTGGCAATCAATATATCCTAGAACGGGTCAATATCGTAAACGGAAATGGTTATTACAACCTCTACAAACCAGATGGAACCTATCTCTTCACCCTCAACTGTAAGACTGGATACTTTGTCGGTAATGGAGCTGGTCACGCAGATGACTTGGACTACTAGGAGTCCGTTACAAAATTCTTTCCTTTCATAGGTAAAAATGATAAAATAAAACATATTAAACAAGAGGAGTGTCACATGACAAAAGCTAACTTTGGTGTCGTTGGTATGGCCGTAATGGGTCGTAACCTTGCCCTAAATATCGAATCTCGTGGCTATACAGTTGCCATTTACAACCGTAGTAAAGAAAAAACAGAAGACGTAATTGCTTGCCATCCTGAAAAGAACTTTGTACCTAGCTACGATGTAGAGTCTTTCGTTCAATCTATCGAAAAACCTCGTCGTATCATGCTCATGGTTCAAGCTGGACCTGGGACAGACGCAACTATCCAAGCTCTCCTTCCCCACCTTGACAAGGGTGATATCTTGATTGACGGAGGAAATACTTTCTACAAAGATACCATCCGTCGTAATGAAGAATTGGCAAACTCAGGCATCAACTTTATCGGTACAGGGGTTTCTGGTGGTGAAAAAGGTGCCCTTGAAGGTCCTTCTATCATGCCTGGTGGACAAAAAGAAGCCTACGAATTGGTTGCTGATGTTCTCGAAGAAATCTCAGCCAAAGCACCTGAAGATGGCAAACCATGTGTTACTTACATCGGTCCTGATGGAGCTGGTCACTATGTGAAAATGGTTCACAACGGTATCGAGTATGGGGACATGCAATTGATCGCAGAAAGCTATGACCTCATGCAACACTTGCTTGGCCTTTCTGCAGAAGACATGGCTGCAATCTTTACTGAGTGGAACAAGGGTGAATTGGACAGCTACTTGATCGAAATCACAGCTGATATCTTGAGCCGTAAAGACGATGAAGGCCAAGAGGGACCAATCGTAGACTATATCCTTGATGCTGCAGGCAACAAGGGAACTGGTAAATGGACTAGTCAATCATCACTTGACCTTGGTGTGCCATTGTCACTGATTACTGAGTCAGTATTTGCTCGCTACATCTCTACATACAAAGAAGAGCGTGTACATGCTAGCAAGGTCCTTCCAAAACCAGCTGCTTTCAAATTTGAAGGAGACAAGGCTGAGTTGATTGAAAAGATCCGTCAGGCCCTTTACTTCTCAAAAATTATCTCTTACGCACAAGGTTTCGCACAATTGCGTGTAGCTTCTAAAGAAAACAACTGGAACTTGCCATTTGCGGACATCGCATCTATCTGGCGTGATGGCTGTATCATTCGCTCACGTTTCTTGCAAAAGATCACAGATGCTTACAACCGTGACGCTGATCTTGCTAACCTTCTCTTGGATGAGTACTTCTTGGATGTTACTGCTAAATACCAACAAGCAGTGCGTGATATCGTAGCTCTTGCGGTTCAAGCTGGTGTACCAGTACCAACTTTCTCAGCAGCTATTACTTACTTTGATAGCTACCGTTCAGCAGACCTTCCAGCTAACTTGATCCAAGCGCAACGTGACTACTTTGGTGCTCACACTTACCAACGTAAAGACAAAGAAGGAACCTTCCACTACTCTTGGTATGACGAAAAATAAGTAGGTCAGCCATGGGGAAACGGATTTTATTACTTGAGAAAGAACGAAATCTCGCTCATTTTCTCAGTCTGGAACTCCAAAAAGAGCAATACCGTGTTGATCTGGTAGAGGAGGGGCAAAAAGCCCTCTCCATGGCTCTCCAGACAGATTATGACTTGATTTTACTGAATGCTCGTCTGGGGGATATGACGGCCCAGGATTTTGCAGAGAGGCTGAGTCGGACAAAACCTGCCTCAGTGATTATGGTCTTGGACCATCGCGAAGAATTGCAAGACCAGATTGAGACAATCCAGCGCTTCGCCGTTTCTTACATCTATAAGCCAGTGATTATTGATCAGCTGGTGGCTCGTATTTCAGCGATTTTCCGAGGTCGGGACTTTATCGACCAACACTGTAGTCAGATGAAGGTCCCAACGTCTTACCGCAATCTGCGTATGGATGTAGAACATCATACCGTTTATCGTGGCGAGGAGATGATTGCTCTGACGCGCCGTGAGTATGACCTTTTGGCCACTCTCATGGGAAGCAAGAAGGTCTTGACTCGTGAGCAGTTGTTGGAAAGTGTTTGGAAGTACGAAAGTGCGACAGAAACCAATATCGTGGATGTTTATATCCGTTATCTACGTAGCAAGCTTGATGTAAAAGGTCAAAAAAGCTACATTAAAACCGTGCGTGGTGTTGGTTACACCATGCAAGAATAGAAAAGCAGTTGCAGTTGTGTAACTGCTTTTTTTGAGGAATTCCTATATATTGACATACGGTAAAGTCTTTGCTACAATCAGTTGCGGAGGATACTAAAATGAAATTTTTGAAAAAAATAATGCGAGTTGGACTAGCAGTGTTTTTCTTCGGCTTGCTAGCGACAAATACAGTATTGGCGGATACCGCAGGTGGACAGTTTGTTGATAAGGGCAATAGAAAATACTATATAAAAGATGACCATAAAGCGATCTATTGGCATAAAATAGATGGTAAAATGTACTATTTTGATGATGATGGAGAAATGGTAGTCGGCTGGCAATACTTAGAAATTTCTGGGACGGGTTATCGTGATGATTTATTTGATAATCGTCCAGTTTTCGAAATTGGCCTTCAATATAAATGGTACTACTTTGATCAAGATGGGGTACTACAAGAATTTGTTGGCTGGAAACAATTAGAGGTTAAGGATTCATTAACTGTTGGTAAAAAACATGGTGAAGGCTTTGAAGGCCCAGAAGTTCTTAAATTAGCAAATTATTACTTTAATGAAGATCATTCTTTAAAGACAGGTTGGCTCTACGATCAATCTAACTGGTATTACCTAGCAAAAACAGGTCATTTAGGAAAAGACTACCTTGGTGGTGAAAGACGTGCGGGTTGGATAAACGATGATTCGACTTGGTACTACCTAGATCCAACAACTGGTATTATGCAAACTGGTTGGCAATATCTAGGTAATAAGTGGTACTACCTCCGCTCATCGGGAGCTATGGCAACTAGTTGGATTAAAGATGGTTCGACTTGGTATTATCTAGATGCTAAAAATGGAGATATGAAGACAGGCTGGGCTTATGTCGGTAACAAGTGGTACTATCTCCGTTCATCAGGAGCTATGGCAACTGGTTGGATTAAGGATGGTTCGACTTGGTATTACCTACATGCAAATAATGGTGACATGAAGACAGGTTGGTTCCAGGTCAATGGCAAATGGTACTATGCTTATAGTTCAGGTGCTTTAGCAGTTAGTACAAGAGTGGATGGCTACTACGTCAACTATAATGGCGAATGGGTCCAATAATGAAAGAGGCGATTGTGAAGGAAACAATCGCTTTTTTTGTGAAAATATAATAAAATAGATAGGAGAAAATACTACTGTATGAAAAGTAAGACGGTCTTTTCGTCTGGTTAAAGGAAAACATGACAAAAAAAGTGGGTGTCGGTCAGGCACATAGTAAGATTATTTTAATAGGGGAGCATGCGGTCGTATACGGCTATCCTGCTATTTCCTTGCCTCTTTTGGAGGTGGAGGTGACTTGTAAGGTAGTCCCTGCAGAGAGTCCTTGGCGTCTGTATGAAGAGGATACCTTGTCCATGGCGGTATATGCTTCGCTGGAGTATTTGGATATCAAAGAAGCCTGCATTCGCTGTGTGATTGACTCGGCTATCCCTGAAAAACGGGGAATGGGTTCGTCAGCAGCTATCAGCATAGCGGCCATTCGAGCTGTTTTTGACTACTATCAGGCCGACCTGCCTCATGATGTACTAGAAATCTTGGTCAATCGGGCTGAGATGATTGCTCATATGAATCCTAGTGGTTTGGATGCCAAAACTTGTCTCAGTGACCAGCCCATTCGCTTTATCAAGAATGTTGGTTTTACAGAGCTTGAGATGGACCTATCCGCCTATTTGGTGATTGCAGATACAGGCGTTTATGGTCATACACGCGAAGCCATCCAAGTGGTTCAAAGCAAGGGGAAGGATGCCTTACCGTTTTTGCATGCCTTGGGAGAATTGACCCAGCAGGCAGAAGAGGTGATCAGACAAAAAGATGCTGAAAAACTGGGACAAATCCTCAGTCAAGCGCATTTACATCTAAAAGAAATTGGTGTCAGTAGCCCTGAAGCAGATTCCCTTGTTGAAACGGCTCTTAACCATGGTGCTCTGGGTGCCAAGATGAGTGGTGGTGGGCTAGGAGGCTGTATTATCGCCTTGGTAGCCAATCTAGATCAAGCACAAGAACTAGCAAAACGATTAGAAGAGAAAGGAGCTGTTCAGACATGGATCGAAAGCCTGTAACAGTACGTTCCTACGCAAATATTGCCATTATCAAATATTGGGGAAAGAAAAAAGAAAAAGAGATGGTGCCTGCTACTAGCAGCATCTCTCTGACTTTGGAAAACATGTATACAGAGACGACCTTGTCGCCTCTGCCAGCCCATGCGACTGCTGATGCCTTTTATATAAATGGTCAGCTACAAAATGAGGCGGAGCATGCCAAGATGACTAAGATTATTGACCGCTACCGTCCAGATGGTGAGGGCTTTGTTCGTATTGACACTGAAAACAATATGCCTACCGCAGCTGGTTTATCCTCAAGTTCCAGTGGTTTATCCGCCTTGGTCAAGGCTTGCAATGCTTATTTCCAGCTTGGCTTGAATCGGAGCCAGTTGGCGCAGGAGGCTAAGTTTGCCTCAGGTTCTTCCTCCCGCAGTTTTTATGGACCACTGGGTGCCTGGGATAAGGATAGCGGGGAAATTTACCCTGTAGAAACAGACTTGAAACTAGCTATGATTATGTTGGTGTTAGAGGACAAGAAAAAACCAATTTCTAGCCGTGATGGGATGAAACTTTGTGTGGAAACCTCGACGACCTTTGATGACTGGGTACGCCAGTCTGAAAAGGACTATCAGGAGATGCTGGTTTATCTCAAAGAGAATGATTTTGCCAAGGTTGGGGAATTAACGGAGAAAAATGCCCTTGCTATGCACGCTACGACGAAAACAGCATCACCATCTTTTTCTTATCTAACGGATACGACTTATGAAGCCATGGACTTTGTCCGCAAACTTCGTGAGCAAGGAGAAGCCTGCTACTTTACCATGGATGCTGGTCCTAATGTCAAGGTCCTCTGTCAAGAGGAAAACTTGGAGCATTTATCAGAAATCTTTGGTCAACGTTACCGCTTAATTGTGTCAAAAACAAAGGATTTGAGCCAAGATGATTGCTGTTAAAACTTGCGGGAAACTCTATTTGGCAGGTGAGTATGCTATTTTAGAGCCAGGACAGTTAGCCTTGATAAAGGCCATCCCCATCTATATGAAGGCTGAGATTGCTTTTTCTGAGACCTACCGTATCTATTCAGATCTGTTTGGTTTCGCAGTGGACTTGACGCCAAATCCTGACTACAGCTTGATTCAAGAAACGATTATTTTAGTGGGAGATTTCCTTGCTGTTCGCGGTCAGACTTTGCGACCTTTTTTCTTGGAAATCCGTGGAAAAATGGAACGCGAAGGGAAAAAGTTTGGTCTGGGTTCTAGTGGTAGTGTTGTTGTCTTGGTTATCAAGGCCCTGCTGGCTCTATATGATATTACGGTTGATCAGGAACTCTTGTTCAAGCTGGCTAGCGCGATCTTGCTCAAGCGAGGAGACAATGGCTCTATGGGAGACCTTGCCTGTATCGTTGCAGAGGATTTGGTTCTCTACCAGTCATTTGATCGCCAAAAGGTGGCTGCTTGGTTGGAAGAAGAAAGCTTGGCGACAGTTTTGGAGCGTGACTGGGGTTTTTCTATCTCACAAGTGCAGCCGGGCCTAGAATGTGATTTCCTAGTGGGATGGACCAAGCAAGTGGCCGTATCGAGTCAAATGGTCAAGCAAATCAAGCAAAACATAGGCCAGAATTTTTTAACTTCCTCAAAAGCAACGGTGTCTGCTTTGGTAGAAGCCTTGGAGCAGGGGAAAGCAGAAAAAATCATCGAGCAGGTGGAAACAGCCAGTCAGCTTTTAGAAGGTTTGAGCGCAGATATTTACACGCCTTCGCTCAGAGAGTTAAAAATGGCCAGCCGAGGTTTGCAGGCCGTTGCCAAGAGCAGCGGTGCTGGTGGTGGTGACTGTGGGATTGCCTTGAGTTTTGATGCGCAATCCACTGAAACCTTAAAAAATCGTTGGGCCAATCTGGGGATTGAGCTCTTATACCAAGAAAGGATTGGACATGACGACAAATCGTAAGGACGAGCATATCCGCTATGCCCTTGAACAGAAAAGTTCTTATAATAGCTTTGATGAGGTGGAGTTGATTCATTCTTCCTTGCCCCTTTATGACCTAGATGAAATCGATCTTTCGACAGAATTTGCAGGTCGAAAGTGGGACTTTCCTTTTTATATCAATGCCATGACAGGTGGGAGCGAAAAAGGTAAAGAAATCAATCAAAAATTAGCTCAGGTTGCAGAAGCCTGTGGGATTTTATTTGTGACAGGTTCTTATAGTGCAGCCCTCAAGGATCCTACAGACGACACTTTTTCTGTCAAATCTAGCCATCCAAAGCTCCTCCTTGGAACCAATATTGGCTTGGACAAGCCTATCGAGTTGGGACTTCGGGCTGTAGAAGAGATGAATCCTCTCCTCCTGCAAGTGCATGTTAATGTCATGCAGGAATTGCTCATGCCTGAGGGAGAAAGGAAGTTCAGAAGCTGGCAATCGCATCTAGCAGATTATAGCAATCGGATCCCTGTTCCTATTATTCTAAAGGAAGTGGGCTTTGGGATGGATGTAAAGACCATCGAAAGAGCCTATGAACTGGGTGTTCGAACCTTTGACCTGTCAGGTCGTGGTGGCACCAGTTTTGCCTATATCGAAAACCGTCGCAGTGGTCAACGTGATTACCTTAATCAATGGGGCCAGTCTACTATGCAAGCCCTTCTCAATGCCCAAGGCTGGAAAGACAAGGTCGAACTCTTGGTCAGTGGAGGTGTTCGGAATCCGCTAGATATGATTAAGTGCTTGGTATTTGGTGCCAAGGCTGTAGGACTGTCACGTACCGTTCTGGAATTGGTTGAAAGCTATACCGTCGAAGAAGTGATTGGTATTGTTCAAGGCTGGAAAGAAGATCTGCGTTTGATTATGTGTGCCCTTAATTGTGCCACCATAGCGGATCTGCAAAACGTAGACTATATTCTTTATGGTAAACTAAAAGAAGCTAGAGATCAGATGTAGAGAGGTCGGGACAAGAATCCCGCCCTTTTTTATATCTCTTTGTCAACCGTAATGGGTTGCTGGAACTTAGCTTGTACGAGCGCTTTCTGTCCTATCTCCTTTTTCCATCCTCAGACCGAGGTGACTTTTTTGAATTATGATAAAATAGAAAAGAGAGGATGCGTCTATGAAAAAATTTCAAATCTTTTTATTTATTGAAGCCTGTTTATTGACGGGAGCTCTGATTTTGATGGTATCAGAGCATTTTTCGCGTTTTCTGCTGATTCTATTCCTCTTTTTGCTCTTGCTCCGCTATTATACAGGTAAAGAGGGCAACAACGTTTTCCTCCTTGTGGCGACTATTCTTTTCTTTTTCATTGTCATGCTCAATCCCTTTGTGATTTTAGCCATCTTTGTAGCGGTCATCTATAGTCTCTTTCTTCTCTATCCGATGATGAATCAAGAAAGAGAGGAGACGGATTTGGTCTTTGAAGAGGTGGTAACGGTTAAAAATGAACACAATCCTTGGTTTGGCAATCTCCATCATTTCTCTAGTCACCAGACCTGCCAGTTTGACGATATCAACCTCTTTCGCCTCATGGGCAAGGATACCATTCATTTGGAAAGAGTTATCCTAACCAATCATGACAATGTCATTATCCTTAGAAAGATGGTCGGAACGACTAGGATTATCGTGCCCGTAGATGTGGAAATCAGTCTCAGTGTCAACTGCCTCTATGGAGATTTAACTTTCCTCCATCAACCCAAGCGAGCCCTCCGCAATGAACACTATCATCAGGAGACCAGAGACTATCTCAAGAGTAACAAGAGCGTCAAGATTTTCTTGACCAGTATGGTTGGTGATGTGGAGGTGGTCAGAGGATGAAAAAGCAATCGTACCTATTAATCGGCCTGACTTCTTTCCTCTTTATCCTCTTTTTGACTAATAGTTTACTTGATATTTTTGAACTAGACTGGTCCTATTTGCTACAGGATATCGAGAAAACAGAGAAAATCATCTTCTTGATCTTTGTCTTTAGTCTTTCCATGTCCTTCTTTTTTGTCCTCTTTTGGCGGGTGATAGAAGAAGTCTCTCGCAGAAAAATGCAAGTCAATCTCAAGCGACTGCTAGCAGGAAAAGAGGTGATCCCCTTTGCAGATCCAGACTTGGACACCAGTTTTAAGTCCTTGTCTGGCAAGCTCAACCTCTTGACAGAAGCTGTTCAAAAGGCTGAAAATCAAGGTCTGGTCAAGGAAGAAACAATCATCGAGAAAGAACGGAAGCGGATAGCACGTGACCTGCACGATACAGTTAGTCAGGAGTTGTTTGCAGCCCATATGATTTTATCAGGTGTCAGTCAGCAGGCTTTGAAGCTGGATAGAGAAAAGATGCAGACCCAGTTGCAAAGTGTTGCAGCCATCCTCGAAACAGCCCAGAAAGATTTGCGGGTCTTGCTCCTACATTTGCGACCTGTTGAGTTGGAAGAGAAGAGTTTGATTGAGGGGATTCAAATCCTCTTAAAAGAGCTAGAGGACAAGAGTGATCTCAAGGTTAGTCTCAAGCAGAATGTGTCTAAATTGCCCAAGAAGATTGAAGAACATATCTTCCGTATTCTTCAGGAATTGATCAGCAATACCCTTCGCCATGCCCAGGCATCTTGCCTAGATGTCTACCTCTATCAGACAGATGTTGAATTGCAGCTGAAGGTGGTGGACAACGGAATTGGTTTCCAGTTAGGGAGCTTAGACGACTTGAGTTATGGACTGCGAAATATCAAGGAGCGGGTTGAAGATATGGCAGGAACGGTTCAACTCTTGACAGCTCCCAAGCAAGGACTGGCGGTTGATATCCGTATTCCCCTGCTAGACAAGGAATCATAAAGGAGTAGAGATGAAAATTTTACTGGTAGATGACCATGAAATGGTCCGATTGGGCTTGAAAAGCTACTTTGATCTCCAAGACGATGTAGAAGTTGTGGGCGAAGCTGCCAATGGGGCTCAAGGCATTGACTTAGCTTTGAAATTGCGTCCAGATGTCATTGTCATGGATATCGTCATGCCTGAGATGAATGGGATTGACGCGACCTTGGCCATCCTCAAAGAATGGCCTGAAGCCAAGATTTTGATTGTCACCTCTTACTTGGACAATGAAAAAATCATGCCAGTCTTGAATGCGGGTGCCAAAGGTTATATGCTCAAGACTTCTAGTGCAGATGAATTGCTCCACGCTGTCCGCAAGGTGGCTGCTGGAGAGCTGGCCATTGAACAAGAGGTCAGCAAGAAGGTCGAATACCACCGCAATCATATCGAGCTTCATGAGGACTTGACTGCGCGTGAACGTGATGTGCTTCAACTCATCGCCAAGGGCTACGAAAATCAGCGCATCGCAGATGAACTCTTCATTTCTCTCAAGACGGTCAAGACCCATGTGTCCAACATTCTTGCCAAGCTTGAGGTTAGTGATCGCACCCAGGCGGCGGTCTATGCCTTCCAGCACCACTTGGTCGGGCAGGAGGACTTTTAGATGAGTCTTGTAGATTTACTTGAGGAGCTAGAAGCAACAAAAGTCCCTGAAAAAGCAGGGCCTATGGAAGCCTATATGCGCCATCAATTTCCCTTTCTAGGTATTGCAGCGCCTGAAAGAAATGCACTCTATAAAAAGTACTTTCCAAGCGCGAAAAAAACAAGAGTTATTGACTGGGATTTTGTAGATATTTGCTGGGAAAGGAAGCCTAGAGAATACCAATATGTGGCTGCCAACTATTTGTAAGCCATGCAGTCTTATCTAACAGAGAATGATTTGCCTAAGCTTGAGCATCTGGTCGTGACCAAGTCTTGGTGGGACACGGTAGATATTCTAGACAGAGTAGTAGGAAGTTTGGTAGTCGACTATCCGGAACTTGAAGAAGTGATTTTTAAATGGAGCCTATCAGACAATATCTGGCTGAGACGCGTCGCTATTGACCACCAGTTGTTAAGAAAAGAGAAAACAAATGTCCAACTGATGGAAAAGATCCTGCTCAACAATCTGGACCAGACAGAATTTTTTATCAATAAAGCCATCGGCTGGGCTCTAAGAGACTACTCTAAAACCAATCCCGAATGGGTAGCACGTTTTATTGAAAAAATAGGAAAAGAATGGCTGAACTTAGTATCAAGGAAGCCAGCAAGTACCTTTAGCATCGTTGAAAAGCGCATTCATTACTTGAAAAAAGTCACCCGTTTATGTTATAATAGACTGTATTTAAAAAATTTTAAGGAGAAATGACAGAATGTCTGTATCATTTGAAAACAAAGAAACAAACCGTGGAGTCTTGACTTTCACTATCTCTCAAGACCAAATCAAACCAGAAGTGGACCGTGTATTCAACTCAGTAAAGAAAACTCTTAACGTTCCAGGTTTCCGTAAAGGTCACCTTCCACGTCCTATCTTTGATAAAAAATTTGGTGAAGAAACACTTTACCAAGATGTTTTGAATGCTCTTTTGTCAAACGCTTATGAAGCAGCTGTAAAAGAAGCTGGTCTTGAAGTGGTTGCGCAACCAAAAATTGACGTTACTTCAATGGAAAAAGGTCAAGACTGGGTTATCACAGCTGAAGTCGTGACAAAACCTGAAGTAAAATTGGGCGACTACAAAAACCTTGAAGTATCAGTTGATGTAGAAAAAGAAGTAACTGACTCTGACGTTGAAGAGCGTATCGAACGCGAACGCAACAACTTGGCTGAATTGGTTATCAAAGAAGGTGCTGCTGAAAATGGCGACACTGTTGTGATTGACTTCGTTGGTTCTATCGATGGTGTTGAATTTGACGGTGGAAAAGGTGAAAACTTCTCACTTGGACTTGGATCAGGTCAATTCATCCCTGGTTTTGAAGACCAATTGGTAGGTCACTCAGCTGGCGAAACTGTTGATGTTGTCGTAACATTCCCAGAAGACTACCAAGCAGAAGACCTTGCAGGTAAAGAAGCTAAATTCGTGACAACTATTCACGAAGTAAAAGCAAAAGAAGTGCCAGCTCTTGACGATGAACTTGCAAAAGACATCGACGAAGAAGTGGAAACACTTGCTGAATTGAAAGAAAAATACCGCAAAGAATTGACTGCTGCTAAAGAAGAAGCATACAAAGATGCCCTTGAAGGTGCAGCAATCGATAAAGCTGTAGAAAACGCTGAGATCGTAGAACTTCCAGAAGAAATGATCCACGAGGAAGTTCACCGTTCAGTAAATGAATTCCTTGGGAACTTGCAACGTCAAGGTATCAATCCTGACATGTACTTCCAAATCACAGGAACTACTCAAGAAGACCTTCACAAACAATACGAAGCAGAAGCTGAGTCACGTACGAAGACTAACCTTGTTATCGAAGCAGTTGCGAAGGCTGAAGGATTTGACGCTACTGAAGAAGAAATCCAAAAAGAAATCGAACAATTGGCTGCAACTTACAACATGGAAGTGGCACAAGTTCAAAACTTGCTTTCAGCTGATATGTTGAAACACGATATCGCAATCAAAAAAGCTGTTGAATTGATCACAAGCACAGCAACAGTTAAATAATCTTAATAAATAAAAATCCCACCTGAATTGGTGGGTTTTCTTATGCGCTATTTTCCGAAAATCTCTTTGAGATCTGCATCTGTAATCCCAATCATAGCGGGAATGCTGGACCAGTTTTCCTCGGTGAGGATATAGGATAGAGGAGAATCCTCTTGATTTGTCGTTTCGCTAGGGACTGGGCTGGTTTGGTCAGCTGAATCGACCAGATCCTGAAAGCGTTCAATCAGATAGGTCTTGCGAGCAGTCCCGATATGCTTGACTGCATAGTCAAAGGCCTGTAATTCACCAAGAAGGATAAGCTTGCTCTTGGCCCGTGTAATAGCTGTATAGATGAGATTGCGTTCCAGCATACGTCTACTAGCACTGGTGATGGGCAGGATGACAACGGGAAACTCACTCCCCTGCGACTTATGGATACTCATGGCATAGGCCAGGCGAATCTTGTACCATTCGTTACGTGGGTAGACGACCTCATTGCCGTCAAAATCAATGACAATCTCGTCTTGTTTAGACTCGGTGTATTTTCCAGGAATCAGGTCTGTGATGTAGCCTAGATCTCCGTTAAAGACATTAACTTCAGCGTCGTTGACTAGGTGAATGACCTTGTCTCCTGTTCGATAGTGACACTGAGTTGCTTCAAAGCTAACTTGCCCCTTTTGCTGAGGATTGAGCAGGTCTTGCATAAGTTGGTTGATGGCGTCAATACCAGCAGTTCCTCGATACATAGGCGCTAGCACCTGAATATCACGAGCCGGAATGCCACTTCTGAGGGCAGCACCGAGGATCTTCTCAATGGTTGCAGGGATATGGCTACTAGCGATTTCAAAGTAGGAGCGGTCAGCTTTTTTCTGGGTAAAGTCGGCTGGCAAGATGCCTTGTCGAATCTGACTCGCTAAGGTAACGATAGTTGATTCTTCACTCTGACGGTAAATCCGTTCCAAGCGAGTCTGAGGGATCAGAGGTATCTGGAGCAGGTCAGCCAGTACCTGGCCAGGACTGACAGACGGTAGCTGGTCACTGTCTCCCACGATGAGAATTTTACTGTTAGAAGAGATGTTAGAGAAGAGTTGGTTGGCTAGCCAAGTATCTACCATGGAGAATTCATCCACGATAATAAAGTCGGCATCCAGATAATCTTCCAAATGGCTGGTATCATCGTCACCCGTCATTCCCAAATGGCGGTGAATGGTCGCGCTAGGCAAACCTGTCAATTCATTCATGCGCCGAGCCGCTCGACCAGTTGGAGCTGCTAGAAGGATAGGCAGGTTGCTTTTTTTCCTGAGGTCAAGTCCTTCTAAGAGGGCATAAACAGCGATAATCCCATTGATAACAGTCGTCTTACCCGTACCAGGTCCACCTGTTAGGATAAAGACCTTGTTCTGGATAACATCGCAGATAGCCTGTTTTTGGATGCTATCGTATTGGATACCCAGTTCCTCCTCAATACTAGCGATATGCTTGTGAATGGTTTCTAGATCCTGACTTTTCTGCTTTCCTTTTTCAAGGATACGCATAAGATGACTGCGAATGCCTTCCTCGGCGAAAAAGAGGCTGTTATCAAAGATTTTGGTATCAATCTGCTGAACCTTGTCTTCTTCGATCAGATGAGATAATTCCTGAGCGACTTGGCTAGGATCGAGTTCCACGGGACGAGAAGACTCGAGGAGAGTCAGGGTCTGTTCCAGCAAATCTCGGGCTTCCATGTAGGTATCGCCCGTATCCATACAGCCTTGAAAGAGACTGTGGACAAGGCCAGCACGGAAGCGCTCGGGAGCCTGGCTTTCGATACCTAGTTCCTCCGCTAGTTGGTCAGCAATGGTAAAACCCAATCCCTTGATATCCTCGACCAGCTGGTAGGGATAATTTTCAACCACATCAAGCGTTTCTTCCTTGTAAAAGTCTTGAATCTGAAAGGCTAGTTTATTGGGAATGCCGTAGTTGGCAAGTTTAGCCAAAACCATCTCTGTCCCATAGTTGAGACGGAGGGTAGAGAGGAAAGCCTCACGGTTTTTGGCAGAGAGTCCTGCAATGCTTTCTAGCTTTTCAGGATGCTCCAGAATTTCGTCAATGGTATTTTCACCATAGGTGTCCACGATTTTCTGAGCAGTTTTGAGACCAATTCCCTTGAAATGGCTGCTAGAAAAGTATTTGACAAGCCCTTTTCGAGTCGGTTTTGCTCGTTCATAGCGGCTGATTTGCAGTTGTTCTCCGTACTTGGAGTGTTGAACGATTTGTCCCCAAAAAGTGTAGTCTTCGCCCTCAATCACGTCAGCCATGGTTCCTGTAACGATGATTTCAAAATCGTCAAAGTCCTCCGCATTGGTATCTTCGATATCTAGGAGGAGGATACGATAAAAATTACTGGGATTTTCAAAAATAATGCGTTCAATGGTGCCTGAAAAATAAACTTCCATAGATTTCCTTTTTGATAGAAAAAGAGCTGGGATAGAGCTTTCAGTTAGTTTTTTCTTGGATTTTGGACTTGGTACAAGATATTGCCAAGTTGCAATCTAATCCTAAAAGCTAACTCAAAAAGACTATCACAGCATCTAGTTGCTGATTTTAAAAGATTCCGATACGGTTGAGTGGCCAGAAACGGAATTTGGCTTCTCCTTTGATTTGACTGGCTTTAAAGGTTCCGACATGGCGACTGTCACTGGAAACCAAACGGTCATCTCCAAGGAGGAGGTACTCACCCTCGGGTACGGTAAAGCTGAAGCTGGTGTTGAAATTCACATCGACAGTAAAGGCTTGAGCTTTCTGGGCTAGACTTCTAAAATAGACCCCCTTATCCCCTTCAAAGCCTTTCCCCGAATAGGCGTTTTGCAGTTTATCATTTTTAAACTGTTGGAGGTAGTCTGCTAGGTAAGGTTCATCGGTTTCTTGATTGTTGATAAAGAGCTTGTCGTTTTCGTAGCGAATGGTATCACCAGGCATGCCGATGACGCGTTTAACGATGTCTTTATTTCCATCATCTTCATGGGCAACTACAATGTCAAAGCGGTTAATAGGGAGGTGCTTGACGACAAAGAGAATCTCTCCATCAGCTAGGGTCGGATCCATAGAGTGTCCTTCCACGCGAACATTGGTCCATAGAAAGAGACGACTGAGACCAACTACTATAATGATGAGGAATGTGAGTCCCCACTCTTTTAGAAATGTTTTAAAATAATTCATAACTTACCTTTCTAGAAGTGCTTTGGCTTTTTCAGTGTTTTTAAAATGTAGTTTGGCACAGAAATGAAGTCCTTTCATGCCATAGGCTTGAAGGATTTTGCTAGCAACCTTATCAGAAGCAGTTCCAGCGCCGCTTGGCAGTTGGTAGCCTAGTTCTCGTCCAAGATTTTCCAAGTTTTCGAGGAAGAGATCCCGCGCGATGATGGAGCTAACCGCAACAGCCAGGTATTTGCCCTCGGCTTTTTCTTCCAAAGTGATCTTATTTGGAAAATGATTGGCTTCTTGCGCCAAGTACTTGTCATAGTTTTTAGGACTTGTAAAAGCGTCAATCACGATTTTTTCTGGCTGGACTCCTTTTTGGAGAAGGAGAAAGATAGCCTGATTGTGTAGGGCAACCTTTACAGAAACAGCATTGTAACGCTCTCCGACAACTTCGTTGTACTTGCTTGGTGAAAGGAGGAGTGCTTGATGCTGGATCTTTTCCTTGAGGATAGGGGCAATCTGACGAATCTTTTGATCTGTCAGGGTTTTTGAATCCCCCACTCCGAGTTTTCTCAAGAATTCATGCTGGTCGGCTGTCACAAAGGAAGCCACGACAGCAAGCCCACCAAAGTAGGAACCATTTCCCACCTCATCAGTTCCAATCATAGGGAAATCTTGTCCACGGTTTTCTTGTTGTACTTGATAACCAAAGAAACTGGCGTATTGCTCAGCAGCTTCGCCCTGCAGGAGGACTTTTCCAGAAGTATAAATGGAAACCGTTGCCTGAGGAAAGCGCAAAAAATAGCGAATATAGGGATTTTTACTAGGAGCGAGAGCCTTCTGATACTGACTTAAAAAGCTCTGAATTTCCTGTTCACTTGGTGTGAGTGTGATACTTGCCATAGTCTCTATTGTACCACAAAAGCAGGAGAATTGGTAAAAACTGACAAAGTTAGCGAAATTTGGTATAATATCGTGAGGTGAATTTTATGGCAAATCTAAATCGATATAAGTTTACATTCGGAAAAAAGACATTAACCTTGACAACCGAGCATGACAACCTCTTTATGGAGGAAATTGCCAAGGTTGCGACTGAAAAATACCAAGCAATTAAAGAACAAATGCCTGGGGCGGATGATGAAACCATTGCCCTCCTTTTAGCGATTAACAGCCTATCGACGCAGCTTAGTCGTGAGATTGAGTTTGACGATAAGGAGCAGGAGCTTAAAGACCTTCGAAATAAGCTAGTGGCAGTCAAGCAAGAGCAGAGCAAGGTTGAGGATTCCCTATGATTTCGATCCTTCTCTTACTAGTTCTAGCTTGGGGGTTTTACATCGGCTACCGTAGAGGTTTGGTGCTGCAAGTTTATTATTTCCTCGTGACAGTGATATCAGCCTTTGTTGCTGGTCAGTTTTATAAATCACTGGGAGATCAACTTCACTTGCTTGTCCCTTATGCCAATCCTCAGGAAGGACAGGGTACCTTTTTCTTCCCTTCAGGTCAGCTTTTTCAGCTAGACAAGGTCTTTTATGCGGGGATAGCCTACCTTCTAGTTTTCGGAACTTGTTACACTATCGGACGTTTTATCGGTTTGTTCCTATACTTGATTCCAACTAAAAAGCTAGATGTCAAATGGTTTCGTATCGGAGCAGGCCTATTGTCGCTATTGGTAACCTTATTTGTCTTGCAAATGGCTTTGACCATTCTTGCAACGGTGCCTCTGGCAGTCATTCAAAATTCACTCGAAAAAAGTATAGTAGCCAAACACATCATCCAAAGTGTCCCTTTTACGACAAATCTTATCAAACAACTCTGGGTGACAAATTTAATCGGATAAAAAGGGCGGGATTTTTCCTAGCCCTTTGTTTACAGATTGGAGGACTAGGTCAAAACCTCTAATTACTATAATTTTGTAAACAAGTATACAAGGGAAAAATATGAATACAAAAATACTAGAAACTTTAGAATTTAATAAAATTAAAGCCTTGTTTGAACCTCATATCCTAACAGAACAGGGACTAGAGGAGCTAAAAGGTTTGGCTCCGACTACCAAGGAGGATAAAATCAAACAGGCTTTTGCTGAAATGGAGGAAATGCAAGCCCTATTTGTGGAGCAACCCCACTTTACCATTCTAGCGACACGTGAGATTTCAGCTGTTTGCAAGCGTCTGGAGATGGGGGCGGACCTCAATATTGAGGAGTTCCTGCTCCTCAAACGGGTCTTGCTTGCTAGCAGAGAGTTGCAAGGGTTTTATGCCAATCTTGAAAATGTACGCTTGGAGCAGCTGGCGAGATGGTTTGAAAAACTGCATGATTTTCCACACTTGCAAGGGAGTCTTCAATCCCTAAATGACGCAGGCTTCATCGAAAATTTCGCCAGTGAAGAACTGGCACGTATCCGTCGAAAAATCCATGATAGCGAGAGTCAAGTTCGAGATGTCTTGCAAGACTTACTTAAACAAAAAGCGCAGATGTTGACGGAAGGGATAATCGCTAGTAGAAATGACCGTCAAGTCTTACCTGTCAAAAATACCTATCGCAATAAGATTGCTGGTGTTGTCCACGACATCTCTGCCAGTGGAAACACGGTCTATATCGAGCCACGTGAGGTCGTGAAACTGAGCGAAGAAATCGCTAGTTTGCGAGCAGACGAACGCTATGAGATGATTCGTATCCTACAGGAGCTCTCAGAACGCGTCCGCCCTCATGCGGCAGAGATTGCTAATGACGCGTGGATCATCGGCCATCTGGATCTGATTTGTGCCAAGGTGCGTTTCATTCAAGAAAGACAAGCAGTCGTTCCTCAACTTTCAGAGAATCAAGAAATTCAACTCCTTCATGTCCGCCATCCTTTGGTTAAAAATGCTGTCGCAAACGATGTACACTTCGGTAAGGAATTAACGGCCATTGTCATTACGGGTCCCAATACAGGTGGGAAGACCATCATGCTCAAAACCTTGGGTTTGACTCAACTTATGGCCCAGTCAGGCTTGCCCATTTTAGCTGATAAGGGGAGCCGTGTCGGTATTTTCGAAGAAATCTTCGCAGATATTGGAGATGAGCAGTCTATCGAACAAAGCCTGTCGACCTTCTCCAGCCACATGACCAATATCGTAGATATTCTTGGCAAGGTCAACAAACATTCACTTTTACTCTTAGATGAGCTTGGCGCAGGTACCGACCCGCAGGAAGGAGCAGCCCTTGCTATGGCTATTTTGGAAGATCTTCGCCTGCGTCAGGTCAAAACTATGGCGACGACCCACTATCCAGAACTCAAGGCCTATGGTATTGAGACAGCCTTTGTGCAAAATGCCAGTATGGAGTTTGATACAGCCAGTCTGCGTCCGACCTATCGCTTTATGCAGGGAGTTCCTGGCCGAAGCAATGCCTTTGAAATTGCTAAACGCCTAGGCTTGTCAGATGTCATCGTTGGGGATGCCAGCCAGCAGGTCAACCAAGATAATGACGTCAACCGCATCATTGAACAATTGGAAGAGCAAACGCTTGAAAGTCGCAAACGTCTAGATAATATCCGTGAGGTGGAACAAGAAAACCTCAAGATGAATCGAGCACTCAAAAAACTTTACAACGAGCTCAATCGTGAAAAGGAAACTGAGCTCAATAAGGCGCGTGAACAGGCTGCTGAAATTGTGGAACTAGCGCTAAGTGAGAGTGACCAGATTCTCAAGAATCTTCACAGTAAGTCTCAACTCAAACCTCACGAAATCATTGAAGCCAAGACTGAGCTGAAAAAACTGGCTCCTGAAAAAGTCGATTTGTCTAAAAACAAGGTCCTTCAAAAAGCCAAGAAAAAACGAGCTCCAAAGGTTGGAGATGATATCGTGGTTCTCAGTTATGGTCAGCGTGGAACCTTGACCAATCAGCTCAAGGATGGCCGTTGGGAAGCCCAAGTTGGTTTGATCAAGATGACCTTGGAAGAGAAAGAATTTGATCTTGTTCAGGCCCAACAAGAAGCCCCAGTCAAGAAAAAACAAGTCAATGTCGTCAAACGTGCTTCTGGTCGTGGTCCACAAGCTAGACTGGATCTCCGAGGCAAACGGTACGAAGAAGCCATGAATGAGCTGGATGCCTTTATTGACCAAGCCCTGCTTAATAACATGGCGCAGGTAGACATCATCCACGGTATCGGTACAGGAGTCATCCGTGAGGGCGTCACCAAATACCTACAAAGAAACAAGCATGTTAAGAGTTTCGGCTATGCTCCACAAAACGCTGGAGGCAGTGGCGCAACCATTGTGACCTTTAAAGGATAGAGAGAAGAAGGATTCGCTCTTTCTGAAAAAAAGAAATGAAAAGTCAAAAATTTTCATAGAAAATATTGACAAAGGCTAACTTTTCTTGTAAAATAATAAAAAATAAAATACCAACACCGAATGAAGTTTAATAGAAGTGGAGAAAGGTTTGTTTTCCATGACTGTAAATGGACGGAACTCTGGAGAGACCGTAAAGGCACCGAAGGGGCAAGGCAGGCAACTGCTCAAACTCTCAGGTAAAAGGACAGAGCTAAGATAGACCGCTTTTGGCATTTATCTAAGCATTCCAGAGTACATGTATCATGCATGTGCTCTTTCTTTTGGGGTTGAAGGATAGGAGTAGGACATGTCAGAATTGCTTAAAGCGCTTGATGCTTTCGTTTGGGGGCCTCCCCTCTTGATCTTATTGGTCGGAACGGGTATCTATTTGACCATCCGACTAGGCCTTTTGCAGGTGGCTCGTCTCCCTAAGGCCTTTCAGTTGATTTTTACCAAGGACAAGGGGCATGGCGATGTGTCGAGCTTTGCTGCTCTATGTACAGCTCTAGCCGCCACCGTTGGTACGGGAAACATCATTGGGGTCGCGACAGCCATTAAGGTTGGGGGCCCTGGGGCCCTCTTTTGGATGTGGATGGCGGCCTTCTTTGGGATGGCGACCAAATATGCCGAAGGCTTGCTGGCTATCAAATACCGTAGCAAGGATGCAAACGGCGCTGTAGCTGGAGGGCCCATGCACTACATCCTTTTGGGGATGGGAGAAAAGTGGCGCCCCCTTGCTATCTTCTTTGCCCTAGCGGGTGTATTGGTAGCCCTTCTAGGGATTGGTACCTTCACCCAAGTCAATTCGATTACAGAATCTATCCAAAATACAGCTCAAATTGATCCAGCTATCACAGCTCTCGTTTTGTCTGTTTTTGTTGCGATTGCCGTCTTTGGTGGACTCAAATCCATTTCCAAGGTTTCGACAGCAGTTGTTCCATTTATGGCTATTGTCTATATTTTGGGAACTCTTACAGTTATTCTCTTTAATATTGAGAAAATCCCAGCCACACTTGCCCTCATCTTTACTTCAGCCTTTAGTCCAGCTGCTGCGGTAGGTGGTTTTGCAGGTGCCAGCATTCGGATGGCTATCCAAAATGGTGTGGCGCGAGGAGTCTTTTCTAACGAATCTGGTCTTGGTTCAGCTCCGATTGCAGCGGCTGCAGCTAAGACTAATGAGCCTGTTGAGCAAGGCTTGATTTCCATGACAGGAACCTTTATTGATACGTTGATTATCTGTACTCTGACAGGTCTGACAATCTTGGTAACTGGAGTTTGGAGCGGTGATTTGAATGGAGTAGCACTTACCCAGTCAGCCTTCTCAACAATTTTTTCAAATTTTGGGCCTGCTCTTTTGACCATATTTTTGGTTCTCTTTGCCTTTACGACAATTCTAGGCTGGAATTACTACGGAGAGCGCTGTTTCGAGTTTCTCTTTGGCGTTCGCTTTATCTGGCTCTATCGAGTTGTCTTTGTGCTCATGGTCTTGTTGGGAGGTTTTATCGAGCTGGATATGGTCTGGATTATCGCAGATATCGTCAATGCCTTGATGGCTTTGCCCAACTTGATTGCCCTTTTGGTCTTGTCACCAGTCGTTATCACCGAAACCAAAAAGTATTTTAAACATTAACCCAATCACACTTTTCGTGTGATTTTTTGCTTTCATAAACATTTCCTATCATGGCAATTGAAAATATATATTATCCAAAGAAGAAATTCTATGATAGACTAAATGACAATAAAATGAAAAGAGGTTTCTTATGACAACATTTACCATCCACACAGTAGAATCAGCACCAGCAGAAGTAAAAGAAGTTCTTGAAACAGTAGAAAAAGACAACAATGGCTATATTCCCAACCTAATTGGTCTCTTGGCCAATGCCCCAACCGCCCTTGAAGCCTACCGAACTGTCGGAGCCATCAACCGCCGCAATAGCTTGACGCCAGTAGAGCGTGAAGTGGTGCAAATCACAGCTGCCGTAACCAATGGTTGTGCTTTCTGTGTCGCAGGTCACACCGCCTTTTCGATTAAACAAATCCAAATGAATGATGATCTTCTCCAAGCCCTCCGCAACCGTACCCCAATTGAGACAGACCCAAAACTAGATACTCTAGCTAAGTTTACCTTGGCGGTCATCAATACCAAAGGGCGTGTAGGAGATGAAGCGCTTAGTGAATTTTTAGAAGCTGGCTACACGCAACAAAATGCCTTGGATGTGGTTCTCGGTGTTAGTCTTGCCAGTCTTTGCAATTATGCCAATAACCTAGCCAATACGCCTATTAACCCAGAGTTGCAACCCTATGCCTAGTTCGAATCATAAATAAAAAATGAAGGCTGAGCAATCCAGTCTTCATTTTTCTATGCTATTTTAAGGGTTTTTATGCTATACTGATAATATATGATTAACGGAGGTTGCCATGAAAAAACTCCCCTTGGTATTTTCTGGTTGTTTGTTAGGTTTGGCAGGTGCAGGAAACCTGATTGCGGATACTTGGCCTGTTCTCTCTCATTTATTTAGTTTGACTGGATTAGTCTTATGGATTTTCTTTCTCCTTCTTCATCTAAGAAATTGGTCTGAAACCAAGCGAGAATTAACCAAAGCTCCTCTCTTATCTGGCATGGCGACCTTTCCCATGGCGGGGATGATTTTCTCGACTTATGTCTTGCGACTAGTTCCGTCTATGCCTATCCTAGCCCAGTTTTTGTGGTGGTTTTCCTTTATCTTGGATCTTGCTTTGATTGCTTATTTTTCTCGTCGCTTTGTGGGAGTGGAGGAAAGAGCTAGTGCAACACCAAGCTGGACGGTGCTTTATGTGGGGATAGCAGTGGCTGCCTTGACCTATCCAGTCGTTGGTCTGATTCAGATTGCCTACTTAACGGTGACTTTCGGCTTTCTAGCTACTTGTTTTCTCTATCCGTTGATTTACAGTGATTTAAAGAAAAAACCATTGACTCCAGCCCTACTAGGGCAAGAAGGAATCTACTGTGCTCCTTTTTCTTTGCTCTTAGCTGCTCTGGTGCGTATCGGTGGAGTTACTCTTCCGACCTGGGCCTTGTTACTGCTGATGCTTGTCTCTCAGTCGTTTTTCATCTTCGTTTTGACTCGCTTGCCCAATATTTTAAAAGAAGGATTTCAACCAGCCTTCTCAGCTCTGACTTTTCCAACCATTATCACGGCCACCTCGCTCAAGATGGCTCAGGGAATTTTGAAACTTCCATTTTTGGATTATTTGGTATTGGCTGAAACCCTCCTTTGCCTGATTATTTTACTCTTTGTCTTGAGTGGTTATCTAATTTGGTTGCGAAAAAAGGTCTAGCTATTATCTAGCTAGGCCTTATTTTTTTATGGTTTGATAACTTCAGCGCCACCCATATATGGACGAAGAACTTCAGGGATGGTTACAGAACCATCTTCATTTTGGTAGTTTTCAAGAATAGCAGCCACTGTACGTCCAACTGCAAGTCCAGAACCATTCAAGGTGTGAAGCAGCTTCACCTTGCCATCGGCTTCATCACGGTAACGGATTTGGGCACGACGAGCTTGGAAATCTTCTGTATTTGAACAGCTTGAGATTTCACGGTAGGTATTTTGCGCTGGAATCCAAACTTCCAAATCGTAAGTCTTGGCAGCTGAGAAGCCCATATCTCCAGTAGAGAGGGCAACGACACGGTATGGAAGGTTGAGTTTTTGAAGGATGTTTTCAGCGTTGGCTGTCATTTTTTCTAATTCTTCATAAGATTCTTCTGGTTTGGCAAATTTGACCATTTCAACCTTGTGGAATTGGTGTAGACGAATCAATCCACGTGTATCACGACCAGCTGAACCTGCTTCAGAACGGAAAGATGGACTCATAGCAGTGAAGTAGATTGGCAGGTCTTTTCCATCAAGGATTTCATCACGGTAGTAGTTGGTCAGTGGAACTTCAGCGGTCGGAATAAGGACATAGTTTGTGTCACTGAGTTCAAAAGTATCTTCCTTGAATTTTGGATATTGACCAGTACCAAACATAGAATCGTGGTTAACCATGTAAGGTGTGATGACTTCGGTATAGCCCTCTTTACCATGCTCATCCAACATAAAGTTATAGATAGCACGTTCCAAACGAGCGCCAAGACCTTTATAGAAAAGGAAACGAGCTCCCGTCACTTTTCCACCACGTTCCCAGTCAAGGATACCGAGGTCTTCACCCAGATCCCAGTGAGCTTTTGGCTCGAAGTCAAACTCGCGCGGAGTTCCCCAACGGCGAACTTCCACATTGTCATCTTCATCAGCTCCAACAGGAACGCTGTCAGCTGGGATGTTTGGAAGAGTAGTGGTGAATTCTGTTAATTTAGCATCGATTTCTGCCAATTCAGCATCCAAGGATTTGACCTCAGCAGAGAGAGCTTGCATAGCAGCAATCTTGTCATCAGCATTTTCCTTATTGCGCTTGGCTTGAGCAATCTCTGCAGAAACTGTGTTACGTTCTGCCTTGAGATTTTCGACCTTGACCAAGATGTCACGACGTTTAGCGTCGATTTCTTTCATCTCGTTCAAGACTGCAGCATCTACACCACGTGTAGCCAATTTTTCAGCGACAGCATCAAAGTCTGTACGAATACGTTTGATATCTAACATAAGAACTCCTTTATGAAAAAAGCACACCTAACAAAGCGTTGGAGTGGCAGGGCCACGGTTCCATCCAACTTCACAGGTGTGCACTTGATTCTGTATTTAATTGTGAATAACGGTAGAATTTCACCTATCCCTCCTATCTGCTCGCAGCACCCGCAGACTTTCTGAAAGAAGAGGATAACCTACTTATCCGTTGCTATGATTATACTAAAGTTTCTACTTTTTTGCAAATAGATTTTTAAATTTTTGTCCAATGGTCTGGAGCAGAGTCGGAAGTTTCACGACCTTGTCGTTTCCTAATTTTTCCCGAGCGATTTTGAGGATAGCCCCAGAGTCTTTTGAGGCAAAGAGGAATTTACCTTGATCGGTAAATACTTCAAAGTGACGGCTGATTTTGCGACCATTTACGTTGGCTCCGATTTGCTGAATGCTAGACCAGGGGATCTGGATATATTGTTCAACATTGACATCAGGATAAAACTCTAAGGCTTGGTCCCCGACTAGAAATTTTCCAACCTTTCCAGAGATAGAGAGGTAAGATGTTCCAGTGGTTTGGAGGTCAATGACTTTATTGAGAGATTGGGCCATGATCAGTCTTCCTTACTTTCATCGAAAAAGGCATGATAGAGAGCCTTGATAGCTGCTTTTTCTTGATCTTTATTGACAACAAACATGATGGAAACTTCACTTGAACCTTGGGACATCATCTGGATGTTGATTTTATTCTCAGACAAAGCACGTGTTGCAGTAGCAGTTACCCCGATATGACTCTTCATCTTTTCTCCGACAATCATAATGATTGAAAGGTCGTGTTCGATTTCAGCATGGTCCACTTCAGCCTTTTGAACGAGCTGACGCAGAATTTCTTCTTCTTTGATAGGAGTCAACTCACGGGAGCGGAGAATGATCGAAAGATCGTCGATACCTGTTGGCATGTGTTCCCATCCGATGTTAAGATCTTCGAGAATTTGCAGAACCTTGCGTCCAAATCCAACTTCACGGTTCATGAGGTATTTCGACATGTTGATGCTGACAAAGCCAGAATCACCAGCGATTCCAACGACTGGGAATTTATCACTGCTATGCTTTAGAACGATACGAGTACCCGGATGGTCAGGGTTATTGGTGTTTTTGATAACGAGAGGAATTTTCCCACGGTAGGCAGGAAGAAGGGCTTCGTCATGAAGGACTGAAAATCCAGCATAAGCCAATTCCCGCATTTCACGGTAGGTCAACTCAGGGATTGAGTGTGGTTGGTGGATAATTCCAGGATGGGCAGCAAAGATACCGTCTACGTCCGTAAAGTTTTCATAGAGATCAGCCTTAACACCGGCAGCGATGATGGAACCAGTTATGTCGGATCCACCACGGGAGAAGGTACAGATTTGATTTTCCTTAGTGACCCCAAAGAAACCAGGAATAACAAGGACTTCGTTGCTGTCAGCCAAGCCTTCAATCTTGTCATAACTAGAGGGAATGATACGTGCGTTTCCTGGTTCACTTGTGACAACAATCCCAGCTTCTCTTGGGTGAACATAGCGTGCATCGATGCCGTTTTGGTTAAAGTAAGCTGCGATAAGTTTGGCATTGTTGTTTTCTCCAGCTGCTAGGAAGGTGTCATAGAGAAAGTCATTTTCCTCAATAGGAAGAGTCGCTAAGGCACGGATGCTTTTAGAAATTTTTTCTAGAACTGATGGTTTTAAGCCTAGTTCGCTCACCATAGCCGCATAGCGATCGATGATCCAGTTTTGGCTCTTGCTGATATCATTTCCTGCTACATAATCACGATAGTATTTGATCAAGGCATCTGTAACCTTGGTATCCTCAGAATTGCGTTTACCCGGTGCAGAAACGACCACAAAACGGCGCTCTTTATCGCTTTTAACGATGTTTAAAACTTTTTCTAACTGACTAGCAGAGGCAAGAGAGCTTCCGCCAAATTTTACAACCTTCATAAGGGCTCCTCAAGTAAGTATTTTATACGATTATAGCAGAAAGAGGGGTATTTTTCAATGAAGAAAATAGTATAGTCTTTAGGATAAAGTGAGCGTTTTGATCAGCCGAGACACTTTCGATTGGTTTTCTCTTGCCTCTTTATCTAAAAAAAGGTATACTTTGATAATAAAATAATTTTATCACCTTACAAAAGGAGAAGCTATGAATCATATCCTATATCAGATCCTAGATGATCTTGCTATCATTACTTTGAATCGTCCCGAAGTTGCAAATGGTTTCCATATCCCAATGTGTGAGGAGATTTTAGAAGCTTTAACCTTAGCAGAACAGGATCAAGCTGTTCAGTTTATCTTGATTAACGCTAATGGGAAGGTCTTTTCAGTTGGAGGAGATTTGGTTGAGATGAAGCGTGCAGTGGATGAGGATGACATTCCTTCTTTGAATAAGATTGCAGAATTAGTCAATACAATTTCATATAAAATCAAGCAAATTCCTAAACCTGTCTTGATGGAGGTAGATGGAGCGGTTGCTGGCGCTGCAGCCAATATGGCAGTGGCAGTCGATTTTTGTTTGGCGACTGATAAGGCAAAGTTTATCCAAGCCTTTGTTGGAGTTGGATTGGCGCCAGACGCTGGTGGGATCCATCTCTTGAGTCGTAGTATCGGGGTAACACGGGCTGCGCAACTTGCCATGACAGGAGAAGCTTTGACTGCGGAAAAAGCACTGGAATGGGGCGTGGTATACCGTGTCTGCGAGGCAGATAAGCTAGAAAAGACAAGAGAACAAGTTCTGAAGAAATTAAGACGAGGCTCAGCAAACTCATACGCAGCCATTAAAAAGTTGGTTTGGGAAAGCCAATTTAAGGATTGGCAGAATTATGCTGAACTGGAATTGAAACTGCAAGAATCTTTGTCTTTGACTGAAGATTTTAAAGAAGGAGTACGAGCTCATTCTGAAAGAAGACGACCAAAATTTTCAGGAAAATAAAAAAATACTTGCGCAATTCTTTGAAGTTTGATATACTTTTTTTGTCAAATGTTTTGAATACAAAAGTTTTTTTGAGAAGGAGGGAATACTTTGGACTACCAACAAGTGAATGAGTATTTAACATCTATTTTTAATAATGTCCTTGTGATTGAGGAGGTTAGCTTACGAGGTAGTCGTTTCAAAGACATCTCCATCAAAGAAATGCACACGATTGATGTGATTGGGAAGTTTCCGGAGGCAACTCCAAGTAAGGTTTCTAAAGAACTGATGGTCACTCTTGGAACTGTTACGACCAGCTTGAATAATCTCGAAAGAAAAGGTTATGTTGAGCGCATTCGTTCTGATCAGGATCGTCGTGTGGTCTATCTGCATTTGACAAAGAAAGGTCGTTTGGTTCACCGCCTTCATAAACGTTTCCACAAGGCCATGGTCGAGAAAATTATCGATGGTATGAGTTCTGAAGAAATAGAAGTGATGGGCAGGGGCTTGACTAATCTTTATCAATTTTTGGAGGATTTGAAATAATGGCTTTTGCAAAAATAAGCCAGGTTGCTCATTATGTTCCAGAGCAAGTAGTCACTAATCAAGACTTGGCCCAAATTATGGATACAAGCGATGAGTGGATTTCAAGCCGTACAGGAATTAAACAGAGACATATTTCAAAAACGGAGTCAACGAGTGATTTGGCGACAGAAGTTGCCAAGAGTTTGCTGGCTAAGGCGAGCATAAAAGCGGATCAGATTGATTTTATCATTGTAGCGACGATTACCCCAGACTCGATGATGCCTTCTACGGCAGCTCGGGTTCAGGCAAATATCGGAGCGCATAGAGCTTTTGCCTTTGATTTGACAGCAGCTTGCAGTGGCTTTGTATTTGCTCTCTCAACTGCTGAAAAGTTTTTAAGCTCTGGACAGTTCAAGAAAGGGATTGTTATCGGAGCTGAGACCTTATCTAAGGCGGTTGATTGGTCTGATCGTTCGACAGCTGTTCTCTTTGGAGATGGTGCAGGCGGGGTTCTCTTGGAAGCGAGCGAAACACGTCACTTCCTTGTGGAAAGTCTCTATACGGATGGCTCTCGGAGCGAGTGTTTGACCTGTGCCCAAACGGCTCTGACTTCGCCCTTCTCAGATCAAGAGGCAGTTCCTGCTTTTTTGAAGATGGATGGACGAGCAGTTTTTGATTTTGCAAATCGAGATGTTGCTAGATCAATCAAAGAGACTATTGAAAATAGTCCAATCGCAGCATCGGAATTGGATTATCTCTTGCTTCATCAGGCAAATATCCGCATTTTGGATAAGATGGCTAAGAAGATTGGTGTAGACCGAGACAAACTTCCTGCCAATATGATGGAGTATGGAAATACCAGTGCAGCAAGTATCCCGATTTTGCTCTCAGAGTGTGTGGAGAATGGCAAGATTCGTTTAGATGGTAGCCAAACGATTCTCCTATCAGGCTTCGGTGGAGGTTTGACATGGGGCACACTCATTCTTACAATCTAGGTAATCATGTGGTAAACACATAGTTATAAATTTTTTATATTTTAAAGGAGTCCTATCATGGCAGTATTTGAAAAAGTACAAGAAATTATCGTTGAAGAACTTGGGAAAGACGCATCAGAAGTAACACTTGAATCTACTTTTGATGATTTGGATGCAGATTCATTGGACTTGTTCCAAGTAATCTCTGAAATCGAAGATGCTTTCGATATCCAAATCGAAGTAGAAGATAACTTAAAAACAGTTGGTGACTTGGTTGCCTACGTTGAAGAGCAAACAAAATAATTAACATATTACTAGAAGGAGTAGGGGAACCCACTCCCTCTTGTTTAGGTAATAGTTTGAAACTCAAATGATAAACCAATCGAACTATTACGTAAGCAAGGAATGATGGAGGCACTATGAAAACACGTATTACAGAATTATTGAATATTGATTATCCTATTTTTCAAGGAGGAATGGCCTGGGTTGCAGATGGTGACTTGGCTGGTGCGGTATCAAAAGCTGGTGGCCTAGGGATCATCGGTGGTGGAAATGCACCTAAAGAGGTCGTGAAGGCTAATATTGATAAAATCAAATCACTTACGGACAAACCTTTTGGTGTCAACATCATGCTCTTGTCACCTTTTGTAGAAGACATCGTTGATCTCGTGATTGAAGAAGGGGTCAAGGTGGTTACAACTGGTGCAGGAAATCCAAGTAAATACATGGCTCGTTTCCATGATGCAGGAATTACAGTGATTCCTGTTGTTCCAAGTGTTGCTTTGGCAAAACGCATGGAAAAAATTGGTGCAGATGCAGTTATTGCAGAAGGAATGGAAGCCGGTGGACATATTGGTAAATTAACAACGATGACCTTGGTTCGTCAGGTTGCTGCAGCTGTTTCGATTCCGGTTATCGCAGCTGGAGGAATTGCGGACGGTGAAGGTGTCGCTGCAGGCTTTATGCTTGGTGCTGAGGCCGTTCAAGTTGGTACGCGTTTCGTAGTAGCTAAGGAATCTAACGCCCATCCAAAATACAAGGAAAAAATCTTAAAAGCGCGTGATATCGATACGACTATTTCAGCTCAACACTTTGGTCATGCTGTTCGTGCTATTAAAAATCAGTTGACACGTGACTTTGAACAGGCTGAAAAAGATGCCTTTAAACAAGAAAATCCAGACTTGGAAATCTTTGAGCAAATGGGGGCTGGTGCTCTTGCTAAAGCCGTTGTTCATGGAGATGTAGAAGGTGGATCTGTCATGGCAGGTCAGATCGCTGGTTTGATTTCTAAAGAGGAAACTGTCGAAGAAATCCTAAAAGATCTATACTATGGCGCAGCCAAGAAAATTCAAGAAGAGGCCTCTCGTTGGGCAGGAGTTGTAAGAAATGACTAAAACAGCCTTTCTATTTGTCGGTCAAGGTGCTCAGTATCTAGGGATGGGGCGTGATCTCTATGATCGCTATCCTATCGTCAAGGAAACAATTGACCAAGCCAGTCAGGTTTTGGGTTATGACCTTCGTGACTTGATTGATAAGGAAGAAACCAAGTTAAACCAGACTCGCTATACGCAGCCAGCTATTTTAGCGACTTCGGTTGCTATTTACCGACTATTGAAAGAAAAGGGCTACCAGCCGGATATGGTAGCAGGATTGTCTCTTGGGGAATATTCTGCTCTTGTAGCAAGTGGTGCCTTGGACTTTGAAGAGGCAGTTGCCTTGGTTGCCAAGCGTGGTGCTTATATGGAAGAGGCTGCACCTGCAGGCTCTGGAAAGATGGTTGCCGTTCTTAATACTCCAGTTGAAGTGATTGAGGAAGCTTGTGAAACAGCCTCTAAAGTTGGAGTAGTGACTCCAGCTAACTACAACACCCCAAGCCAGATCGTTATCGGTGGTGAGGTGGCTGCGGTTGACCGCGCAGTTGAACTCTTGCAGGAAGCAGGAGCAAAACGATTGATTCCTTTAAATGTATCTGGTCCTTTCCATACAGCCCTTCTTGAGCCAGCCAGTCAGCAATTAGCTGGAGCTCTTGAGGGAGTGAGTTTCTCTGACTTTACTTGCCCTCTAGTCGGCAATACGGAAGCTGCTGTTATGGGAAAAGATCGAATCCAAGAGCTCTTGACGCGTCAGGTCAAAGAACCTGTTCGTTTTTATGAAAGTATTGCTGTGATGCAGGATGCTGGGGTAACCAATTTTATTGAAATCGGCCCTGGTAAGGTCCTATCAGGATTTGTCAAAAAGATTGATAAATCAGCTAAGGTAGCCAATGTCGAAGACCAGGCAAGCTTGGATGCTTTGTTAGGAAACTAATGACCCCTTCTCCCACAAAATACAACAGGAAACAGGAGAAATAGAATGCAACTTACAAACAAAAATGTCTTTGTAACAGGTTCAAGTCGTGGTATCGGACTTGCCATTGCTCACAAATTTGCTCAACTAGGTGCTAATGTAGTCTTGAATAGCCGTGGAGCAATCTCAGAAGAATTGCTGGCTGAGTTTTCAAACTATGGTGTCAAAGTAGTACCGATTTCAGGTGATGTTTCAGACTTTGCAGATGCCAAGCGTATGGTAGATCAAGCGATTGCAGAACTCGGTTCTGTTGATGTCTTGGTCAACAATGCTGGGATCACTCAAGATACGCTTATGCTCAAGATGACTGAAGAAGACTTTGAAAAAGTGATTAAGATCAACTTGACAGGTGCTTTCAACATGACGCAAGCAGTCTTGAAACAGATGATCAAAGCACGTGAAGGTGCGATTATCAACATGTCTAGTGTGGTCGGTTTGATGGGAAATATCGGACAAGCCAACTATGCAGCTTCTAAAGCAGGTTTGATTGGTTTTACCAAGTCAGTTGCACGTGAAGTTGCCAATCGTAATGTGCGCGTAAATGCTCTTGCACCAGGAATGATTGAGTCAGATATGACTGCTGTTTTGTCTGATAAGGTCAAAGAAGCGACATTGGCCCAAATCCCAATGAAACATTTCGGTCAAGCAGAACATATCGCAGATGCTACAGTGTTCCTAGCTGGACAGGATTATTTGACTGGACAAGTTCTCGCTGTTGATGGCGGACTTAGCATGTAAAAAATAAGGAAAGATATAGGTAAGACAGATGAAACTAAATCGAGTTGTAGTAACAGGTTACGGATTGACCTCTCCTATCGGAAATACTCCAGAAGAATTTTGGAACAGTTTGCAAACTGGGAAGATTGGAATTGGAGAAATCACTAAGTTTGACCACAGCGACTTTGCTGTGCACAATGCAGCAGAAGTTCAAGATTTCCCATTTGAGAAATACTTTGTCAAAAAAGATACCAACCGTTTTGACAACTATTCTTTGTATGCCTTGTATGCGGCTCAAGAAGCGGTGACAAATGCAAATCTTGATGTAGAAGCAATCGATAAGGATCGCTTTGGTGTTATCGTAGCTTCTGGTATTGGGGGAATTAAAGAAATCGAAGATCAGGTTATCCGTCTTCATGAAAAAGGTCCAAAACGCGTTAAACCAATGACACTTCCAAAAGCCTTGCCAAATATGGCTTCAGGAAATGTTGCCATGCGCTTCGGAGCAAACGGTATCTGTAAATCAATCAATACAGCTTGTGCCTCATCAAATGATGCCATTGGGGATGCCTTCCGCTCTATCAAGTTTGGCTTCCAAGATGTCATGTTAGTTGGAGGATCAGAAGCTTCTATCACTCCATTTGCCATTGCTGGTTTCCAAGCTCTGACAGCTCTTTCTACGACAGAAGATCCAACCCGTGCTTCTATTCCATTTGACAAAGATCGTAATGGTTTTGTAATGGGAGAAGGATCAGGAATGTTGGTTCTTGAAAGCCTTGAACACGCTGAAAAACGTGGGGCGACTATCTTGGCTGAAGTAGTTGGCTACGGTAATACCTGTGATGCTTACCACATGACTTCTCCACATCCAGAGGGTCAAGGCGCGATTAAGGCGATTAAACTAGCTTTGGAAGAAGCAGAAATTTCTCCAGAGCAAGTGGCTTATGTCAATGCCCACGGAACTTCAACTCCTGCTAATGAAAAAGGAGAAAGTGGTGCGATCGTAGCTGTCCTTGGTAAAGAAGTACCTGTATCTTCAACCAAGTCCTTTACAGGACACTTGCTTGGGGCTGCAGGAGCAGTAGAAGCCATCGCTACAATCGAAGCTATGCGTCATAACTTCGTGCCAAAAACAGCTGGAACAAGCGAGTTGTCAGACTATATCGAAGCGAATGTCGTTTATGGACAAGGCTTGGAGCAAGAAATTCCTTATGCTATTTCAAATACTTTTGGTTTTGGTGGACACAACGCGGTTCTTGCTTTCAAACGTTGGGAGGGCTAGATGAATATCAATGAAATTAAAGACTTGATGGCTCAGTTTGACCAATCAAGCCTGCGTGAATTTTCTTATAAAAACGGAGCGGACGAATTGCAGTTCAGTAAGAATGAAGCAAGAATGGCTTCTGAAGCTCCAGCTCAAGTTGTTCCAGCACCAACTGCAGTAGCGGCAAGTCCAGTAGTTTCTACTCCTTCAACTCCAGTAGAGAGTGCAGTGGAAGAAGCTCCAGTACCAGCTGAAACGACGGTTGCTCCAGAGGGGGATGTCGTTGAGAGCCCACTTGTAGGGGTGGCTTACTTGGCCGCTGGACCAGATAAACCTGCCTTTGTCACAGTCGGAGACAGTGTTAAAAAAGGTCAGACTTTGGTGATCATCGAAGCCATGAAAGTCATGAATGAAATCCCTGCACCTAAGGATGGTGTGGTAACAGAAATTCTCGTTTCAAATGAAGAAATGGTTGAGTTTGGTAAAGGATTGGTACGTATCAAATGATCGATATTCAAGGAATCAAAGAAGCTCTACCCCATCGCTACCCTATGCTCCTAGTGGACCGTGTCTTGGAAGTGAGCGAGGATACCATTGTTGCCATTAAAAATGTCACCATCAACGAACCTTTCTTTAATGGTCATTTTCCTCAATACCCAGTTATGCCAGGTGTTCTTATCATGGAAGCCTTGGCACAGACTGCGGGTGTCTTGGAATTGTCCAAGCCTGAAAACAAAGGAAAGCTGGTCTTTTACGCTGGCATGGACAAGGTCAAGTTTAAGAAGCAAGTTGTACCAGGTGATCAATTAGTCATGACGGCTACTTTTGTCAAACGTCGTGGTACCATCGCCGTGGTTGAAGCAAAGGCTGAAGTAGATGGCAAGCTTGCAGCGAGTGGTACTCTTACCTTTGCAATTGGAAACTAAGGAGGATCTCCATGTTTCGTAAAATTTTGATTGCCAACCGTGGTGAGATTGCGGTTCGCATTATTCGAGCTGCGCGTGAATTGGGCATCGCGACCGTAGCAGTTTATTCAACTGCTGATAAGGAAGCTCTTCACACACTCCTAGCGGATGAAGCTATCTGTATCGGACCCGGTAAGGCGACAGAGTCTTATCTCAATATCAATGCGATTTTATCTGCTGCAGTTTTGACAGAAGCAGAAGCCATTCACCCAGGTTTTGGTTTTCTTAGCGAAAACTCCAAGTTTGCCACGATGTGTGATGAAGTGGGGATTAAGTTCATCGGTCCTTCTGGGGCTGTAATGGATACCATGGGAGATAAGATCAATGCGCGTGAGCAAATGATCAAGGCTGGGGTTCCAGTTATCCCAGGATCTGATGGTGAAGTTCACACGGCTGAAGAGGCACTTGCAGTTGCAGAAAAAATTGGCTATCCAGTCATGCTTAAGGCATCAGCTGGTGGTGGCGGAAAAGGGATTCGTAAGGTTGAAAAGGCAGAAGACTTGGTCGCAGCCTTTGAGACAGCATCTAGCGAAGCCAAGGCCAACTTTGGAAATGGCGCTATGTATCTTGAGCGTGTGATTTATCCAGCTCGCCATATCGAAGTTCAGATTCTTGCGGACCAAGAGGGTCATGTTGTCCATCTTGGTGAACGGGATTGTTCACTCCAACGGAATAACCAAAAGGTCTTAGAAGAAAGCCCATCTATTGCGATTGGCAAAACCCTTCGTAATGAAATTGGTGCAGCAGCCGTTCGTGCAGCAGAGTCTGTAGGCTATGAAAATGCAGGGACGATTGAATTTCTTCTCGATGAAGCGAGTGGCAATTTCTACTTCATGGAAATGAATACTCGTGTACAAGTTGAACACCCAGTCACAGAGTTTGTTTCAGGTGTTGATATCGTGAAGGAACAGATTCGCATTGCTGCCGGACAACCTTTACCTTTTAAACAAGAAGATATTGTCCTACGAGGTCATGCTATCGAGTGCCGGATCAATGCAGAAAATCCAGCATTTAACTTTGCTCCAAGCCCAGGGAAAATTACCAATCTCTATCTACCAAGTGGTGGAGTTGGCTTGCGTGTGGACTCGGCAGTCTATCCAGGCTATACCATTCCTCCTTACTATGATAGTATGATTGCTAAAATCATTGTTCATGGGGAGAATCGTTTTGACGCTCTTATGAAGATGCAACGGGCACTTTATGAACTTGAGATTGAAGGAGTGCAAACCAATGCAGACTTCCAGTTGGATCTGATTTCAGATCGCCGAGTTATCGCTGGTGACTACGATACTTCCTTCTTGATGGAAACTTTCTTGCCAAAATACCAAGAAAAAGAATAGACTTTCAAAGAGTATGAGAACTAAAAGGGGGATTTATGGCTCTATTTAGTAAAAAGGATAAGTATATTCGGATCAATCCTAATCGTTCCGTAAGGCAGAAACCACAAGCCAAGCCTGAGGTTCCGGATGAACTCTTTTCCAAGTGTCCTGGATGTAAACATATCATCTACCAAAAGGATCTTGGAAGTGAGCAAATTTGTCCCCATTGTAGCTATACTTTCCGTATTTCAGCTCAGGAACGCTTAGCTTTGACGGTTGATTCTGACAGCTTTATGGAGATGTTTACGGGTATTGAAACTCAAGATCCGTTAAACTTTCCTGGCTACCAGAAAAAACTGGCTAGTATGCGTGAAAAGACAGGTTTGGATGAAGCGGTACTAACTGGTACAGCTAGCATAAAGGGACAAAAAGTTGCCCTTGGGATCATGGATTCTAACTTTATCATGGCTTCTATGGGAACCGTTGTGGGTGAAAAAATCACGCGCTTGTTTGAATATGCGACGCTTGAAAACTTGCCAGTCGTTCTCTTCACAGCTTCTGGTGGAGCTCGTATGCAAGAAGGAATCATGAGCTTGATGCAGATGGCTAAGATTTCTGCGGCAGTTCAACGTCATTCCAAGGCAGGACTTTTTTACCTGACTATTTTGACGGATCCGACAACAGGCGGAGTGACAGCTTCTTTTGCTATGGAAGGTGACATTATCCTAGCGGAGCCCCAGAGTTTAGTTGGTTTTGCTGGGCGTCGTGTTATCGAAAATACAGTTCGTGAGACCTTGCCGGATGACTTCCAAAAGGCAGAATTTCTGCTTGAACATGGATTTGTTGATGCAATTGTCAAACGGAGAGAATTGCCTGAAACAATTGCTAAATTAGTAAGATTGCATGGAGGAAGTCGCGGATGAATATTGCAAAAATAGTCAGAGAGGCACGTGAGCAGAGTCGCTTGACTGCACTTGATTTTGCCAATGGAATCTTTGACGAGTTTATCGAATTGCATGGAGATCGCTCTTTCCGCGATGATGGTGCGGTTATTGGTGGAATTGGCTGGTTAGGTGACCAAGCAGTAACTGTCGTCGGTATCCAAAAGGGGAAGAGTCTTCATGACAACCTCAAACGAAATTTTGGGCAACCTCATCCAGAAGGCTATCGCAAGGCTCTTCGCCTGATGAAACAGGCGGAAAAGTTTGGCCGTCCAGTTGTGACCTTTATCAATACGGCGGGTGCTTACCCAGGTGTTGGAGCTGAGGAACGTGGACAAGGGGAAGCAATCGCTCGAAACCTGATGGAAATGAGTGATCTCAAGGTTCCAATCATCGCGATTATTATCGGTGAAGGAGGATCTGGAGGTGCATTAGCACTAGCCGTAGCTGACCGTGTCTGGATGCTGGAAAATTCGATTTATGCCGTTCTCAGTCCAGAAGGCTTTGCCTCTATCCTTTGGAAGGATGGGAGCCGTGCCATGGAGGCGGCAGAGTTGATGAAGATCACTTCACACGAACTCCTAGAAATGGGAATCGTGGACAAGGTAATCTCAGAAGCGGGTCTCCCCAGTAAGGAACTGCAAGCTCGTGTTAAAAATGAATTGCGTGCAGAGCTTGAACGCTTGCAAGGCTTAGCCTTGGAACAGCTCATCGAAAAACGTTACCAACGCTTTAGAAAATACTAAAAAGAAAGCTAGAACTGAGTAAAGGTTCTAGCATTTTTTTAGAGAACATACATTTCAGGACGAAAAATTGACAGTTGAGGAGAAGACTAATAAAATAGATAAAAAAGAAGTATACTGTAGATGTGAGCCTACAACAATATTTTAAGAAGGTTCTTGCAATGACAGGTACAGATACATTTACAGTTCTTTCGTCAGAAGACCTAGACCAAATCTCAGGCGGTCTTGCTATTTGGGAAGATGGATATGGTAGATGGTTATATTATAGAGAATTTGCTCCCTATATGGGGCAAGGGGCACTTAATTCTTATAGGGATGCTTGGAAGTACGGCTTCCGAGCAGGATAATCTTTCAAAAAAAGTACGATGAGAAACACAAAGAAACTAAGACAATTTGGAATATTTTTGCTTATTATTTTACTATCTACCTATTTACCACAAACAATTGGATTGTATGTAGCAATCATTTTAGGTTTAGGCGCTGATGTCTATTCCCTTATTTTAACAATAGGATTAGTAGGAAGTTTTCTTCTATTAATTTGGTGGTTAAAAAAGCAAAAGATGCTCTTTATCTTTGAGAAAAAGAGCTGGAACTGGTCATTTGTCTTCTACTTATTTGCAACTTATGTGGTTTATCAGATTCTCGGTAATTTTTGGGCACGCTATGCTCATTTGATTAATCATAGGAATATTCATGATGAGTATTTTACCGTGGTTCTTTCAAATGGACAACCAACTTTTTTATCGACTATCTTATCTTTTGTCCTGCCTGTAATCATCGGTCCTGTTTTTGAGGAGACTCTTGATAGAGGGTATTTTATGAATACCTTCTTTCCTAAGTCAAAGTACTATTTAGATGTCATCTTATCAGGCCTTATCTTTGGACTTAGTCATTTGATACTATCTCACCGGGACCCAATTAGTTTATTATATTATAGTCTGATTGGTCTCTTTTTTGCCCTTGTTTATCGTTCTACCGACAATCTGAGATTAACGATTCTCTGTCATAGTTTTTTTAACTTTCTCAATCATGCAAAACCTATCTGGATTTTTGTTTATAATTATGTCTATTACCACTTTTTTAGATAGTGGAAGGCAAAGAAAAAAGTGTTTGATGTTTGTCAAACACTTTTTCTATTTACTGTTCTTCTATCACAAACTGGCTGAGCAGTCCATTGATAAAACGGGCAGACTTTTGATCTGAGAAGTCCTTTGCAAGCTCGATAGCTTCGTTAACAGCAACCAGCTGAGGGGTGTCAAATGAAGTGATTTCAAAGACTCCCAAGCGAAGGAGGTTTCTCTCCACGAGCGTTAAACGTTCAATGGTCCAACCTGCTTTTAAATGCTGTGTGATTTGCTTGTCTAGTTCTTCCTTTTTAGTTTGAACACCAGAAACGAGCTCTGTCAAAAAGGCTGGGAGTTGCACATCCGTATCTTCACGATCGTGTGTGTAGGCGAAACGACAAGCAGTTTCGACGTCTGTATCAAACTCAAGACTCATAAGAGCTTGAAAGGCACACTTACGGAGCTCACGTCTAGATTCTAATAGTGGACTAGTCATTGAGGAAGTCCTCATCAAACAAGTCTTTCAAGTCAGGTTTTGGTGTTTTATCTGGAACGATACCTGCAACGTGGATATTGATAGCAGCGAGTTCTACATCAGCCATATTGCGGACTGCATCTTTGACAGCTTTTTGGATAGCAACAGCTACCTTAGGAACTTTTACTCCGTACTCAAGGTAGAGGTAGATATCTGCTGTGAGTTCTTCGTCCACGTTTTTAAGATAAACACCGCGGCCGAGTGAAAGTTTTGAAAGGGTATCAGATACTGATTTGTTTGAAAAAGAGTGTACGCCCTCTACCTTTGCAGTAGCAACAGCAATGATTTTTTCAAGTACACGTGGGGCGATAACGATTTCGCCAAGTTGTTCTTCAATTCCCATAGAATGACCTCTTTCTAGAGATTAGGCACGAGAAACGTAAGTTCCTTCTGCAGTGTTGATAACGAGTTTTTGTCCTGCTTCGATGAAGTCTGGAACGTTTACGACAAGTCCAGTTTCCATCGTTGCTGGTTTACCAGAACCTGTAACAGTAGCACCTTTGATAGATGGTTGAGTTTCTGCAACTGTCAATTCGACAGTAGTAGGAACGGTAACACCGATCACTTCAGTTCCGTAGAATTGGATCTTCACATCAGAGTTTTCAAGGATGTAAAGCAATTCGTTTTCAACGTTGACTACAGGGATTTCGTATTGGTCGTAAGTTTCTGTATTCATGAAGTATGCTGTGTCATCCATTTTGTACAAGTATTGAGCTGGGACAGTCTCGATGATGGCTTGTTCAAATTTTTCCTCTGGACGGTAGCTTGTGTCAAATGTAGAACCAGTACGGACATCACGCAATTTCATACGCATGATCGTGTTTCCTTTACCTGGTTTGTGGTGGCTAGCTTCCAAAACGCGGATCAATTTTCCGTCAGCTGTTTCAAAGGTCATACCAGCTTTTAATTTACTTGCTTCAATCATGTTTTTACCTCTTTAATAAATATTATTACTCTTCATTTTACCATAAAATACTCTGGAAATAAAGCCAAAATAGTTATTGGGAGTTGGTAGAGAAGAAAAAACCAACCTTAGGGCCGGTTTTGTTCTGTCTAGTTTTCTTTCAACTTCGCCAATTCCTGTGCAAGCAGTTTAAGGGCAACTTGTGGGTTGGCTTGGCCTTTGGTTGCTTTCATGAGGAAGCCTGTGAAGGCCTTGTCTGCGTTGCGTTTGCCTGATTTGAAGTCGGCAACGGCTGCTTCATTATCCGCAAAGACTTGGTGGATGATTGGAATCAGAACATCTGGATCTGAGATTTGAACCATTCCTGCTTTTTCCACGTAGTCACGCGCGCCACCGCCATTTTTAGCCAGGTGGACAAAGACTTTTTTGGCAATTTTAGAAGAGATAGTGCCGTCCTCGATGATGGCAATCATTTCAACCAAGTTTTCTGGTGTCAATTCGATTTGTTCCAGTGTCTTGCCTTCTGCGTTCAAGAATTGAGCGACTTCACCTTGGAGCCAGTTAGAGACTTGTTTGGCATCACCACCGAGGGCAACAGCTTTCTCAAAGAAGTCAGAAGTGACTTTGTTAGCAGTCAGCTGACTAGCATCGTAGTCTGACAAGCCAAGTTCAGATACGTAGCGTGCACGGCGCTCTTTTGGAAACTCTGGCAACTCAGTACGCATTTCTTCGATCCACTCATCAGAGATTTCAAAGAGTGGTAGGTCTGGCTCTGGGAAGTAGCGGTAGTCTGCAGCACCTTCCTTGACACGCATGAGGATGGTTGCCTTGTTAGCTTCATCGTAACGGCGAGTTTCTTGGCGGATTTGACCACCTGAGCGAAGGATTTCAGCTTGACGTTGGACTTCGTATTCAAGCCCTTTACGGACATTTGAGAAGGAGTTGAGGTTTTTCAACTCAGTCTTGGTACCGAATTTTTCTTGACCATAAGGACGAAGGGAGATATTGGCATCCACACGCATAGAACCTTCTTCCATCTTAACGTCAGAAATGCCTGCGTATTGGATAACTTCCTTGAGGGCAGTAAGGTAAGCATAGGCTTCTTCAGGAGAACGCATGTCAGCCTCAGATACAATCTCAATCAAGGGAACTCCTTGGCGGTTGAGGTCAACATAAGAGTAACCATCTGTACCATGGGTGTTCTTACCAGCATCTTCTTCTAGGTGAGCGCGTTCGATACCGATTTTCTTAGTTGTACCGTCTTCTAGCTCCACTTCAATCCAGCCGTTGTATCCGATTGGCTCATCAAACTGAGAAATTTGGTAGGCTTTTGGATTATCAGGATAGAAGTAGTTCTTGCGGTCAAAGTGCATGTGCTTGTGGATGTCCATGTTGAGGGCAAGAGCAGCCTTGATTCCGGCATCAACAACACCTTTATTGAGAACTGGCAGTACACCTGGGAAAGACCAGTCAATCACGTTAGTGTTGGCATTTTGGTCGTTTCCAAAGTGGGCAGAAGTAGGTGAGAAGATTTTTGAATTGGTGTTGAGCTCTACGTGGACTTCAAGTCCAATGACTGTTTCAAAGTTCATTAGTTATCACCTCCAAAAATCACGGGTTGTTGTTTGTGGTAGTCTGTTGTCACCTCAAAAGCAGCAGCAGCTTGGTAAATGGTCTCTTCTGAGTACTTAGGACCAATCAATTGCAGACCGACAGGTAGACCTTGAGAGAATCCAGCAGGAATCGAAATCCCTGGAAGACCTGCCAAGTTGACTGGGATGGTCAAGAGATCAGCCAAGTACATGGCAACGGGGTCATGGTTGAGTGAGTCCAAGTCATAGGCAACACTAGGAGCAGTTGGTCCCAAAATCAAGTCGTAATCCGCAAAGACTTTTTCGAAATCTTGAATGATGAGGGTACGGACTTGTCCTGCCTTCTTGTAGTAGGCATCGTAGTAACCTGATGAAAGGCTGAAAGTACCCAGCATGATACGGCGTTTCACCTCTTCACCGAAACCTTGACTGCGGCTGTTTACATAGATTTCATCAAGGTTAGTCGCATCCTCTGCGCGGTAGCCGTAACGGATACCGTCAAAGCGTTGCAAGTTTGATGAAGCTTCTGATGAAGCAATGATGTAGTAAACGGCAACCCCGTATTTAGAGTGAGGAAGGCTAACTTCTTCGACGATAGCGCCGAGTTTTTCAAAGTGTTTGGCTGCCTTGATGATGGTTTCTTTAACTTCTGGGTCAATTCCTTCACCAAGGTATTCTTTAGGCAAAGCGATTTTCATGCCCTTGATGTCTTGACCGATTTTGGAAGTAAAGTCAGCGATGCGGACAGGAGCAGAGGTAGAGTCTTTGGCATCTTCGCTGGCAATAGCGTTGAGCAAGAGGGCATTCTCCTTAACAGTTGGTGCAAAGGGTCCGATTTGGTCTAGAGAGCTACCAAAGGCAATGAGCCCGAAACGTGAAACTGTTCCGTAGGTTGGTTTGAGACCAACAATCCCGTTGAAGGCAGCAGGTTGGCGGATAGAACCACCAGTATCAGAACCAAGTGACAAGCGGACTTGTCCTGAGGCTACAGCTGCAGCAGAACCACTTGATGAACCACCAGGAACCTTGCTGTGGTCCCAAGCATTTTTAGTGGCACCGTAGTGAGAAGTCTCACCTGAACCACCCATGGCAAATTCGTCCATGTTGGTCTTTCCAACAACAATCATACCCTTAGCTTTGGCATTGGCAACGGCTGTCGCATCAAAGATTGGCTCGTAGTTGTAGAGCATTTTTGAGGCTGCAGTTGTCAGGATACCGTCGGTAGAGATATTATCCTTAACAGCCAGTGGAATTCCTGAAAGGACATTGTCCACGTCAATTCCAGCTTCATCAATAGCCTTAGCTTGAGCGAGGGCTTGCTCTTCAGCGATGGTAATAAAAGCATTGATAGCCGTCTCGCGAGATTTGATATCTTCAAGCGTTGCTTGTGTCAATTCAGTTGCAGAAATTTCCTTAGAGACAAGGAGGTTGTGCAAGTCTTCAATGGTTTTGTTATTAAAAGTCATTAGGCATCTCCTCCATCATCTAGGATAGCTGGTACCTTGATATAGTAGTTGTCTTTTTCAGGTACGTTTTTAAACAAGCGATCACGGTCTGTTCCTTCTTCGGCCACATCAGGGCGGAGTACGGTCTTGCGGTCAGCCATAGTTGTAGTAGGTGCAATACCAGTTGTGTCAACTTCGCCCAGCAACTCAACCATATCAACAATTTTAGATAAGGTGGTCGCAAAGGCGGCAGTTTCTTCTTCAGAGAATCTTAATTTTGAAAGATTGGCAACGTGTGTTACCTCTTCTTGCGTAATTTTCATCTTGCATCCTTTCGTGAAATGATGATTTTTAGTCTGTTCTATTTTACCATATTTTCCTATAAATAAGGGAGCCAAACTGAAAAGAAATAGAAATTGAAAAATCGCTTTTAATTCGCTATAATGGTTAAACTAGAGAATAGAGAAAATAAGAGTTAGGATAGAAATATGTTCCATCAATTTATCACCAGATCTCAAACGGTTCCTCCTCCTATTCCACTCTTTTGGTATGGGGCTATGATGCTTCTTTTAGTGCTTTGTATTTATGGAGCACTTGCTTATCACAAAAATCCGAAATTTGTCCGCTTGTTTAAGGGGATTCAGATCCTCCAGTTACTTGCCCTATATAGTTGGTATGTTGGTTTTGGAATTCCATTTTCTAATAGCCTTCCATTTTACCATTGCCGTTTGGCTATGTTTGCGGTGGTTTTCTTGCCTGATAAATGGCGGAGCAAGCAATATTTTGCCCTCTTAGGAGCAAGTGGAGCGGTCTTTGCTTTGGTTTATCCCGTTTTTGACCCCTATGATTTTCCCCATATTACTAGTTTTTCATTTTTGATTGGGCACTATGCCCTTTTGGTGAATTCCTTGGTTTACTTGATGAATCACTATGACAAGAGTCTGCTCAAGAAATATATGATTGTAGCCTATACTTTTATCCTCAACCTCTTTCTAGTTTGGGTTAATCAGGTGACGGGTGGAAATTATGGTCTCTTAAGAGATACACCGTTTATCTCGAATGCTCCTCTATGGCTAAAGTACCTCCTTGTGTCGGTCATCCTTTCACTGGCTCTTGTTCTCTTTGATATCTTGTTCAAGAAACGGTGGGAAAATAGAAATCAGGTAAAATCTATACTCTAGCTTGCCTTTTCATCAGATGAGCAATTGAAAAACTCCCCAAAATCCGATATAATGGAGAGTTGAAAGGAATGGTAAAATCCAATGTAAACATCATTCTTAGCTACTGAAACAACTAAAAATAGAGAATCAAAGAAAGAGAACTTATGACTATTCAAGAAGAAATCAAGAAACGCCGTACCTTTGCCATCATCTCCCACCCGGACGCGGGGAAGACAACCATCACTGAGCAGTTGCTCTACTTTGGGGGCGAGATTCGTGAGGCTGGTACCGTAAAAGGGAAGAAAACAGGGACTTTTGCAAAGTCTGACTGGATGGATATTGAGAAACAACGTGGGATTTCGGTCACGTCATCTGTTATGCAGTTTGACTATGATGGTAAGCGCGTGAACATCCTAGACACACCAGGGCACGAGGACTTCTCAGAAGATACTTATCGTACCTTGATGGCGGTGGATGCTGCGGTCATGGTCGTGGACTCTGCCAAGGGTATCGAGGCCCAAACCAAGAAATTGTTTGAAGTTGTGAAGCACCGTGGCATCCCAGTCTTTACCTTTATGAACAAGCTGGACCGTGACGGTCGTGAGCCGCTGGATCTCTTGCAAGAACTAGAAGAAGTCCTAGGCATTGCGAGTTATCCAATGAACTGGCCAATCGGGATGGGGAAAGCCTTTGAAGGGCTTTATGACCTCTATAACCAACGTTTAGAACTTTATAAAGGGGATGAGCGCTTTGCCAGTCTGGAAGAAGGGGACAAGCTCTTTGGAAGCAATCCTTTCTACGCTCAGGTTAAGGACGACATCGAACTTTTGCAAGAAGCGGGAAATGAATTTTCAGAAGAAGCTATTCTTGCAGGAGAACTGACTCCGGTCTTCTTTGGTTCAGCCTTGACAAACTTTGGGGTGCAGACCTTCCTTGAGACCTTCCTTAAGTTTGCCCCTGAACCACATGGACACAAGAAGACAGACGGTGAAATTGTCGATCCATATGACAAGGATTTCTCAGGATTCGTCTTTAAAATCCAAGCCAACATGGACCCTCGTCACCGTGACCGGATTGCCTTTGTGCGTATCGTATCCGGTGAATTTGAGCGTGGGATGAGTGTTAATCTGCCTCGTACTGGCAAGGGTGCCAAGCTTTCGAATGTCACTCAGTTTATGGCGGAAAGTCGTGAGAATGTGACCAACGCCGTAGCAGGAGATATCATCGGTGTTTACGATACAGGTACTTATCAGGTTGGAGACACTTTGACGGTTGGAAAAAATAAGTTTGAATTTGAACCACTGCCAACCTTTACACCTGAGATTTTCATGAAAGTTTCTGCTAAGAACGTCATGAAGCAAAAATCCTTCCACAAGGGAATTGAGCAGTTGGTACAAGAGGGAGCCATTCAGCTTTATACTAACTACCAAACAGGCGAGTACATGCTGGGCGCTGTAGGTCAACTTCAGTTTGAAGTCTTCAAGCACCGTATGGAAAATGAATACAATGCGGAAGTGGTCATGAGCCCAATGGGTAAAAAGACGGTTCGTTGGATCAAGCCTGAGGAGCTAGACGAGCGCATGTCTTCTAGCCGAAACATCTTGGCTAAAGACCGCTTCGACCAACCTGTCTTCCTCTTCGAAAACGACTTTGCCCTCCGCTGGTTTGCGGATAAGTATCCAGATGTAGAGCTGGAGGAAAAGATGTGATTCAGTAAGCCTACTTGATTGCATAGCAATCTAAGTAGACTACGGTAAGTCCTATTAGACTTACCTAACTGCCTCACTAGGAAAAGTCCGCGAATAATATCGATTCGTTGATTTTTTCATATAGTAAAGGTAATTGAAGTCAAAGGTAAATTAAAAACCTCAGAGAAATCATGTTACATGAATTCTTCTGAGGTTTTTCTAGTTTCCATATTTCTGATAAAAATCGACCTTGACCTGAATGAAGGTTTCGGCTTCGCGTAGTAGCTGCAGGAGGGTAGCACGGGTCTCAAACTCCTCGCGTGTTTTAGGGAGACTCCGATTGCGGAAGACTTGCAGATAGCGTTCGATGTCATCAAGTAGATCGTGAGCAGGATTGGTCTGGCTTAGCTGGGTAGCAATCTTAGAAAAGAGCTGGGCCAAGATCAAACTTTCACTTGCGGCTAGGTGACAAGTATTGATCTGCTGGGCCATATTTCGCAGGATACGACTTTGCCGTTGCCTCATCTCAAAGTAGTGGATATGGTAGTCCGTCTGGTGAAAGAGGTGGTCTGAGTGATCCAAATAGACCAGCTTGAGGGCCTCATCAAGGAGCTCATCTAATTGGTCAACAAGTTGGGCTCGATTGCGCCCGTCTCCCCTCGACAGATAGTATTTAAAGCGAAGCAGGATATCTTTTAACTTTTCTTCGACCTGAAGGTGGTAGCTTTGGATAGCTTTATCACGAGAGGGCATATAAAGATTGACCAATAGAGCAAAGCTTGTCCCGATGAGAAAGAGGAACACTTCATTGAGCAAGAGATCTGGAGAGGTAGACTCCTGTACCAAAAGATGACTGACCAAGACACTGCTAGGGGTGATGCCAATTTCCCAACCCATTTTATAGGCTAGGGGCACGTAGAGAGCCAGATAGAGCCCGAGGCTCCAGATGTGAAATCCTGTTAGTTGAAAGGCTAGAACACCGATAGCCAGTGCTAGGAGCATGGAAAAGAGGCGGTTACGTGCCAATTTAAGTGTGCTTCTGCGCGTGTCGGATAGACTTAAGAGGGAGATAATTCCAGCTGAAACCGCTGATGATAAATCTAAAAAATAAGCTAGAAAACAAGCGAGGCAGGTCGCTAAGATCAGTTTTGTCGTACGTTGGGTGATAGACATGAGAATTTCCTATAATACTAGAATAAGAGTATAAAAGACAAGGCTTAGAAGACTTGTCTTAAAAAATCTATTTTTTACGTGCCGACGCGTACTCAGCTACTGCTGTAAAGAGGACGTCGGTAGAAGAGTTTAGGGCAGTTTCGCAGGAATCTTGGACGACACCGATGACAAAACCAACTCCGACTACCTGCATAGCAACGTCATTTGAAATCCCAAAGAGACTACAAGCGACGGGAATGAGGAGGAGTGATCCACCAGCGATTCCAGAAGCTCCGCAGGCAGAAATAGCAGCCACTACACTGAGCACAAAAGCTGTACCAAAGTCGACAGAGATTCCTAGCGTATTGACTGCAGCTAGAGTCAGAATGTTAATGGTTACGGCTGCGCCAGCCATGTTAATAGTGGAGCCAAGGGGGATAGAAACAGAGTAGGTATCTGGATTGAGTCCTAGATCTTGGCAGAGTTTCATGTTGACAGGGATATTAGCGGCAGAACTACGAGTAAAGAAAGCTGTAATTCCACTGACACGCAAACATTTAAAAACAAGAGGGTAGGGATTTTTTCTCATAAAGAAAAATGCAATGAGGGGATTGATGACAAGGGCCACAAAAGCCATAGTTGCAATCAAGAGTCCTAGCAAAATTCCGTAGTTAGCAAGGCTGGTAATTCCTTTATCAGAGATGGTCTTGAAGACCAAGCCCATAATTCCGAAAGGTGCCAAATTGATAATCCACTCCACAATCTTGGAAGTTACACCAGCCATAGTTTTGAGCAATTCCTTGCTGTTTTTGCTAGCTTCTCTCATAGCAAGTCCAAAGACAACAGCCCAGGATAGGATTCCGATATAATTAGCTTGGACGATGGCATTGAGGGGATTGTCCACGAGATTCAGCAGGAGGTTGCTGAGAACTTGACCGATGCCGTCTGGTGGGGCAATCTCTGTGCTCGCACTGCTGAGGGTAATCTGGACGGGGAAGAGAAAACTAGCCAGTACAGCAATCAAGGCAGCTGCAAAGGTACCGAGTAGATAGAGAAAAATAACGGTCTTCATATTGGTATCTTGCCCTTTTTGATGTTGTGAGAGGGCATTTGCGACGAGGGTAAAGACCAAGACAGGAGCGATGGCTTTCAGACCCCCAACGAATAGGTCGCCGAGAATGCCGAGCCCCGACAGACTAGGAAAAAGTAGCCCTAGAGAGGCTCCAAGAAGCATGCCGATTAGGATACGTTTGATGAGGCTGGCCTTGTTCCAGGCTCGAATGATTTTTTTCATAATAGTCTCCTTCAAAATGTATTGTTTATGATTATAGTATAAATATGCCGTTGAGGCAAGTCTTTTTTTGAGTTTGGGGGAATATCGGAATATTTATGAGGGATTTGAACGGGATGATTTGTGGTATAATACTAAAAAGGAGTTTTGTATGCAAGAATTTTTTCAACGTTATCTTGACAAATTGGATGTAACAACTGTATTAGAGAATCTCTTGACCAAGGTGATCTCTCTTTTGATTTTGTTTCTGTTATTTTATATAGCTAAAAAGATGCTTCATGCGACTGTACGAAAGATTGTCAAACCCTCGCTTAAATTTTCAAATCGAGATACAGGCAGACAAAAGACCATCTCTCGTTTGCTTGAGAATATCTTTAACTACACCCTTTATTTCTTTTTAATTTACTGTATCTTGTCCATTTTAGGATTGCCAGTTTCCAGCCTCCTTGCTGGGGCAGGAATTGCTGGGGTTGCCATTGGGATGGGAGCTCAAGGCTTTTTATCCGATGTCATCAACGGCTTTTTCATCCTCTTTGAACGCCAGCTCGATGTGGGCGACGAAGTGGTCCTCACAAATGGTCCTATTACCGTATCTGGAAAGGTTGTCAGTGTAGGAATCCGTACGACCCAACTTCGCAGTGACGACCAAGCCCTTCATTTTGTTCCCAACCGAAATATCACTGTTGTCAGCAACTTCTCTCGTACAGAGTAGGTCTGCTATTTTGGCAGATTTGTGGTACAATAGAAAGAGTTTGGTAAAGGAGAGAGTATGCTATTTGTAGAGAAAAAACTAGGTCATGATTGTACCTGGATAGACCTTGATGTGGACAAGATTAAAAACATGGAAGATCTTTCTGACATCTATGGATTGGACAAGGAAACCATCGAGTATGCTCTGGATAGAAATGAACGAGCCCACATGGATTATAACCGTGAAACGGGGACGGTAACCTTCATTTATAATGTTCTTGATTTAGAAAAAGACAAAGAATATTATGAAGCGATTCCGATGACCTTTATCGTTGAAAAACAACGACTGATCACTATCAGCAATCACAAGAATACTTATGTGATTAAACGCATGGCGACCTACCTTGAAAGTCATGAAATTATTTCCATCTACAAATTTCTTTTTGCCAGTTTAGAGATTATTAGCAATGCTTATTATCCAGTTATTGAAGAGATGGATAAAAGTAAGGATGAAATCAGTGCACTTCTTCGTCAAAAAACAACCAAAAAAAATCTCTTTGCCCTCTCTGACTTGGAAACTGGTATGGTTTACCTGACAGCTGCTGCTAAACAAAATCGTCTCCTCTTGGAACACATCCAAGGGCATGCTCTTTATCGCAATCTTAATGAGGTAGAAAGAGAGCAGTTTGACGATGCCATGATTGAAGCCCATCAGTTGGTTTCGATGACAGACTTGATTTCTCAAGTTTTGCAACAACTCTCAGCCTCTTACAACAACATCCTAAATAATAATTTGAATGATAATTTGACAACTTTGACCATTATCTCAGTCTTGCTAGCTATCCTTGCGGTTATTACAGGATTCTTCGGAATGAATGTCCCTTTACCGTTTACAGATGAACCGAATGCTTGGATTTATATTTTGATAGCTAGTCTCATTTTATGGGCAGTCTTAGCCCAATGTTTAAAGAAAATTGCTAGAAATTAAAAAGAAAAGGAGCCAGAATGGCGATTGAAAACTATATGCCAGATTTCGCTGTGGAAGCAGTCTATGATCTGACAGTCCCAAGCCTGCAAGCGCAGGGAATCAAGGCTGTTTTGGTTGATTTGGACAATACCCTCATTGCTTGGAACAACCCTGATGGGACGCCAGAGATGAAGCAATGGCTACATGACCTTCGGGACGCAGGTATTCGCATCATCGTGGTCTCAAATAATACCAAAAAACGAGTTCAACGCGCAGTTGAGAAGTTTGGGATTGATTACGTTTATTGGGCCTTGAAGCCTTTCACATTTGGAATTGACCGTGCCATGAAGGAATTCCACTACGAGAAAAATGAAGTGGTCATGGTCGGCGACCAACTCATGACGGATATTCGGGCCGCGCATCGTGCAGGCATTCGCTCTATCTTAGTCAAACCCTTGGTCCAACACGACTCGATCAAAACGCAGATTAATCGGGCTCGCGAGCGCCGTGTTATGCAAAAAATCGCTGAAAAGTACGGACCGATTACATATAAAAAAGGAATTTAACTATGGAAGAAATTCTCTGTATTGGTTGTGGAGCAACCATTCAGACGACAGACAAGACTGGTCTTGGCTTCACTCCCCAGTCGGCACTTGAAAAAGGCTTGGAGACTGGTGAAGTTTATTGCCAACGCTGTTTCCGTCTCCGTCATTACAATGAAATCACTGATGTCCAGTTGACGGACGATGATTTCCTCAAACTCTTGCACGAGGTGGGAGACAGTGATGCTTTGGTAGTCAATGTCATTGATATTTTTGACTTTAATGGCTCTGTCATCCCAGGCTTGCCACGCTTTGTATCAGGCAATGATGTCCTCTTAGTTGGAAATAAAAAAGATATCCTGCCCAAGTCAGTTAAACCGGGCAAGATTAGCCAGTGGCTCATGGAACGTGCCCACGAAGAAGGACTTCGTCCAGTGGATGTCGTCCTGACTTCAGCCCAAAACAAGCATGCCATTAGGGAAGTCATTGACAAAATTGAGCACTACCGTAAGGGGCATGATGTCTATGTAGTTGGGGTAACCAACGTTGGGAAATCAACTCTTATCAATGCCATTATCCAAGAAATCACAGGTGACCAAAATGTCATCACGACTTCGCGTTTCCCGGGGACAACTTTGGACAAGATTGAGATTCCGCTTGACGACGGATCTTATATCTACGATACACCGGGAATTATTCACCGCCACCAGATGGCCCACTACTTGACGGCCAAAAACCTCAAGTATGTCAGCCCTAAAAAGGAAATCAAGCCAAAAACCTATCAACTCAATCCTGAACAAACCCTGTTTCTAGGTGGTCTCGGACGGTTTGACTTTATCGCAGGAGAAAAGCAAGGATTTACTGCTTTCTTTGACAATGAACTCAAACTCCACCGTACCAAGCTTGAAGGCGCTAGTGCCTTTTATGACAAGCATCTGGGAACCCTTCTAACTCCACCAAATAGCAAGGAAAAAGAAGATTTTCCAAAACTTGTTCAGCATGTCTTTACCATCAAGGACAAGACTGACCTAGTCATCTCAGGCCTAGGCTGGATCCGCGTAACAAGCAGCGCCAAAGTCGCCGTCTGGGCACCAGAAGGCGTCGCCGTCGTCACACGAAAAGCAATCATTTAAACACAGAAAGGAAAGAGTTGTCTGGATTCGGGCGAGCCCTGCGAGCCCATAACGAATACTTTTCGCTGTGGTGTCAGTTGGTACAATAACTTGTACCAACTGCGGAAAATTTGAGACCTTAGGCTCAAATTTTAGTCATGAAAGTCCGAAGGACTTTGCTGACGTCCGTCACCACTTCAGAAAAGTATAAAAAGAAACTCTTTTTAAGAAATTATGTCATTAACATCGAAACAACGTGCCTTTCTCAACAGTCAGGCACACACCCTCAAACCTATCATCCAAATCGGGAAAAATGGACTCAACGACCAAATCAAAACCAGCGTCCGTCAAGCTCTTGACGCCCGTGAATTGATTAAAGTTACGCTCTTGCAAAACACAGATGAAAACATCCACGAAGTAGCTGAAATCTTGGAGGAAGAAATCGGTGTAGATACTGTCCAAAAAATCGGACGCATCTTGATCTTATTTAAACAATCCAGCAAGAAAGAAAATCGCAAGATTTCTAAAAAAGTCAAAGAAATCTAAAACCCTACTCCAAACAACTGTTTTTACAGAGAATTAAAGGAAGACGAGCCTATGGCAATCGAATTATTGACTCCCTTTACCAAGGTAGAGTTGGAGCCAGAAATCAAGGAGAAAAAACGCAAACAAGTCGGGATTCTAGGAGGGAATTTTAATCCCGTTCACAATGCCCATCTTGTTGTGGCGGACCAAGTACGACAACAGTTAGGACTGGACCAGGTCCTGCTCATGCCCGAATACCAACCTCCTCATGTAGATAAAAAGGAAACCATCCCCGAGTACCATCGGCTCAAGATGCTTGAGTTGGCGATTGAGGGGATCGAAGGCCTAGCCATTGAAACTATTGAGCTGGAGCGCAAGGGAATTTCTTACACCTACGACACCATGAAGATTTTGACAGAGCAACATCCAGATACGGATTATTACTTCATTATCGGTGCCGACATGGTGGACTATCTGCCTAAGTGGTACCGAATTGATGAGTTGGTCGACATGGTTCAGTTTGTGGGAGTTCAGCGCCCACGCTACAAGGCAGGGACTTCTTATCCAGTCATCTGGGTGGATGTACCGCTCATGGATATCTCATCCAGCATGGTGCGTGACTTCCTTGCCCAAGGCCGGAAACCCAACTTTCTCCTACCTCAGCCAGTGCTAGACTACATCGAGAAGGAGGGACTCTACTGATGGCCTATCAAGACTATATCAATTGCTCCCGTGAGGCTTTGTTGGAAAAAATGGCAGAGCTTCTACCTGAAAAACGCTTAACTCATTGTCTGGGTGTGGAGCGTGCAGCCATAGAACTGGCTCAGCGCTTTGGTGTGGATAGTGAGAAAGCAGGCCTAGCAGGACTTCTCCACGACTATGCTAAAAAGTTGTCAGATCAGGAATTTCTAAACTTGATTGACCGTTATCAGCTAGACCCTGACCTCAAAAACTGGGGCAATAATGTCTGGCATGGCATGGTTGGCATCTACAAGATTCAGGAAGATTTGAATTTGAAAGATTCTGAGATCCTGCGAGCTATTGAAATCCATACAGTCGGAGCTGGTCAGATGAGCGAGCTAGATAAGGTCATCTACGTCGCAGATTATATTGAACACAATCGTGCCTTTCCAGGAGTGGACCAGGCGCGTGAGATTGCAAGTCTATCGCTCAATAAGGCGGTGGCCTACGAAACAGCTCGTACCGTGGAGCATCTAGCTCATCAGGGATTTCCCATCTATCCCCAAACCATTGAAACCTATAACGCCTATGTGCACTATTTGAAAGAGGACTAAATGAAGGAAAAAGAATTACTAGAACTAGTCGTGAAAGCGGCTGATGAGAAACGTGCGGAGGATATCCTCGCACTTGATGTACAAGATTTGACCAGCGTGACAGACTACTTTGTCATCACTAGCTCGATGAATAGCCGTCAGTTGGACGCTATCGCTGACAATATCCGTGAAAAAGTAGCTGAAGCAGGCTTTAAAGGCAGTCATGTCGAAGGCGATGCAGCTGGAGGCTGGGTTTTGTTGGACCTCGGCGGTGTCGTTGTGCATATCTTTTCAGAAGAAATGCGTGCCCACTATAACCTAGAAAAACTATGGCATGAGGCGGATTCTGTAGACTTATCTGAAACTCTGGCGTAGAAGATGACTGGAACTTCGGATGGGAATTGCTTTGAAATTCGACAATGTATTGAGATTGTTCTTATTTTGAGTAGGAAGTGAGAGATTGCCGAGACTTTCCGTTGTGATAAAAGTTCTTGAAATATTAATGTTTCAAGAACTCGGGAGTTTTGAGAGTAAAACAGTTCGGGGAACTGTTTTACTCTGAGTTTAGAGATGAAAAACGAAGGGCTCAAAACTAAGTCTTGGAACTTCGAAGAAGGTCGCAGACGTCCGAAATCACCTAAGGAAAGTCTTAAAAAGACTTTGTCTTCAATCGAACTCAGTTGCAGTCAACTGGGTTTATTTGCTTATTTTAGAAAATTGATGGAAAGGTGAGGGCGTCGTGTTTTGTTCATATCGAAACTGAACACGAGCTAAAAGCTACGAGAAAAAGAGTAACTTCCTTTGTATCTGACGATACAGCAGAAAGTTTCCTATTTTTTCCTTGCTTTTAACGCTCTTTGTATCTTAGAAAGGATTTGAACCCGTCCTGTAATCGTCGGAAAATAGATAGCTTAGTCTTGGATCAGGATCCTAAGTCCAAGCTCCTAATTTTCATTCTGATTACGGGCGGACTTGGTATCATGAATATGGCGACTTATGAAACCTTTGCGGCTGTTTACGATGCTGTGATGGATGATAGTTTATACGATAAATGGACGGATTTTTCGCTTCGCCATTTGCCTAAGACTAAGGAGAGAAAGAAACTTTTGGAACTGGCTTGCGGAACAGGTATCCAGTCTGTTCGCTTTTCTCAGGCTGGTTTTGATGTGACAGGACTTGACTTGAGCGCGGATATGCTGAAGATTGCTGAGAAGAGAGCGACATCAGCCAAGCAAAAGATTGATTTTATTGAAGGTAATATGCTGAATTTGTCCAAGGCTGGTAAATATGATTTTGTGACTTGTTACTCTGACTCTATCTGCTACATGCAGGATGAGGTGGAGGTGGGAGACGTCTTTAAGGAAGTCTATAATGCCCTCAATGAAGACGGAGTATTCATCTTTGATGTGCATTCGACCTACCAGACTGATGAGGTTTTTCCAGGCTATTCCTACCATGAAAATGCGGAAGACTTCGCCATGCTTTGGGATACCTATGAGGAAGAAGCCCCTCACTCTATCGTGCATGAGTTGACTTTCTTTATCAAGGAGGCTGACGGTTCCTTTAGTCGCCACGATGAAGTGCATGAGGAGCGGACCTATGAAGTTTTGACCTACGATATTTTATTGGAACAAGCTGGTTTCAAGTCTTTTAAACTCTATGCGGACTTTGAGGACAAGAAACCGACAGAAACCACTACCCGTTGGTTTTTTGTCGCGCAGAAGTAGGAGAACATCATGACAATCACAGGTATTATCGCGGAGTTTAATCCTTTTCATAATGGGCACAAATACTTGCTTGAGCAGGCGAAGGGACTGAAAATCGTTGCCATGTCTGGGAATTTCATACAGCGTGGAGAGCCTGCTATCGTGGACAAGTGGACACGGGCTCAGATGGCGCTGGAAAATGGAGCGGATCTGGTAGTGGAATTACCCTTTTTAGTCAGTGTTCAGGCAGCAGACTTCTTTGGTCAAGGGGCTGTGGATATCTTGGCTCGGTTGGGTATTGATACCCTAGATTTTGGGACAGAGGAAGTTCTGGATTACCAGAAAATTGCTGACCTATACACGGAGCAAGGCACTGAGATGGAGGAATTTGTGGAAAATCTGCCTGATGCCCTCTCTTATCCTCAGAAAACCCAAGCCATGTGGAAGGAATTTGCAGGTCTTGATTTTTCAGGCAATACCCCCAATCATGTCCTTGCTCTGGCCTATGCCAAGGCGGTTGCGGGACGTAAAATCAAACTCCATTCGATTCAGCGTCAGGGAGCAGGATATCATTCTGTGGACAAGGATGTGGACTTTGCCTCGGCGACAGCCCTACGTCAGCACCAAAGTGACAAAGATTTCTTAGAACGCTTTATGCCTTCTGTTGCTCTCTTTGAGCAAGCCAGTAAGGTGAGTTGGGATGACTATTTTCCTTTGCTACGCTATCAAATCTTGTCAAATCCAGACCTAACCACCATCTATCAGGTCAATCAAGAAATGGCTGTGCGCATCAAGGATGCTATCAAAACAGCCCAGTCTTTGGAAGAATTGGTCGAGGCGGTTGCGACCAAACGCTACACCAAGGCGCGTGTACGTCGCCTATTGACTTATATCTTGGTGCAAGCTAGAGAAAGTTCCTTGCCAGAAGGCATCCATGTCCTTGGCTTTACGGAAAAAGGCAGACAACATCTCAAGTCTCTGAAAGAGCAGGTCCATCTAGTCAGCCGAATTGGCAAAGAACCTTGGGATGTTATGACCCAAAAGGCAGATCAGATCTACCAACTAGGACAGCCAAGCATCGCAGAGCAGAATTTTGGTCGAGTGCCGATTAGAATGGAAATAAGTGGAAACTGAAGTGGGTGACATATAACGAAGCATAGAGGGAATCAGATTGGTTCTCTCTTTTGTCATGTTTAAAGCTATGAAAATTCTGGTTTTGACATTGTCAAAGTTCTAACAATCAAAGGCATTTCGTTTAATGACTATGATAAGGTTGATAGTGGATTCTCGTTTTGTATGAGAACAGGGTGTTACAAAGCGTTAATAATCTTGTCCTCATCTGTATCTTTCGAAAACGTCTGAAAAACGATTAAAAGTATGGGATTTACAAAAGAAATGATCTCTTCTAATGATGGTTTGGTCATTTTTTATTGGAAGTATTAATGGGCTTGATTTCGAAAATCGTAAGAGAATTTCAATAGTTTGAACTCTAAAAGCGAATTTTTAATAAAAATTAAGTGTTTTCATTTGTCATTTCGCATATAATTACTTGAAAAGGGCAATCCGTTTTGATAAAATGATAAGTGGTGTATACTAGATAAGAACGACTGGTATATCCCAGATGGGATCTGCTTTTTCTGAGTCAAAGGGATAAAAACTGAAACTGACTGCGGTTTTATTATTTTGGTTTTGAGAGGGCAGCGCAACTACGCTTTGTTAATGGTCATGAGGTTAACAAAGGGTCGCAATTGGATAAAAGAAAGGAAACAAATGTTTCGAAGTAAAAAATTTAACAAAGATTTCGAGATCGTAGATGAGAAAAAGCGTTATAAGCTTTACAAGTCGGGGAAAAACTGGGTAAAAGCCTCAAACTCTCAATTGGATCTCTTCCGTATTGGTGGGATGGGCGAAGTTGTCTCTAGTACCCTGTCAGACACTGAAGAACTTGATCACGCACACCTAAGCTTTAACACGCTAGCGGGTATAGGGGGAATCCTGGCCGCGGGAGCTGCAGGATTTGTGATGACTCAAGAGCAAACTGTATACGCAGATGAAACGTCTGACTATGCAGAAAAGGATAAAACAGTCATCGCAGCTGAACCAAAAGCAGCTGAAACAACTGAGACAAGTACTAACTCAATCATCGCTCAAGCGCAGGCAGAAGTAAAGAAAGCTCAAACAGAACAAGCATCTGCAACAGCTTCTGTATCAGTCAGTCAATCTGTTGAGGCTCAAGCGAGTGCGAGTCAGTCAGCTTCAGTCAGTCAATCTGCCTCAGCAAGTCAGTCAGTCTTAGCGAGTCAGTCAGCATCTGCAAGTGCTTCAACATCAGCAGGTCAGTCAACTGCTCCAGCATCTGAGTCAGCGAGTCAATCAACCTCAGCTCCTGTATCAGCTTCAGCAAGTGCAAAAGCATCTGCATCAGTAAGCTCTGCACCATCAGAGTCAGCAAGCGCTCAAGCACCTGCCTCTGTAGTTGAGAGTACATCAGCTGTTAGCGAACCATCAGCTCAGGCTTCTGTGTCTACCTCAGCTTCTGCATCGCTCAACCTTAAGGTCAACCCTGCGGCAAGTCTTGTATCAGGTAGTGCTAACCAAAGTTTGGCTAGTGCAGCTCTTAGCGCAAGCCAAGCAGTAACGACAAGCAACAATATCGCAGCTGGTATTGTAGCGGATAAGAACCAAGCCCAAGGTAAAGATACAACCAAGCAAGCTGAGAAAGATCAAACAGCAGACAAGCAAGTGACAAATGCACCAAAAGAGGCTGGTTATTCAGGTTTCCGTAGTGCTGGTTATTCAGGTTTCCGTAGGTTGCCACAACCAGGTGATGAAGGATTTGATTGGGCTCCGAGACTTCAGGTCATAGATGGACCTGGGAATGTTGTTCTCCAACCTGGTCAAAAGTTCAATTTCACTGTAACTATCCATCACAGAAACTCTACAAACCAATTTGTACATCCAGCTAAACTAACTCTGATAGATAACTACAGACGGATTAAACCAAATGGTGACTGGATAACATATAAATTTACTTCTAGTGGCCCTGATGTTAAGATGAGAGTTTATGGTACTGTTCCAGAGAATCCTCAATCACTTACATATTTTGCAGCACTGCAAAATGAGGGAACAAATCAAAGGAGATTCCCGATAAGAGGCTTCTCAATGACTATTGATGGTAACGGTAGCATCTCTAAGTCGACATCAGCAAGCCAATCAGTAAGCTCAAGTCAAAGAGCTTCAGCGAGTGCATCGCTTAGCGCACATCAATCCCACTCAGCATCTGTATCAGCAAGCATCAGTGCGAGCCAATCAGCATCAAGCTCAGCAA
>NZ_FNJT01000015.1:0-2351 GCF_900104285.1 Streptococcus sp. NLAE-zl-C503 | reverse complement strand
TGCACATTTTGTACCCTAAGTCTGCACATTTTGTACCCTATAAAAGCTGAAATCCCTTGCCGCTCTAAGGCTTTTAAGAGCCTTAAATATATATAAAATATAATTAAATATATATAAAAAGGGTCTCACTTCGTTCGCTCCTCTATTCCCTAATTACAAATCAAGCTATCTATCAAAAATTAACCCTAATTTTTACTATTTAGCAAAAATATGTTATAATTTAACCAACAACAAGAGTAGTGAGTTCATCACGCTAAACGAAAAGCACCCTGTCCGCCAAGACTTAGGGTGCTTTTTTTGCGCCAGCTACAACACACTAGCGTTCGTGAAAAGTGACACTATTCCTTGTTGTCATCGAAGCGCTTTTCAATCCACTTCATCCCATAGGCTTTCCCCAACTCGTACGCTAAGGGCAACACTACTCGGATAACAACAAGAAGAGTAATGAGTTCTAACATGCTAAACACCTCCTTTCGAAGGCTTAGTGCCAGAATATTGCTATTATACCATGACCTTTTTCTAAAAAGCAAAGTATGATAATCTTTTTCTTTGCTTGCTTTATTCCATGGTCTATTTGACAACAAGTAACCTAGGTCGTTAGTCTTTGGTTTATCGGGCAGCTGAACAAAGTTCAGACTGAACCGTCCTAACCAGTCTAACTTGACCTAGCTTGTTGTCAAATAGCTTTCACGGCATAAATCGCTCAGACGCTCTCAGAAGCCATATTTTCCCCTCTAACGCATTTTAATATCAAAACTATAGAATCCACCCTAAAACTAAAAACGAGCGCCCATAAGCCTTCTAGGGGCTATTTACGCTCGTTTAACGCTTTGAGTAAAACTCATAGTCCAAAACTATTGAGACAGTTCACGGTTTGGAGATTGAGGTGCTACCAAAATACTTGCCATTTATGCCTTACTAGCTGAATAGAGGCTGATTTCTCAATCAATATTCTCTTCCATCGGTAAAGTTTCAATAAAGGTTAGTAATACACTTCATATTCGCCTTATCCACCTTTTACTTTTTCAATTACTTCCTGTTAGAAATAAAAAATTTATCAATGAATAATAAGTGAAATGATGCAAGTGTAATTCCCAAATAGCACCCATAATAAGAGATATCTTGATGGGTAAGGGGGAAAAGAGTATTATTACCCATCAAGAGGGATGACAAAATCACAAATAGTATCCAGAATAAATCAGTCCATTTATATTTTGAAAAATATTTTTTCCACATAAGAATACCTTCTTTCTTTACCACAATACTATTATATGATACAATGTAAGCGAATACAAACAAAAAGGAGAAAAGCTCATGAAAACTACTAAATTTTTTGCAACTGCTATTTCTGCAGGTATATTAACTTTTAGTCTTACTTCGCCGTCTCTTGTCTTTGCACAAAGTGTGACACCCCTACCGAAATCTCATGTTGCTAGACTCCAGACTAATCAAGTCAAATTTGAAGAGGATGTTTTTTATAGTTTAGACGAACTTTTTGCATCTACTGATTTAAGCGTTGAAGAACAAGAGAGAATTACTCAAGATATTTTGAAAGTCATCGAAACTGACGGAAAATCAATGGACAGAACTGTTATGAGAACTGTAATAAAACGATTAAGTCATTCCGAAGTCCAAAGTATCGTAAATTCAAGTGACCCTATAGGTGACTTGATGGGATATCTTCCTTATGTAGGAGGTATATATTCAGTTTTACGTTCTTTTTCTCTAGAAACATTTCGGACAGCTGCAAGAAATGGATGGGGATTGGAGTATGTAGTTGTTGCAGATAGAGATAATCCAACTTCAACAGGGATATACTTTTATTGGAGATACGTTAAGTAACAAAATATAAATATATCTTAAAAATAAACAGAAAAAATAAAATAAAAAAAGAATTTAGGAGCTGCTTCCTAAATTCTTTTTTTATTTTGGTTTGGTGGCTGTTCTCTGTTGCTTGTTGTATCACTTCAGCAATGGTTGGTTATCGATTATCAGTGAACTGCATTTCATAACCAATGACCTTCCTCTCCAATCAGCTATATAAATATGCTACCCCACACCCTATAACGCCTCTACGGGCTATTTACGCTCGTTTAATGTTTTAAGTAATAACTCGTATATCAATTCTTGCTGTTTTTCAATCATACCAAGACGGCGCATGACCTTTTCTTCAAACGTGGCATCATAGCTATCTTTTCTCAGTCGAGAACGTATCTCATCCACTCCTGAAGGAGATATACGATACACTCCATCCTTTTGTTCAACCTGGAAAATATTTAAATTTTTTCTGTGATACTTTACCAGGTCTTTTGATATCCCTAACTCCTCTGCGACCTCTTTTAGTGTTTTCC
>NZ_FNJT01000006.1:0-58790 GCF_900104285.1 Streptococcus sp. NLAE-zl-C503 | reverse complement strand
GACTAATACTAATAGCTCGAGGACTTATCCAAAGTAACTGAGAATACGAAGTGTAAGGTTTTCTTGGTATTTGATAGATATTCAATTTTGAGTAGGTATTACTCAGAGTTAAGTGACGATAGCCTAGGAGATACACCTGTACCCATGCCGAACACAGCAGTTAAGCCCTAGAACGCCGGAAGTAGTTGGGGGTTGCCCCCTGTGAGATATGGAAGTCGCTTAGCAGAATAGGAAGTTTAGAGGCTTCCTTTTTGGGAGTTTAGCTCAGCTGGGAGAGCATCTGCCTTACAAGCAGAGGGTCAGCGGTTCGATCCCGTTAACTCCCATAGGTCCCGTAGTGTAGCGGTTATCACGTCGCCCTGTCACGGCGAAGATCGCGGGTTCGATTCCCGTCGGGACCGTAAGATAACGGAAGTTATTTTAGACTCGTTAGCTCAGTTGGTAGAGCAATTGACTTTTAATCAATGGGTCACTGGTTCGAGCCCAGTACGGGTCATATTTGCGGGTTTGGCGGAATTGGCAGACGCACCAGATTTAGGATCTGGCGCTTAACGGCGTGGGGGTTCAAGTCCCTTAACCCGCATAGTAGGAATTAGCCGGCTTAGCTCAGTTGGTAGAGCATCTGATTTGTAATCAGAGGGTCGCGTGTTCAAGTCATGTAGCCGGCATTAAAGCTAGAAGAGGTCGATGCGAACGTAGTTCAGTGGTAGAACACCACCTTGCCAAGGTGGGGGTCGCGGGTTCGAATCCCGTCGTTCGCTTAGAGAGGCCGGGGTGGCGGAACTGGCAGACGCACAGGACTTAAAATCCTGCGATTGGAAACGATCGTACCGGTTCGATCCCGGTCCTCGGCATATAATAATGAGCACCCTTAGCTCAACTGGATAGAGTACCTGACTACGAATCAGGCGGTTAGAGGTTCGAATCCTCTAGGGTGCATTTTTTCTATTTAACTCGGGAAGTAGCTCAGCTTGGTAGAGTACTTGGTTTGGGACCAAGGTGTCGCAGGTTCGAATCCTGTCTTCCCGATTGATGGCGGTGTAGCTCAGCTGGCTAGAGCGTCCGGTTCATACCCGGGAGGTCGGGGGTTCGATCCCCTTCGCCGCTATAAAGATCTTGTTGGACCTTTAGCTCAGCTGGTTAGAGCTCTCGGCTCATAACCGAGTGGTCGTAGGTTCAAGTCCTACAAGGTCCATTATATATTTTGGAGGATTACCCAAGTCTGGCTGAAGGGAACGGTCTTGAAAACCGTCAGGCGTGTAAAAGCGTGCGTGGGTTCGAATCCCACATCCTCCTTATTATTATTAACGCGGGATGGAGCAGCTCGGTAGCTCGTCGGGCTCATAACCCGAAGGTCGTAGGTTCAAATCCTGCTCCCGCAATTTGGCTCGGTAGCTCAGTTGGTAGAGCAATGGATTGAAGCTCCATGTGTCGGCGGTTCGATTCCGTCTCGCGCCATTTTATAATAGTTATGCGGGTGTAGTTTAGTGGTAAAACTACAGCCTTCCAAGCTGTTGTCGCGAGTTCGATTCTCGTCACCCGCTTTGAACTTTGTTCAAATTACCAAGTTTTTGACTTGGGCGCGTAGCTCAGGTGGTTAGAGCGCACGCCTGATAAGCGTGAGGTCGGTGGTTCGAGTCCACTCGTGCCCATTAAAGTAGGAGAATTACTCAAGAGGCTGAAGAGGACGGTTTGCTAAATCGTTAGGTCGGGTAACTGGCGCGGGGGTTCGAATCCCCCATTCTCCGTATACAGAGTGCTGTGACGTGAGTGTGGGGAGTTCGTATAAACTTATTAATTAATATTTTGGAGAATTACTCAAGAGGCTGAAGAGGACGGTTTGCTAAATCGTTAGGTCGGGTAACTGGCGCGGGGGTTCGAATCCCCCATTCTCCGTGATATAATTTGAGAATCTTTATCAACTCTAGTGGGTTGGTAAAAAGTCATATTCTGGAGAGAGCCACATTGGCACTCTCCTTTTTTTCGGCTCTTTGTCAACTGTAGTGGGTTGAAGTCAGCTAAGATCGAGAAAGGACGAAATTCGTCCTTTCTTTTTTGATGTTCAGAGCGATAAAAATCCGTTTTTTGAAGTTTTCAAAGTTTCGAAAGCCAAAGGCATTTCTTTTGATGAGTTTGATGAGATTATTAGTCGCTTCCAATTTTGCGTTGGAATAGAGTAATTGAAGGGCGTTGACGATTTTCTCTTTATCCTTGAGGAAGGTTTTTAAGACAATCTGAAAAAGAGGATGAACCTGCTTTAGATTGTCCTCAATGAGTCCGAAAAATTTCTCCGGCTCCTTATTCTGAAAGTAAAAAAGCAAGAGATGGTAGAGCTTATAGTGGTGTTTCAAGTCTTCTGAATAGCTCAAAAGCTTGTCTAGAATTTCTCTATTCGTTAAGTGCATACGAAAAGTAGGGCGATAAAATCTCTTATCGCTGAGTTTACGGCTATCTTGTTGAATGAGCTTCCAGTAACGTTTGATAGCCTTGTATTCATGGGATTTTCTATCGAATTGATTCATCATTTGGACTCGCACACGGCTCATAGCACGGCTAAGATGTTGTACAATGTGAAAGCGATCTAGAACGATTTTAGCACATGGAAAAAGCTGTTTAGCCAAGTCATAGTAGGGACTAAACATATCCATAGTAATGATTTTCACCTGACAACGAACAGCTCTATCGTATCGAAGAAAATGATTTTGGATGACAGCTTGTGTTCTTCCCTCAAGAACAGTGATGATATCGAGTTTTTCAAAGTCCTGAGCAATAAAGCTCATCTTTCCCTTGGTGAAGGCATACTCGTCCCAAGACATAATCTCAGGAAGTCGGTTAAAATCATGTTTAAAGTGAAAGTCATTGAGCTTGCGAATGACAGTTGAAGTTGAAATGGAAAGCTGGTGAGCGATATCGGTCATAGGAGTTTTTTCAACTAGTTTTTGAGCAATGATAGCACTTTAAACGGCGTTTTTTAAGGAGAATTCTAGTAGGCATGTTAGTCGTTTCAGGGTAAGGAATCTTAGACGGTTTTTGAAAGTCATATTTCTTCATTTGACTTGCAATCAGGACAAGATGGAGCCTCATAATCCAGTTTAGCGATAATCTCCTTGTGGGTATCCATATTGATAATATCTACACTCTTGATGTTAGGGTCTTTAATGTCTAGTAGGTTTGTGATAAAATGTAATTGTTCCATATGATTCTTTCTAATGATGGTTTGGTCGCTTTTCATTACAGATCTTATGGGACTTTTTTCTAGGCTACATAATTTCCATAGTGGTTTTACTCACTACAGAATTATAGAGCTCTATTATCTAATGCTGTTTCAGTAACTTTCATACTAGAAAAATCATAAATAGACTAGATTTAGTGATATACTAGGGTTAGGGACTTCAAGTGGCTGGGGGATAATCAATATGAAAAATGGAGTAAAATTTCATAGTATTTTTTATAGATTTATACTATTTATCTTTGTAGTATTTCTAACTGTGATTTCAATGATCTTAGATGCAAAAAAAGCGCAAATTCGCTTTTTTAACCTATCCTTGACTATCGGGCAAAAGGAGTTGAGGATTGTTACAGTTGTGGTTTTGCTCCTTACTTTTCTTTTATCTTTCATGTTCAAATGGAAATGTTCGATTCATAAAGAAGGGATTTATCTAAGAAAAATTGATTTATTTGTAGATTGGAATGCGATTAGAGGTCTTAGCCATATCTGGATCAATGAATATCATCGTGGACCTCATGGTTTCCCGTTCTATAATCGTAAGACGCTGGTTATTTATAGAGAAAATTATCAACCGATTTGCCTTTATAATATTCCAATATTGGCCTTATATGTGGCTAAATGTTATCATCCAAAATTAAAAACCAATATAGTTTCAGCAACGTTAGCAAGTCTCTTCAATATGGCTTTAAATGCATGGTTCTTGTATGAGATGTTTAGTAAAAATTTGGTGAATATAAAAGCTGAAGTCTTTATGTTTTGGCTGCTTTTATATGCTGTTAAAGTTTTTGCGCTGCCATTGATTATGCTTGGATATGAGAATCACTGCTATGGAGCTTCTTTGGCACATAGCACGGCATATAAAAAGAATGCCTCGAAAGCTATTCACCTGTAAAGTGTTGGTAGGAAGCCAGCTATTTATATATCTGTTACTTTCTACATTCAAAAAGCACTATATGCTTGCTAGATGAGGTTCTAGACATCATATAGTGCTGTTTGTTAAGTCCAGCTAGTGAGTGAGATTTCACCACTATTAAGCCAGATTTCTGTCTGGTCATCAAGCTGAATAAGGAGTTGTCCTTTGTCGGAGATGTCTTTGGCAACTCCTTTTTTTTCAGTCTGATCTTGGATAAAACTGACCTCTCTTCCTAGAACAAGAGAGTGTTCTTTATAAAGATAGAGTAGTTCTTCGGGTGCTGTTTGGTAGAAACAACGCCAAATTTCTGAGATTAGTTCGTTTCGTGTGATAGGAGCTGGTGGTGTAAAGATACTTCCAGCTTTTTCTTTTATCTCTTTGGGAAAATCCCTGATGGCAAAGTTGATTCCAACGCCGATAATGACGTCTGTTACTAGGCCTGTTTCCACGGATGTCATGGCTTCGGTGAGGATACCTGCTATTTTTTTATTTTTAAAGTAGATATCATTTACCCATTTGATACCCACGTCAATCAAGGTGAGGTTTTTAATAGCTTTGTAAATGGCACCTGCTGTAAGTAATGTGTAGGCAGGAAGCTGGTCATAGGCGAGATTTGGCTGAATATGTAATGACATATAAATACCTCCCTGAGCAGGAGAGTAGTAAGGGCGTTGAAAGCGACCACGACCTGCTGTTTGACATGTAGAAAGATAGAGACTATTTCCCTGGCTTCCACCTTCAATACCTTCTTTTGCATCTGTTTGAGTAGATTTTGTTTCAGGTTTGTAGAGAATGATTAAGTTGGTTTTATCTTGAATCAAATCAGGTAGGATCAAATCGCCTTGAATAAGTTTGTAACCTTTATTTTTAATACTGTCAATCACGAGCCCTTCTTGTTGGAGGCGTTGGATTGCTTTCCAGATGGATGTACGACTTAACGACAGTTCTTCTGCAATTTTTTCTCCGCTAACATAGTCGTTTTCTCTAGCTAATATTTGGTAGACTAGTTGGTGTGATTTCATTGATTTTCCTTTCTAGCTAAGAGGGAGTGAGAGAGTTCTTTTCGAGTTTGACTCGGTGTTTTATGAAAAAACTGTTTGTAGGCTTTTGAGAAATGTAATGGATCTGAAAAACCCACGGAGTATGCAATGACTTTGATCGTTTCGTTGGTATGTTCTAGTAACTGTTGCGCACGGTTCATTCGAACGAAAAGCAAATATTCTTTTGGAGAGAGTTGGTGAAATTCTTTAAACACACTAGTTAAGTAACTTCTATGAACTGATAGCTCTTTAGCTAAATCTTGAATGGTGAGCAATTGTGGATAGTGACTATCTATCAATCGTTTGCAGTCAAGATAGAGTTGGTGGGTTGATGAAATATTCTTTTTTTTCTGATTGGGAGCAATAGTTCCTAAATGAAACATTAATTCATGGAGTTGCCCCATGATATGGAGTTGAGCCAATTCATTTGATTTTGTTATCTGAGCGAAACGGACAATACTATCGATGAGGTTTGCAGTTGTCTGTGTATGACAGTTTTTTGATTGGATGAGGTAGGATTGATTAGAAATTTGAGACAGAGCAAAATAGTCAGGTGCTCTCCCTCCAGTAATCCCCAACCAGTAATAAGCCCAAGGATCCTGGCTATTTGCTTGATAGAAGGTTAATTCATCTGGTTTTAGTAAAAAGAAATCTCCTGCCTTTAAATCAACAATTTTACCCTTATAATGAAATTGACCTTTTCCTTTAGTAATGTAATGTAGTACATAGGTATCTCGAATAGCTGGGCCAAAAGAGTAGTTAGGCGTACATTCTTCATAACCGTAAAAGCTAAGAGAAAGATCAATTGTTCCAGTCTGGTATTCTGAAAAAACGAGCATGTGCCACCTCCTACCTAACATTTTACCATACTTTGTAGACATTTCTCTATTTTAGAAAGCGCTTTTATGTGATAAAATTTTATCAAGAAATCGAAGAGGTGAAATATATGGGAGTTCGAATAGAGAATAATCTATTTTACGTTGAGAGTAAAGGTCTAAGTTTGATTATTGAAAATAGGGATGGGTTCTTATTATTAAAACATTTAGGAAAGACCATTAAGAACTATAGAGGTGTCAATAGTGTTTATGAACGCGATCATGCTTTTTCAGCTAATCCTATAGCTACTAATCGAGCCTTTAGTTTGGATACGCAACGTCAGATTTTTGGACAACATGGTTTGGGTGACTTTAGAAAACCAACCTTACAGGTTCAGCATGATGCAACTGAAGTAACAGACTTTCGATTTGTAGAAGCAAAGATTTTAAAAGGTCAGAATGGTCCACAGGGATTACCTTCTCCACATAGCATGGACGATACAGAGACTCTTGCCTTGATTTTAAAAGATTCTAAGGCTCAACTTAGTCTTACTTTGTATTATACTGCTTTTGATAATGATGCGACAATTGCTAGCTACAGCAAATTGGAAAATAATAGTAATCAAGAAGTTGTCATCCACAAGGACTTTTCTTTTATGGCTGATTTTCCTGCCGCAGCTTACAAAATAGTGACTTTACAGGGAGCTTATGCTCGTGAAAAGACTGTCCGACGTCAACAGGTAGAACAAGGAATCTTTTCAATTAGTTCGAACCGTGGTGCTTCTGGGCATGCTCAAACACCAGCTCTTCTATTATGTGATCAAGGAGTCACAGAGGATGCTGGAAATGTGTTTGCCCTGCAACTACTGTATAGTGGAAACTTTGAAGCTTTTGTCCAAAAAAATCAACTGGATGAAGTTCGGGTGGCTATTGGCATTAACCCGGAAAACTTTTCTTGGAAGTTAAATCCTGAGGAAAATTTTGAAACACCGGTAGCTTTAGTGACCTTTTCAGATAAGGGATTAACTGGTATCAGTCATGAAAGTCAGAATTTTGTACTTAAGCACATTATGCCAAGTCAGTTTTCTAAAAAAGAACGTCCAATTCTAATCAATAACTGGGAAGCAACTTACTTTGACTTTCAGAGAGAAAAACTGTTAGAGTTGGCAGATGAGGCTAAGAAAGTTGGAATTGAACTTTTTGTATTAGATGATGGGTGGTTTGGCAATCGCTTTGATGATAATCGTGCTTTAGGTGATTGGGTTGTTAATGAGAAAAAACTGGGTGGAAGCCTAGAAAGTCTGATTTCAGCTATCCATGAAAGAGGTTTACAGTTTGGGCTCTGGTTAGAACCTGAAATGATTTCTGTTGATAGTGATTTGTATCGTAAACATCCTGACTGGGCTATTCAGGTTCCAGGATATGAGCATACCTATTCTAGAAATCAATTAGTACTTAATCTTGCCAATCCTCAGGTAGTAGAATATTTGAAAAATGTCTTAGATGAACTCCTCTCTCATCATAAGATTGACTACATCAAATGGGATATGAACCGCAATATCACTAACTTAGGGAATGGTTCAGCTTATCTGGAAACTCAGATGCAATCTCATCAGTACATGCTGGGACTTTATGAACTTGTTTCTTATCTAACAGAGAAGCACAGCCATATTCTCTTTGAGTCCTGCTCTGGTGGTGGTGGACGAAATGATCTTGGCATGATGCGCTATTTCCCACAAGTCTGGGCTAGTGATAATACTGATGCCATTGCACGTTTACCAATTCAATACGGCTCATCCTATCTCTATCCAACTATTTCCATGGGAGCTCATGTGTCAGCAGTACCAAATCATCAGATGGGACGAATGACACCATTGGAAACTCGTGGTCATGTGGCAATGATGGGAAATCTGGGCTATGAGCTTGATTTGACAAGTTTATCAGATGAAGAGAAGGCTGAGATTGCTAATCAGGTGAACTTGTATAAAGAATTGCGGCCAGTAATCCAGTTGGGAAACCAGTATAGGTTAATCAATCCCGATGCTGAATCCAATGAAGTAGCTGTACAATTTAACTATGGAAATCAAACGATTGTAACCTACGTCCGAGTCTTATCAGTTGTGGAAACAATAGAAACAACTTTAAAGTTAAAAGATTTGGATGAAGAGGGACGGTATGAATTACAGGAAAATGGTGTAGTTTACTCAGGTGCAGAACTCATGTATGCGGGTATTACTATGGAGCTTCCGCAGGGAGATTATCTCAGCAGGCAGTTACATTTCATTAGAAGATAAGGAGATAAAATCATGAGATGGTATAAAAAGATGAGCTTAATTGCTACTACAGGACTCTGCCTTTTGGGACTGTCAGCTTGCAGTAGCCAAGAGGAGTCAACTGATGGCAAGGTAACGATTGAGTTTTTTAACCAGAAGACCGAGATGGCGGATACCTTGCAAAGGATAGTGGATGATTTTGAGAAGGAACACCCTACTATTGATGTAAAACTGACGACTGTTCCCGCAGCTGGAATTGTTCTGAAGACTCGGATTTTATCAGGAGATGTTCCAGATATTATTAATATCTATCCTCAAAATATGGATTTTCAGGAGTGGGCGAAGGCAGGCTATTTTGCAGATATGACAGGGAAATCTTATCTTGAGAACATCAAGAACGACTATGCCGAAAAGTATGCAATCAATAACAAGGTTTATAGTGTGCCTTTAACGGCCAATCTTTATGGAATCTATTACAATAAAACAAAGTTTAAAGAATTAGGACTTGAGGAACCGAAGACTTTTAAAGAGTTTCAAGAGATTGTTAAAAAGATAAAAGATAGTGGGAATTCTCCATTTGCAGTTGCAGGCAATGAAGGCTGGACATTAAATGGTTACCACCAACTTTCTCTCATTACTATTACAGGTAGTGGAGATGCGGCTAATAACTACCTTCGCTTTTCAAAACCAAACGCTATCTCTGCAGATGATGCTATTTTAAAAGCCGATGCAGAACGACTAGATTTATTGGCAGATAATGCTCAAGATGGTTGGCGTGGTGCTTCTTATAATGATGCGGTGGTGGCTTTTTCAAGTGGAAATGCTCTCATGATGCCTCAAGGATCATGGGCATTAGCAGCAATTAATCAACAGGATCCTAAATTTGAGGTAGGCATGTTTGCATTCCCAGGAGAAGAAGTAGGAAAAGAAGTTACTGTTGGTGCAGGGGACATGGCATTATCAACTTCGGCTACTACTAAACATCCGAAAGAAATCGAAGAATTTATCAGCTATATGACTAGTCCAAAAGCTATGCAATCATATTATAATGTAGATGGTTCACCAGTTGCTGTAAAAGGTATACAGGAAAAAGAAGACTCAGCGCTTACAGAGATTTCTAAACTGGCATTTACGGATAAACATTATGTTTGGTTGGGCCAACACTGGAATTCTGAAGAAGATTTTTTTAATCTAAGCGCAGGTTATCTGATGGATAAAAATCTGAAAAATATGGCAAACAATCTCAATGCTTTCTTTAATCCAATGAAGGCAGATTTGGACTAGAATAGGAGTTAAGATGATATGGCTATTCGAAAATTTTTAAATAAATACTGGGGTTGGACTTTTTTGCTCATCCCGCTTGCTTTACAAGCGATCTTCTTTTACTTTCCGATGGTGCAAGGTGCTTTCTATAGTTTGACTAACTGGACTGGATTGACCTATAATTACAAATTTGTTGGTTTGAATAACTACAAATTGCTTATGATTGATGGGAAATTCTTCACAGCGATTGCTTTTACTTTGATTTTAACTCTGGCATTGATTATTGGAGAGATTACGATTGGGATGGTTGTGGCACGAGCCTTAAATTCTAAGATGAAGGGACAGACCTTCTTTAGAGCTTGGTTCTTTTTCCCGGCTGTTTTGTCTGGTTTGACAGTTTCCTTGATTTTTAAACAATTCTTCAACTATGGTCTTCCAACGATTGGAAGAATTTTAGGGATTGGTTTTTTACAAGAGAGTCTATTAGGAACACCTGTAGGAGCGGTAGTGGCAACTATTTTTGTTCTTCTGTGGCAAGGAGTAGCAATGCCAATTATTCTCTTTCTTGCTGGTCTTCAGAGTATTCCAACCGATATTTTAGAAGCAGCATCAATCGATGGTGCAACAAGCAAACAAACTTTTTGGAAGATTGAATTACCCTATTTGCTACCAACGATTTCTATGGTTTTTATTCTGGCTCTTAAGTCCGGTTTGACAGCCTTTGACCAAATTTTTGCCTTGACGAGTGGTGGTCCAAATAATGCTACAACGTCTCTTGGACTTTTAGTCTACAACTATGCTTTCAAGAGTAATCAATATGGATATGCGAATGCAATTGCCTTGATTTTATTCTTAATTATTGGAATTGTTTCTCTTATCCAAATCAAGCTATCAAAGAAATTTGAAATCTAATAGAGGAGTCCTACACATGAAAAAAGAAGAAAAATTGAATCAGTTTTGGAAATATGTCCTCTTGATAGTCGGTGGTATTCTTATACTTGTTCCTTTGTTGGTAACGGTTTTCAGTTCCTTCAAGACAACCAAGGATATCATGAATCATTTCTTTAGTTTGCCCAATCCTTTTACATTAAGTAACTATGAACGCTTGATTTCGGATGGGATTGGAGGCTATTTCTGGAATTCAGCTGTTATTACGGTGTTATCATTGATTGTAGTAGCTTTCTTTATACCAGCTGCAGCTTATTCCATTGCTCGAAATATGTCCAAGAAAAAAGCCTTTGCAATTATGTATTCGCTCTTGATTTTAGGTATATTTGTTCCATTTCAGGTGATTATGATTCCTATCACAGTTATGATGAGTAAACTCGGTCTAGCAAATATGTGGGGGCTAGTAATACTCTACCTAACTTATGCTATTCCACAGACTCTCTTCTTGTATGTTGGTTATATAAAAATCAGTGTACCAGATAGTTTGGATGAAGCTGCGGAAATCGATGGGGCTGATCGTTTTACAATTTATCGTCGAATCATTTTTCCAATGCTGAAGCCCATGCATGCGACAACTTTGATTATCAATGCACTATGGTTCTGGAATGACTTTATGTTGCCACTGTTGATTCTGAATAAGGATTCCAAGATGTGGACTTTGCCTCTCTTCCAATACAACTACCAAGGTCAGTACTTCAATGACTATGGCCCAAGTTTTGCATCTTATATTGTGGGAATTGTAACGATAACCATTGTCTACCTCATCTTCCAAAAACATATCATTTCAGGAATGAGTAACGGAGCAGTGAAGTAAGAAGTGCTTAGGGAATCTATAATTCCATACACAGATGAACGGTTTAGCTTATTGACAATTCTATGTAGAAAACAAGAAAGTTGTACTTAGTTGCTTGCGGTTTAGTACGAGTTCAATGTGAACAAAAATCTAAAAATATCTTTCATTTACGAAGCCAGGTCATATAAGACTTGGCTTTCATCAGAAAAAGGAGAACATCTATGACCATTCAAAATAAAACTATGTTGATTACTTACTCAGATAGTCTTGGAAATAACCTTAAAGACTTGTATGAGAATTTGGAAGAACATTTTGGCGATGCTATTGGGGGAGTTCACCTTCTACCATTTTTCCCGTCAACAGGAGATCGTGGATTTGCACCAGTTGACTATGATGAAGTGGATCCAGCGTTTGGTGATTGGGAGGATGTTAAGCGTTTAGGTGAGAAATATTATCTTATGTTTGACTTTATGATTAACCATATTTCTCGTCAATCTAAGTATTATAAGGACTATCAAGAAAAACATGAAGCTAGTGAATTTAAAGAGCTCTTTCTAAACTGGGACAAGTTTTGGCCGGAAAATCGTCCGACACAAGCTGACGTAGATTTAATCTACAAGCGTAAGGATCGTGCACCAAAGCAAGAGATTGTATTTGCAGATGGTTCAGTGGAACATTTGTGGAATACCTTTGGTGAGGAGCAGATTGATCTTGATGTGACCAAAGAAGTAACGATGAGATTCATCCGTAAGACGATTCAACATCTAGCAAGTAACGGGTGTGATTTGATTCGTCTAGATGCCTTTGCTTATGCAGTGAAGAAATTGGATACCAATGATTTCTTTGTGGAACCAGATATTTGGAATTTATTGGACAAAGTTCGAGATATCGCTGCTGAGTATGGGGCAGAGCTCTTACCTGAGATTCATGAACACTATTCGATTCAGTTTAAAATAGCGGACCATGATTACTATGTTTACGATTTTGCCCTTCCAATGGTAACCCTTTATACTCTTTACAGTTCCAGAACAGAGCGCTTGGCTAAGTGGTTAAAGATGAGCCCGATGAAGCAATTTACGACACTAGATACCCATGATGGGATTGGAGTGGTGGATGTCAAGGATATCCTGACCGATGAGGAAATTGACTATGCTTCAAATGAGCTCTATAAGGTTGGAGCGAATGTCAAACGTAAGTACTCTAGTGCAGAGTATAACAATCTAGATATCTACCAAATCAATTCAACCTATTATTCTGCGCTTGGAGATGATGATGTCAAGTACTTCCTCGCTCGTCTGATTCAAGCTTTTGCTCCAGGCATTCCTCAGGTTTACTATGTGGGTCTATTAGCAGGAAAAAATGACTTGAAATTATTAGAAGAAACTAAGGAAGGTCGAAATATTAATCGTCATTACTATAGCAATGAGGAAATAGCAGAAGAAGTTCAACGTCCTGTGGTGAAGGCTCTTCTCAATCTATTTTCTTTCCGTAATCGATCAGAGGCCTTTGATATAGAAGGAACTATAGAGGTGGAAACACCAACGGAATACAGCATTGTGATTAAACGTCAAAATAAAGACAAGTCCGTAACAGCAGTAGCAGAAATTGATTTGCAAAGTCAGACCTATCAAGTATTGGAAAACGGCAGAAAAATTCAGTTCTAGTGCCATATTAATGAAAGAGTTTTTTGTGGCGAAAACGTGTTCATTGTTCCCAAATGACGGAAAAAATGGTAGAATATAAAGATAGTTTAGCATTTATCTTCTGGAGAAATCCAGAACAGAAAGGATCCGTTTTGAAATCAATTGGATTACTGGATAAGATAAGAGGGCTTTCGAAAAAAGATTTCTTTTTGTATTTGATGATCATAAGTATCTTTTTACCTTTTTATTTATTCTTAGCGCTCTTTGCTTTATATTTGATAGGTTTACTTGTTACTGGGGAGATGAAGGGAATTATCAAAGGATTAGCCAAACATCCTGTACTTCTCTTTTTTATTGCCTACAGTAGTATCATCTCCATCGTCGCCAAGAACTGGCTTGGATTGGTTGCATCTTTACTGATGTTTCTCTTCCTCATTTTCTTTAGTTTTTATCAGAAACGTCTGACGCATGCTTTCTTTCGACTGATTCTGCAGACAATCTTGTTTGGTAGTGTGCTCTCTGCTGTTTTTGCTACTTTGGAGCATTTCCAAATTGTAAAGAAATTTAACTACGCCTTTCTTTCGCCCAATATGCAAGTATGGCACCAAAACCGTGCAGAGGTGACCTTCTTTAATCCTAACTACTATGGGATCATTTGTTGCTTCTGTATCATGATTGCCTTTTACCTCTTTACAACGACGAAGCTAAGATGGTTGAAAGTCTTTTGTGTGCTAGCAGGTTTTGTGAATCTATTTGGTTTGAATTTTACGCAAAATAGAACAGCCTTTCCTGCCATCATCGCTGGTGCCATCATTTATCTCTTTACAACCATTAAAAACTGGCGTGCCTTCTGGCTCAGTATTGGAGTTTTCGGGATTGGCCTTTGTTTCCTCTTCTCAAGCGATTTGGGTGTCCGTATGGGAACCCTAGATTCTTCAATGGAGGAACGTGTTTCAATCTGGAATGCGGGTATGACTTTGTTTAAGCAAAATCCGATCTGGGGTGAGGGTCCGCTGACCTATATGAATTCTTTCCCGAGAATCCATGCACCTTATCACGAACACGCGCATAGTCTTTACATCGATACTATTTTAAGTTATGGTTTGATTGGAACCATTCTCTTATCCATTTCTTCGGTTATCCCGGTTCACATGATGATGGATATGAGTCAGGAGTCTGGGAAACGACCAATTATCGGTCTTTATCTCTCCTTCCTTACAGTAGTCGCTGTACATGGAATTTTTGACTTGGCTCTCTTCTGGGTACAGTCAGGATTCATCTTCTTGCTGGTTATGTGCAGTTTACCACTGGAACACCGAACACTTGTGTCCGAAATGACAGATTAAGTTAATAAACAGTGAAGATCTTCTACTCTAGGCAGGAGGTCTTTTTTGTTGGTGGAAATTATTTCTAAATCGAAATAGTTGACAGATGGAATGAGAGGTGTTACAATGAAAACAATTCGATATAGAAACAAATTGGAGAGGTCGTGAAAGATAGTCATTTGGTAGCCCATCATATTCGTTTATTGAATGGGCGGATTTTTCAAAAGTTATTGAGTCAGGATCCTGAGGCTCTTTATCGGAGTGAACAGGGAAAGATTTTAGCGGTTTTATGGAATAGTGAGACAGGTTGTGCAACTGCGACAGATATTGCGCTGGCGACTGGTCTTGCTAACAATACGCTCACAACCATGATAAAGAATCTTGAGGAGCAAAACCTGGTCATCATTAGCCCATGTGGAATAGATAAGAGAAAGAAATATGTTAAGCTAACGGAGCAAGGTTGGTCCCAAAAAGAAGTTGGCCATCGCATCAGTCAAAAGTTGGATGCTATTTTTTATAAAGGATTCTCTGAGGAAGAAATTCGCCAGTTTGAAAGTTATCAGGAACGCATTTTGGACAATCTGAAAGAGAAAGCAAATGAGGAATAAAATAGATTAAATTAGTTAATAAGAGGTTGGTAACTTGACCAACCGAGGGAAGTTTTAAATTGAGGACAAAGAATGATTGAATATAAAAATGTAGCGCTACGCTATACAGAAAAAGATGTCTTGAGAGATGTCAATTTACGGATTGAGAATGGGGAGTTCATGGTTTTAGTTGGACCTTCTGGGTCCGGTAAGACGACCATGATTAAGATCATTAACCGTCTTTTGGAACCAACTGATGGAAATATTTATATGGATGGCAAGCGCATCAAAGACTATGATGAGCGTGAACTTCGTCTTTCTACTGGTTATGTTTTACAGGCCATTGCTCTGTTTCCCAATCTAACGGTTGCAGAAAATATTGCCCTCATTCCTGAGATGAAGGGCTGGAGTAAGGAAGAAATAGCGACGAAAACAGAAGAGCTTTTAGCTAAGGTTGGTTTACCGGTAGCTGACTATGGGAATCGACTTCCGAGTGAATTATCTGGTGGAGAACAGCAACGGGTTGGTATTGTCCGTGCTATGATTGGTCAGCCTAAGATTCTCCTCATGGATGAACCTTTTTCAGCCTTGGATGCTATTTCGAGAAAACAGCTACAGGTTCTGACGAAAGAATTGCATAAAGAGTTTGGAATGACAACGATTTTTGTGACCCATGATACGGATGAAGCTTTGAAATTGGCGGACCGTATTGCTGTTTTGCAGGACGGAGAGATTCGTCAGGTGGCGAATCCCGAGACCATTTTAAAAGCTCCTGCAACGGACTTTGTAGCAGACTTGTTTGGAGGTAGTGTTCATGACTAATTTGATATCAACTTTTCAGGAGCGTTTTGGTGATTGGGTAACAGCTCTATCTCAACATTTGCAGTTGTCGCTTTTGACTTTGTTACTAGCTATTTTTATTGCTATTCCCTTGGCTGTTTATCTTCGATATCATGAGAAGTTGGCGGACTGGGTCTTGCAGATTGCAGGGATTTTCCAGACCATCCCGTCTCTAGCCTTGTTGGGGCTCTTTATCCCTTTGATGGGAATTGGGACCTTGCCTGCTTTGACGGCTCTAGTGATCTATGCGATTTTCCCAATTTTGCAAAATACCATCACTGGGCTAAAGGGAATTGATCCAAGTCTACAAGAGGCTGGGATTGCCTTTGGTATGACCAGGTGGGAGCGTCTCAAGAAGTTTGAAATTCCACTTGCCATGCCTGTCATTATGTCTGGGATTCGGACGGCAGCGGTCTTGATTATCGGTACGGCAACCTTGGCTGCCTTGATTGGTGCAGGGGGACTGGGTTCCTTTATCCTTTTGGGAATTGACCGCAATAATACCAGTCTGATTTTGATTGGGGCCCTTTCTTCTGCAGTGCTGGCCATTGCCTTTAACTTCCTACTAAAAGTGATGGAAAAAGCAAAATTGAGAACGATTTTCTCTGGTTTTGCCTTGGTGACCTTATTGCTCGGTCTGTCTTATAGTCCAGCCCTCTTAGCTCAAAAAGAGAAAGAAAACTTGGTGATTGCTGGAAAATTGGGACCGGAACCAGAAATTTTGGCCAATATGTATAAGTTGCTGATTGAAGAGAATACCAGTATGACTGCGACTGTTAAACCAAATTTTGGGAAAACAAGCTTCCTCTATGAAGCTCTGAAAAAAGGCGATATTGACATCTATCCTGAATTTACTGGTACTGTGACTGAAAGTCTACTTCAACCATCACCGAAAGTAGGTCATGAGCCAGATCAGGTTTATCAAGTGGCGCGTGATGGCATTGCCAAACAGGATCATCTGGCCTATCTCAAACCTATGTCTTATCAAAATACCTACGCTGTAGCTGTTCCGAAAAAGATTGCTCAAGAATATGGCTTGAAGACCATTTCGGACTTGAAAAAAGTTGAAGGGCAGCTGAAGGCCGGTTTTACACTCGAATTTAATGATCGTGAGGATGGCAATAAGGGTTTGCAATCAATGTATGGTCTCAAGCTTAATGTAGCAACCATGGAGCCAGCTCTTCGCTATCAGGCGATTCAGTCAGGTGATATTCAAATCACGGATGCCTATTCGACCGATGCGGAATTGGCGCGTTATGATTTACAGGTCTTGGAAGATGACAAGCAACTCTTCCCACCTTATCAAGGGGCTCCTCTGATGAAAGAAGCTCTTCTTAAGAAACACCCAGAGTTGGAAACGGTGCTTAATAAACTGGCTGGTAAAATTTCTGAAAGCCAGATGAGCCAGCTCAACTATCAAGTCGGTGTTGAAGGCAAACCAGCAGAACAAGTAGCCAAAGAATTTCTACAAGAACAAGGTTTGTTGAAGAAATAAAAAGAGAGGAAAGTCAGTGGTAGCTACTAGCCACTTTCCTCAGCAGACAAAATCCCATCTCGTCTATAATTCGAGATGGGATTTTTAGTGTTAGAGTAAGATAAGCAAGAGCGTGATCAAAGCTGCTAGTGTGCCCCTTATAATGTGGTGCGATATATGTTGACTTTCTTGCTGTTGCCCATTCCAGTAAGCACCGTAGCAGATGATGCTAGAGCCCACTATCCATAAGACGACAGTTGCAAGCGGGACAAAGAAAAAGACAGCAAGAGCTAGTGAGGTGAGACAGCTCCCTACCAAGATACACATATTTCCCCGACAGTAATTTTTTTCTTTCATAGCTGCAAAAGCTGCCGCGAGATGAAGGAGGGAGAAAATAAGAGCCAATACAATCGTCAGTATTCCTAGGATAATAGAATTTAACATGGTTGATTCCTTTCTTCGTGACAGGATTAAATTTCGAGTGATTTTGTAGAAGTCATCTCAATCACATCTAAGTAAAATCTCACTACTTGGTCTTCTGTATAGGATTTTCCTTTTTTTAGCCACCAGGTCAGTGTTTCGATAAAGTTGGTTACTACAAAATGTTTGAGGTAGGAAGCCGGAATGTTTGGATAGGCCTCTTGCAAGTCATCCGCCACCATGGGATAGACGTGGTGTTCGAGTTCCTTGTGTAGTTGGCGGAGGAAGTAGTCGTTTTTGGAAAAAAGGAGACTGGTGACATGATCCTGGTTTTTCTGAAAATGTAAAAAGATATGAGCGAGGTAGTCCTCGGTAGTAAGGTGTTCTTCCCTTTCAAAGAGATGATGAAAGAGGTAGCGACAGAGCTCATCTAAAAGGAGTTCCTTACTTTCGTAATGACAGTAAAAAGTTGAACGTCCAACATCTGCTAGGTCAATGATATCCTGAACAGTAGTGGCATCATAGCCTTTGTCGTTCAAAAGTTGTAAAAAAGCTTGATAGATAGCTTTTTTAGTCTTGCTGACTCGACGGTCTCTTTTTGGCATATAGACACTTGAGACAAACTGTTCAGAACTGAACATGGCTGACAGTTTGTTTCTATCCTTTCTTTGAATTTTATTAGATAATACAAATGAAAGAAGTATGTATATACCCATTATACCAAAGGAGGGAGAGAAATGAGTTCTAAAACATCTATCTGGCTAGCCTTTTTCTTGAATCTATCATTTTCTGTTGTCGAATTTATTTTTGGGGGCATCTTCAATTCAAGTGCTGTATTAGCGGATGCGGTTCATGATTTGGGCGATGCTCTTGCCATAGGTTTATCAGCTTGTTTGGAAACTATTTCCAATCGTCAGGAAGACAAACGTTATACTCTTGGTTATAAACGCTTCAGTCTGCTAGGCGCCATGCTGACTGCCTTGATCCTTTTGACAGGATCTGTTATGATGCTCTTGGAGAATATTCCTCGCCTCCTATCGCCACAGCCTGTCAACTACCAAGGGATGCTGTGGTTGGGAGTTATTGCGATTCTTATCAATCTCTTGGCTAGTCTGATTGTTCGTAAGGGTCAGACCAAGAACGAAGCTATCCTGACCTTGCATTTTTTAGAAGATATTCTGGGTTGGCTAGCGGTTATTCTGGTTGCTGGTATTTTGTATGTGACAGACTGGTACTTTCTTGATCCGCTCTTATCACTCTTGATTTCTAGTTTTATCCTCTGGAAAGCCATTCCTCGCTTTTGGTCAACACTTAAGATTTTCTTAGATGCTGTGCCTGAAGGGGTCGAGACTGCCGAGCTAGAGAAAGAGTTAGCAGCGCTAGCTAATGTTAAAAGTGTTAATCAACTCAGTATTTGGTCTATGGATGGTTTAGAAAAAAATGCCATTGTTCATGTTTGTCTAGAAGAGATTGAACATATAGAGTATTGTAAAGAATCCATTCGTAATTTACTCAAAGATTATGGCTTTCAAAATGTTACCATTGAAATTGATGCAAACCTAGCAAGTCACCGAGCCCATAAGCGAAAAATTGAGGAGTTGGAAGTAGGTCAAAGTCATGGACATCATCATTCATAAGAAGTCGATTTTCCATTTGTTGATTATTTTTGATGAATTGTAAATGTAACATATTTACTCCAGTATGAAATTGTGATAGACTACATATATCACTGAAAGGGGATAGGCGATGTTACAGCTACAGCACATTTCAAAAGTCTATCATACGGGCGATCAAGAGTTCCACGCGCTAAAGGATATCTCGATTTGCTTCCGTGAGAGTGAGTTTGTCTCCATTCTCGGGCAATCGGGTTCTGGGAAAACCACCCTATTAAATATCATCGGGGGACTCGACCAATACACATCTGGTGATTTACTCATCCAAGGAAAATCAACAAAGCAATTTAAAGACCGCGATTGGGATAGCTACAGAAACCACACCATCGGTTTCGTCTTTCAGTCTTATAATCTCATCGGGCACCAAACTGCACTCTCTAACGTAGAAATTGCAATGACTCTTTCGGGCGTTTCAAAAACAGAACGTAAGAAACGTGCTATCGAAGTGCTCGAACGCGTAGGCCTAAAAGACCATTTATACAAGAAACCAAGTCAAATGTCTGGGGGACAAATGCAACGAATCGCGATTGCGCGTGCTCTTGTTAATGATCCAAAAGTCGTTTTAGCCGACGAACCGACAGGAGCGCTCGATTCTGAGACTTCTGTTCAAATCATGGATTTATTAAAAGACATCGCCAAGGAACGTTTGGTTATCATGGTGACGCATAACCCAGAGCTGGCACAGAAGTACTCCACACGTATCGTACAAGTATTAGATGGAAACATCTTGAGCGACTCAAACCCATGCAAACCAACAGAGGAGACAAAGCAAGTCGACATCCAGTTCACGAAGACGAAGATGAGCTTTATAACCGCTCTTGTACTTTCCTTTAATAACCTATTGACGAAGAAAGGTCGTACCTTACTAACAGCTTTTGCGGGTTCCATCGGGATTATCGGGATTGCCCTTATCTTAGCCCTTTCAAATGGTGTGAGTGACTACGTTAAAAAGGTGCAGGAAGATACTCTCGTCTCTCTCCCACTGACGATTAGCGAGCAGAACCAGAGCAACTTGTTGGCGACCTCTCCAGATTTGAGCGAGAAGCCTTACAAGGATAATCATGAGCTGGGTATCAATACGATTTTAACGAATTTATTGAAAAAACAAATCGGAAAGAACGACTTAGCTTCCTTCAAGACTTACTTGGAGGAACACGCTTCGAAGGTCGAATCTCTCACAAAAGACATTCGTTACCGATACAATTTACAACCGTTTATCTATGCAAGTGATACTTCCAACGGACCCAAAAGTATTCTGCCTTCAACCTTAGCTGATGAAGTAGAAACAGCGAATCAAACGATGAAGGGATACTTACAAAACCTCAACTACTGGAGTGAACTTTCTAGTGATTCTTCAATGCTAGAAAGCAAGTACGACGTGTTGGGAGGACGTTTCCCACAAGATAAGTCCGAGCTCGTCCTTATCGTAGATGAAAACAATCAAATTAGCGATTTGTTGCTCTATAGTTTACGTATCAAAGAACCTAGTGAATTGAACGATACGAAGAAGCTCGACGAACTCTCTTCTCAAACGTATCAATATAGTGATTTTATCGGAAAAACTTTCAAAGCAGTTGTCAATACAAAGCGCTTTGTGAAAGAAAATAACTTATGGGTCAATAAGATTGATAATGCTTCTTATATGAAAACTCAAATCGAGAATGGGCTCCAACTTAAAATTGTGGGTGTCCTTCGCCAAAAAGAAGGCACAAGTTCAGGCGTGAATGCTCCTTCAGGAGGAATCGCCTACACAAGCGCCCTTATTGATTACACTTCCGAACACATTCAAAATAGTGATATCGTTAAGGAACAGGAAGCCAATCAAAATCTAAATGTATTTACGGGTAAAGACTTTTCCAAAGATCCTAAACCATTCAGCTCGGAGAATTTAACCGAAGAAGAAAAAATTCAGTTGGCTAAAATGACGCCTGAAGAACAGGCGCAGTATATCCAACAATATAACGACAATTCAGCTTCAACTTATGAGGAAAACCTCGCAAAAATGGGCGTCATCAACAAATCCAAACCAGCTGCCATTGAGCTCTACACCTCTTCGTTCCAACAAAAACAAGACTTAAAAGAGTTCATAAACGCCTATAACACAGCGAAAAAAGAAGCTGGAGAAGACGATAAGGTACTCGCTTATTCAGATGATATCCAAACTATCATGTCTTCTATTACGACATTGGTTGGCGTAGTGACAACTGTGCTCGTTGGCTTTGTGGCCATCTCACTCATTGTATCTTCTATAATGATTTCGATTATCACGTATATTTCAGTTCTCGAACGTACAAAAGAAATCGGAATCCTACGTGCAATGGGGGCTTCGAAGAAAGATATTCGTCGTATCTTCACTGCTGAAACAGCCATCGAAGGATTGATCTCTGGGGCGCTCGGTATCGCGATTACCTTTCTTGCGACATTTCCAATCAATGCGATTGTTGCGAAAATGACAAATGTGGGAAATGTAGCGCAATTACCAATAGAAGTAGCTCTAATCCTTATCGGTATTTCGATTGTCCTTACCATGTTAGCCGGTCTAATCCCTTCACGCATCGCTGCTAAGAAAGACCCAGTCGAATCGCTTCGTAGCGAATAACAACTAAACCACAAAAAGGTGGATAAAGGAATATTTCTTTATTCACTTTTTCTATTCGTTCCTTGTACTTTCTCTCAAAGTCAGTCTAGTTCCCAGCATGGTCAGGCTAGGAATTTTCCGACCATGGAGAACTTCCTTATTAAGAATATCCATACCTGCTCGGCCCATTTCTTCGGTATAGACCGTGATGCTCGATAGGGGAGGATAGACCTGCTTGGTCAGGCTGGTGTCGTTAAAAGAAATGAGACTGACACGGTCTGGTAGGCTAATTCCAGCTTCTTGGAGGGCACGGAGGGCGCCGATGGCTAAACTATCGCTGGCGGCGAAAAAGGCTGGTGGGAGTTGTTCTCCCAACTTGTGAATGGCCTCCTTCATCAAGTCATAGCCAGACTGGGCAGTAAAGCTCCCCTGAAAGACCAGTTCTTCATGGTAGATACCTTTTGCTTGGGAAATGTCTTTGAAATTTTCAAGTCGCTTATCCTGAATGATCTCTTCTTGGTCGGTTGTTTCCTCAAGGCCTGTTAGAATGCCAATCCGATCCAGTCCCTGACTGAGGAAATGGTCTACAACTTGTTTCACAGCAGTGTAAAAGTCCGTGATAATGCAGGTGTGTCCCAACGAGAGGGTGTCACTGTCTATAAAGACTAAAGGCTTTTGGTATTCTTCAAAGGCAGAAATCTGTGATCGGCTGAACTTTCCAATACAGAGTATCCCGATCACTTCCTCGCTCAGAGTAAAAGGATGGTCGTTAAAATAGCGCAAGATATCATAGTCCAACTCTTGGGCTCTTTTTTCAATACCGAGACGAATTTGATAGTAGTAGAGATCGTCCAACTCCCCTTGTTCGCTGACCCATTGGATAATGGCAATCTTTTGCTTGGGTTTGTGGGATTCGCCTGTCTTGAGATGCTTAGTATAGCCCAGCTCTTCAGCGACAGTTAAAATACGGTGTCTGGTTTCTTCTGTAACAGATAGACTCTGGTCGCGATTGAGGACACGAGATACGGTCGCGATAGAGACAGAGGCTAGCTGTGCAATGTCTTTTAATGTAGCCATAAATCCTCCTTCTTTTAAGTTAGTATATCATATTTTTCTGCTTTTTACTGATAGTTTAGTAAAAGTTTAGTAAAAAGGATTGACCTTGGCAAATCCCTTGGATACAATAGAAGAAAACGATTACACGTTAAGGTGACTTAACGGACAGTCAAAGGAGAATTCATATGACACAACATCTTACTGCTGAAGCGCTTCGCAAAGACTTTCTTGCCGTTTTTGGTCAAGAAGCAGACCAAACTTTCTTTTCACCAGGCCGTATCAACTTGATTGGTGAACACACAGACTATAACGGTGGACACGTTTTTCCGGCTGCTATTTCCTTGGGGACATACGGGGCAGCACGCAAGCGTGATGACCAAGTTTTGCGTTTCTACTCAGCCAACTTTGAGGACAAGGGTATCATCGAAGTGTCTCTTGCTGACCTCAAGTTTGAAAAAGAGCACAGCTGGACCAACTATCCAAAAGGGGTTCTTCATTTCTTGCAAGAAGCTGGGCACGTGATTGACAAAGGGTTTGATTTTTATGTTTATGGGAATATCCCAAATGGTTCTGGCTTGTCTTCATCAGCATCCTTGGAACTCTTGACAGGGGTCGTGGCAGAGCATCTCTTTGACCTAAAACTAGACCGTTTGGATTTGGTTAAAATCGGAAAACAAACAGAAAATAACTTTATCGGAGTCAACTCTGGTATCATGGACCAGTTTGCTATCGGTATGGGGGCTGACCAACGTGCCATTTACCTAGATACCAATACCTTGGAGTATGACTTGGTGCCACTTGATTTGAAAGACAATGTTGTGGTCATCATGAACACCAACAAACGTCGTGAATTGGCAGATTCTAAATACAATGAGCGCCGTGCTGAGTGTGAAAAAGCAGTGGAAGAATTGCAAGCTGCCTTGGATATTCAGACCTTGGGTGAATTGGATGAATGGGCATTTGACCAATACAGCTACCTGATCAAAGACGAAAATCGTTTGAAACGTGCTCGTCATGCTGTGCTTGAAAACCAACGTACCCTTAAAGCTCAAGCAGCTCTTCAAGCAGGTGATTTGGAAACATTTGGTCGCTTGATGAATGCTTCTCACGTTTCTCTGGAGCATGATTATGAAGTAACTGGCTTGGAATTGGATACCCTCGTTCACACAGCTTGGGATCAAAAAGGTGTTCTGGGTGCTCGTATGACAGGGGCAGGTTTTGGTGGCTGTGCCATTGCCTTGGTGCAAAAAGACTCTGTTGAGGCCTTTAAGGCAGCTGTTGGCAAGCACTATGAGGAAGTAGTTGGATATGCTCCAAGCTTCTATATTGCTGAAGTTGCAGGTGGCACTCGCATCCTTGACTAGTCAAAAGGAGGCTCTATAGTGACCTTAGTAGATAAATTTGTAACACATGTTATTGCTGAAAGTTCATTTGAGGAAATGGATCGAATCTACCTGACCAATCGTGTTTTGGTTCGAGTGGGCGAAGGTGTTTTGGAAGTTGAGACTGATCTGGATAAATTGATTGACCTCAAGGACCAGCTAGTCGAGGAAGCGGTTCGATTAGAGACGATTGAGGATAGTCAGACTGCGCGTGAAATCCTTGGTGCTGAACTGATGAACTTGGTGACTCCTTGTCCGAGTCAGGTTAATCGTGACTTTTGGACAACCTATGCCCACTCTCCTGAGCAGGCGATAGGGGATTTTTACCAGCTCAGTCAGAAAAATGACTACATCAAACTCAAGGCCATTGCTAAAAATATTGCTTATCGTGTACCATCTGACTACGGAGAACTTGAGATCACCATCAACCTTTCTAAGCCTGAAAAGGATCCAAAGGAGATTGCTGCGGCCAAGTTGGTGCAAGCTAGCAATTATCCCCAGTGTCAGCTTTGTATAGAGAACGAAGGCTACCATGGTCGAGTTAACCATCCAGCTCGTAGCAACCACCGTATTATTCGTTTTGAAATGGCGGGTCAGGAATGGGGCTTCCAGTATTCGCCCTATGCTTACTTTAATGAGCACTGTATTTTCTTAGATGGACAGCATCGTCCCATGGCCATTAGTCGGCAGAGCTTTGAGCGTTTGTTGGCTATCGTAGAGCAGTTTCCTGATTACTTTGCAGGCTCAAATGCGGATCTGCCGATAGTGGGTGGTTCTATCCTGACCCATGACCACTATCAGGGGGGCCGTCACGTATTTCCTATGGAAATGGCTCCTTTGCAAAAGGTTTTCTGCTTTGCTGGATTTGAGCAGGTCAAGGCTGGGATTGTCAAGTGGCCTATGTCAGTGCTACGTTTGACTTCGGATTCCAAAGAGGATTTGATCAACTTGGCTGACAAGATTTTACAGGAATGGCGCCAGTATTCAGATCCTGCAGTACAGATTTTGGCAGAGACAGACGGGACACCGCATCACACCATCACACCGATTGCTCGTAAACGCGACGGTCAGTTTGAGTTGGACTTGGTCTTGCGGGACAATCAGACATCGCCAGAGCATCCTGACGGCATCTATCATCCCCACAAGGATGTCCAACATATCAAGAAGGAAAATATCGGCTTGATCGAGGTCATGGGCTTGGCTATCTTACCACCTCGCTTGAAAGCAGAAGTGGAGCAAGTTGCCAGCTATCTTGTAGGAGATGATGAAGCAGTTTCCGCTTATCATCAGGAATGGGCCGACCAACTCAAAGCCCAACATCCAGACCTAAAAGATAAAGAAAAAGCCCTTGAGACCGTCAAGGACTCTGTGGGTGCTATCTTTGCGCGTGTACTTGAGGATGCCGGAGTCTACAAGCAAACGGAGCAGGGACAGGCAGCCTTTATGCGCTTTGTTGAGCAGGTTGGAATTTTACCAGACTAGGAGCTTTCTCCTTGCACAGTCCTATAAAAAGTAGTATCATAGGGTCGTTTGAACTATCAGGAGGAAACGATGAAAGATTTTCATTTTGACGCTATATCTGCCTTTGAAAATTACGAAATTGAACAAATGAGAGATGGTCACGTTGAGGTGACGACGAAAGTAGTGGACTCGTCGCTCAACTACTATGGCAATGCCCATGGTGGCTATCTCTTTACCCTTTGTGATCAGATTAGTGGTTTGGTGGTCATTTCACTAGGGCTAGATGGAGTGACGCTTCAGTCCTCTATCAACTACCTCAAGGCAGGAAAACTCGACGATGTGCTGACCATTAAAGGAGAATGTGTCCACCAAGGTCGTACAACCTGTGTCGTGGATGTCGATATCACCAATCAAGAGGGCAGAAATGTCTGCAAAGCAACCTTTACCATGTTTGTCACAGGACAAAGGTCAGAAGAAAGACAGGTAAGGATATAAAGTACTGAGAGTTGACCTGCACTCTAAGGGTTAGATATTTTTTGTCGAACTTTTGGAGTGCAGGTTAGTTTTGATCCTCGCAGATGAACCAACCGCTTCACTAGACCCCAAAAACTCTGAAGAATTACTTTCTATCCTAGAATCTTTAAAAAATCCGAATCGAACTATTATTATTGCGACCCATAATCCTCTTATCTGGGAGCAAGTGGATCAAGTAATTCGAGTTACCGATTTATCTCATCGATGATAAGAGAGCATTAAGTTAGAAGAAAGAGTCACAAATACACTTTGTGGCTTTTTTATTTCCATAAAAATGGTAAAATAGTAGGAGTAGAAATGGAGTTTGAGACATGAAAGTAATCGATCAATTTAAAAATAAGAAAGTCCTTGTTTTAGGTTTGGCTAAGTCTGGTGAATCTGCGGCCCGTTTGCTAGACAAGCTGGGAGCTATTGTGACAGTAAATGACGGCAAGCCTTTCGAGGAAAATCCTGCTGCACAAAGTTTGCTGGAAGAAGGGATCAAGGTTGTCACTGGTGGGCATCCTTTGGAACTCTTGGATGAAGAGTTTGCCCTTATGGTGAAAAATCCAGGTATCCCCTACAGCAATCCCATGATTGAAAAGGCATTGGCAAAGGGAATTCCAGTCTTGACTGAGGTGGAGTTGGCTTACTTGATCTCAGAAGCGCCAATTATCGGTATCACAGGTTCAAATGGGAAAACAACCACAACGACTATGATTGGAGAAGTTTTAACTGCTGCTGGCCAACATGGTCTCTTGTCAGGGAACATCGGCTATCCTGCCAGTCAAGTGGCTCAAACTGCAACAGCCAAGGACACACTTGTCATGGAACTTTCTTCTTTCCAACTGATGGGTGTTCAAGAATTTCATCCCGAGATTGCGGTTATTACCAACCTCATGCCCACTCATATCGACTACCATGGTTCTTTTGAGTCCTATGTAGCAGCTAAGTGGAATATCCAGAACAAGATGACAGCAGCTGATTTCCTTGTCTTGAACTTTAACCAAGATTTGGCAAAAGAATTGGCTAGCAAAACACAAGCCACTGTTGTTCCATTTTCAACAAAGGAAAAGGTTTATGGAGCTTATCTAGAGAACGGTCTGCTCTACTTCCGTGGTGAAGAGGTCATGGCAGCTAGTGAAATCGGTGTTCCAGGTAGCCACAATGTAGAAAATGCCCTTGCAACGATCGCAGTAGCTAAACTTCGTGGAGTGGACAACCAAACCATCAAAGAAACTCTTTCAGCCTTTGGTGGTGTCAAACACCGTCTCCAGTTTGTGGATGAAATCAAGGGTGTGAAATTTTATAACGACAGTAAATCAACCAATATCTTGGCAACTCAAAAAGCCTTGTCAGGATTTGATAATAGTAAGGTTATCTTAATTGCAGGTGGTTTGGACCGCGGCAATGAGTTTGACGAGCTGGTGCCAGATATCACTGGACTCAAGAAAATGGTCATCCTTGGTCAGTCTGCAGAACGTGTCAAACGTGCAGCGGATAAGGCTGGTGTGGCTTATGTGGATGCGACCGATATTGCAGATGCGACTCGCAAGGCTTATGAACTTGCGACAGAAGGAGATGTGGTTCTCCTCAGTCCTGCAAATGCTAGTTGGGATATGTATGCTAACTTTGAAGTACGTGGCGACCTCTTTATCGACACAGTAGCGGAGTTAAAGGAATAATATGAAAAAAATTGTCTTTACAGGTGGGGGGACGGTTGGACATGTCACCCTTAACCTTTTGTTAATGCCCAAGTTTATCGAAGACGGCTGGGAAGTTCACTATATCGGTGATAAGCATGGAATCGAACACCAAGAAATCCTCAAGTCAGGTTTGAATGTGACCTTTCATTCCATTGCGACTGGGAAGTTGCGTCGCTATTTCTCTTGGCAAAATATGCTGGATGTCTTTAAAGTTGGTTGGGGAATTGTCCAATCCCTCTTTATCATGTTACGACTTCGTCCGCAAGCTCTTTTTTCTAAGGGGGGATTTGTCTCTGTACCGCCGGTTATCGCAGCGCGAGTGTCAGGAGTGCCAGTCTTTATTCACGAATCTGACCTGTCTATGGGCTTGGCCAATAAAATTGCCTATAAATTCGCAACCAAGATGTATTCAACATTTGAGCAGGCTGCTGGTCTCGTAAAGGTCGAGCATGTGGGAGCAGTGACCAAGGTTTTAGACCAAAAAACTCCTGAATCAGATGAATTGGTGAATATCCAAACCCACTTTAATCCTAAATTGCCTACAGTATTGTTTGTCGGTGGTTCTGCAGGAGCTCGTGTCTTTAACCAATTGGTGACAGATCATAAGCAAGAACTGACAGAGCGCTACAATATTATCAATCTCACTGGAGATTCAAGCCTCAATGAGTTGAGTCAAAATCTCTTTCGTGTTGACTATGTGACGGATCTCTATCAACCCTTGATGGAGATGGCAGATGTGGTGGTGACGCGTGGCGGTGCCAATACGATATTTGAGCTCTTGGCCATGGTGAAACTCCATCTCATCGTACCATTGGGTCGTGAAGCAAGTCGAGGAGACCAGATTGAAAATGCAGCCTACTTTGTTAAGAAAGGCTATGCAGAAGAACTTCAAGAAAGTGACTTGACCTTGGAAAGCTTGGAGGAGAAACTCAGTCACTTGCTTAGTCACAAGGATCAGTACCAAGCTAGCATGAAAGCTTCAACTGAATTGAAATCTCTTGATGATTTTTATGCCCTACTAAGAAAAGACCTATCATAAGGAAAATCAATGTCAAAGGATAAGAAAAAAGAATCAAACCAGAAGAAAGAATTGTCTGAATGGCAGAAACGGAACCAAGAATATCTGAAAAAGAAGGCTGAGGAGGAAGTTGCTCTAGCTGAAGAGAAGGAAAAGGAAAAACAAGCTCGAAAGGAAGCTAGCTCGAAACTACTGGAGGAATCCAAGAAATCATCGAGTGAGTCAGACGAGGAAGTCTCAAGTACAAGCAAGGAACCATCCGAAAAAGAAGAAAAATCTCAAAAGGATGACCTGAAAGTCAAAGAAGAAAAAGAGAAGAAGAAAAAAGAAAAACCAGAAAAACCTGCCAAGCCTAAAATTGCTCCTGTTCATATTTGGCGAGCTGTGAGTATCTTGGTACCGAGTGTTCTGGTTCTCCTCCTTTCTATCTATCTCTTGACCCCTCTTTCGACTATCAAGCATATCGAGGTAAAGGGCAATGTCCAGACCCAAGCGGATGACATCAAACAGGCTTCTGGAATTCAAGATAGCGACTATACTTTAGCTCTATTGTTGGATAAGGAAAGATACGCTGAGCGAATCAAGTACAACCATTGGATAGAGTCGGCGAAGATTAACTATCAATTTCCGACTAACTTTACGATTGAAGTTAAAGAGTTTGAGATTGTTGGCTACTATGTGACAGGTGAAGACCACTATCCAATCCTATCTAGTGGAACAATTGACTCAAGCCCTGTCAACCTTTTGAACCTGCCTGAGACCTACCTAACAGTCACCTTTAACGATGAGCAGCAGGTGAAAGAGCTGATAACTGGATTATCTACTATCAGTGAGGATATCAAGAGTCAGATCCAGAAGATCGAACTAGCTCCAAGTAAGGCAACTGCCGATCTTCTAAAAATTACTATGCAGGATACAGATGAAATAGTAGTTCCCTTGTCAGAGTTGAGTAAGAAATTACCTTATTACAGCAAAATTAAGCCACAACTAGCAGAACCGAGCTTTATTGATATGGAAGCTGGAATCTATAGTACCAGCCTAGCTGATAAACGTTTAGAAGAAGCTGAGGAAAAGGCTAAACAAGAAGCTAAGGAAGCGGAGAAGAAAAAACAGGAAGAAAAAAAAGCTGAAGAAAAGAAACAAGAATAAGAATCTTCAGTTTTTACTTGACAAGTGTTGTTATAAATAATAGAATAGTAGAAAACTTTTAAAGCAGTCCAGAGAGGCAGCTAAGGTTAGACAGTGAAAGGGTGGAAACTACCCGTTTTTCGTGGAACCTAGCTGCTAGCAGGTTCCTTTTTTTTGCAATGGACTGTTAACAAAGAATAGGAGAAAAGAATGCGTGAGAGTCGCCCAGTCATTGCTCTGGATTTTCCAAGTTTCGAGGAAGCCAAAGAATTTTTAGCCCTTTTTCCAGCAGAGGAAAAACTCTATGTCAAGGTAGGAATGGAAATCTACTATGCAGTAGGTCCCGAAGTTGTGCGTTATTTAAAATCATTGGGACATAGTGTTTTTTTGGATCTCAAGTTGCATGATATTCCAAATACGGTCAAGTCAACCATGAAAATCTTGTCAAGTCTGGGTGTCGATATGACCAATGTTCAGGCTGCAGGTGGACTTGAGATGATGCAGGCCGCGCGTGAAGGCCTCGGTGATCAAGGGATTCTTATCGCGGTGACCCAATTGACCTCAACATCCGAGGAACAGATGCAAGACTGTCAAAATATCCAAACTAGCCTGCAAGAATCAGTGATTCACTATGCTAAGAAAACAGCTGAAGCTGGATTGGATGGAGTGGTTTGCTCAGCCCAAGAAGCCCAACTCATCAAGGAGGCGACAAACGAAGATTTTATCTGCTTGACACCAGGTATTCGACCAGCAGGTGCTGAAGCAGCGGATCAAAAACGCGTAGTGACCCCTGGTCAAGCCTATCAAATCGGTAGTGACTACATTGTAGTAGGCCGTCCTATCACACAGGCAGCAGACCCTGTAGCAGCCTATCACGCTATCAAGGAAGAATGGACACGCGATTGGGTCTAAAGCGTATTTGATTATAGATTTAAGGATAAGAAGGAGTATACCATGACACTTGCTAGAGACATTGCTAGCCATCTATTGAAAATTCAAGCGGTTTATCTCAAACCAGAAGAGCCTTTCACTTGGGCATCTGGTATCAAGTCACCTATCTATACAGATAACCGCGTGACTCTGGCTTACCCAGAAACTAGAACCTTGATTGAAAATGGTTTTGTGAATGCTATCAAAGTAGCCTTTCCAGAGCTTGAAGTGATTGCAGGAACTGCGACAGCAGGGATTCCACACGGAGCTATCATCGCGGACAAGATGAACCTACCATTTGCCTATATCCGTAGCAAACCAAAAGACCATGGAGCCGGAAACCAAATCGAAGGCCGTGTAGCCCAGGGGCAAAAAATGGTAATTGTAGAAGACCTGATCTCAACTGGTGGTTCAGTTCTCGAAGCGGTAGCAGCTGCCAAACGCGAAGGAGCAGATGTTCTCGGTGTAGTAGCTATTTTTAGCTATCAACTAGCAAAAGCAGATAAGAACTTTGCAAACGCAGGCGTGAAACTGGTGACTCTCTCAAACTACAGCGAGCTCATCCACCTAGCTCAGGAGGAAGGCTACATCACACCAGAGGGATTGGATCTCTTAAAACGATTCAAAGAAGACCAAGAAAATTGGCAAAATGCCTAAAATATTGAAAATCAGGTAGTCACTAGGATTACCTGATTTTTTTGAAAGGTCCAAGTAATCAGTTTGAAATTTCCAGACAAAATTTTTGAAAGGATTCTGAAAAAGAGGTAATATAGTTTATGCAAGAAAAAGTAAACGCTTACTTAATAAGGAGGACACTTTATGTCATATAAAACAAGCAATGCAGAAGGACCTGTAGATTTTATTAACACTTATGATTTGGAGCCAATGGCGCAACAAGTTATTCCTAAAACTGCCTTTGGTTATATCGCTAGTGGAGCAGAAGATACTTTCACTTTACGCGAGAATATCCGTGCCTTTAACCACAAACTCATCGTTCCACATACGCTTTGTGACGTTGAAAATCCAAGTACAGAGATTGAATTTGCAGGTGAAAAATTATCTTCACCAATTATTATGGCGCCTGTTGCGGCTCATAAATTGGCAAATGAGCAGGGGGAAGTAGCTACTGCGCGTGGTGTGCATGAATTTGGTTCTCTATATACAACTAGTTCCTACTCTACCGTTGACCTTCCAGAAATTACGGAAGCTCTTCAAGGGACACCTCATTGGTTCCAATTTTACTTTAGTAAGGATGACGGGATTAACCGCCATATCATGGACCGTGTGAAGGCTGAGGGCTACAAAGCGATTGTCTTGACGGCAGATGCAACTGTAGGGGGGAATCGTGAGGTCGACAAGCGCAATGGTTTTGTCTTCCCAGTTGGCATGCCGATTGTTGAGGAATACCTGCCAGAAGGTGCTGGAAAATCAATGGACTTTGTTTACAAGTCAGCCAAACAACGCTTGTCTCCACGCGATGTAGAATTTATCGCTGAATATTCTGGTCTTCCTGTGTATGTTAAGGGACCACAATGCCGTGAGGATGTTGAACGATCGCTTGCTTCGGGTGCCTCAGGTATCTGGGTAACCAACCACGGTGGCCGCCAAATCGACGGTGGACCAGCATCCTTTGACTCGCTTCAAGAAGTGGCTGAAGCAGTTGATAAACGTGTGCCAATTGTCTTTGACTCTGGTGTTCGTCGCGGTCAGCACGTCTTTAAAGCCTTGGCTTCAGGAGCAGACTTGGTAGCTATTGGCCGCCCTGTTATCTATGGTTTGGCCCTTGGTGGTAGTGTTGGTGTGCGTCAAGTCTTTGAGCACTTGAATGCAGAATTGAAAACAGTCATGCAGTTATCTGGAACTCAGACTATTGAGGATGTCAAACACTTCAAACTCCGTCACAATCCATATAACCCAACCTTCCCAGTTGACCCTTGTGACTTGAAATTGTATTGATAAAGATGACGGCCTCCACTAAATGTGGAGGCTTTTGATGTCTTAGAATATATTTAACATTTCTAGTGTTATATAAAAATCAATTTTTATAGTTGACAAATGTAGATTTTCGGAGTATACTAATAAATGTAATCGACAAATGTAGATTTAGGAGGTGTGATTATGCAGATTTCAGATGCAGAATGGCAGGTTATGAAGATCATTTGGATGCAGGGCGAGCAGACCAGTAGCGATTTGATCAGGGTTTTAGCGGAACGGTTCGACTGGTCCAAGTCGACCATTCAAACTCTTTTGGCTCGTTTGGTTGAGAAAGAGTGTTTGACTCGGGAAAAAGAGGGCAAGTCCTTTATTTATTCAGCCCTTTTAACTCTAGACCAAAGTCGAGATTTACTTGTCCAAGATATCAAGGACAAGGTTTGTTCTCGTAGGATGAAGAACTTGTTGGCTGATTTGATTGCTGAATGTGATTTTACTCAGGCTGACTTGGAAGACTTAGAAGCTGTGATTTCTAAGAAGAAATCAAGCGCTGTAACAGAAGTAAGATGTAATTGTATGTAAAGGAGACGTCATGTTAAATAGTATTGTAACCATTATTTGTATTGCCCTTATCGCGTTTATCTTGTTTTGGTTTTTCAAAAAGCCTGAAAAATCTGAACAAAAGGCCCAGCAAAAAAAGGGCTACCAAGAGATTCGAGTGGAAGTCAAAGGGGGCTATACGCCTGAGTTGATTATTCTTAAGAAATCAGTGCCAGCCCGTATCGTCTTTGACCGCAAGGACCCTTCACCCTGCCTAGATCAGATTGTTTTCCCAGATTTTGGAGTGCATGCGGACTTGCCTATGGGTGAAGAGTATGTAGTGGAAATCACACCTGAACAGGCTGGAGAGTATGGTTTCTCTTGTGGCATGAATATGATGCACGGTAAGATGATTGTAGAATAGGAGAATGATATGACTGAAATCGTAAAAGCAAGTCTTGAAAATGGTGTTCAAAAAATCCGTATCACGGCAGACAAAGGCTACCATCCAGACCACATTCAACTGCAAAAAGGGATTCCTGCTGAGATTACCTTTCATCGAGCAACTCCTTCAAACTGTTACAAGGAAATTCTGTTTGAAGAAGAAGGCATTTTGGAACCAATCGGCGTAGATGAGGAGAAAGTCATTCGTTTTACACCTCAAGAATTAGGTCAACATGAATTTTCTTGTGGTATGAAGATGCAAAAGGGGAGTTATACCGTAGTTGAGAAGACTCGAAAATCTCTATCACTTTTACAGCGTTTTTGGATTACTAGTATCTTTACTGTGCCTCTTGTGATTCTCATGATTGGTATGTCGACAGGAGGAATTAGTCACCAAGTCATGCGTTGGGGAACCTTTTTAGCCACAACACCGATTATGCTAGTAGCAGGTGGTCCTTATATCCAAAGTGCTTGGGCTAGTTTTAAAAAGCACAATGCCAACATGGATACCTTGGTTGCTCTGGGAACCCTAGTGGCCTATTTCTATAGCTTAGTTGCCCTCTTCGCTGGTCTCCCCGTTTACTTTGAAAGTGCTGCATTTATCTTCTTCTTCGTTCTTATGGGAGCCGTTTTTGAGGAGAAAATGCGGAAAAATACTTCCCAAGCTGTGGAGAAATTACTTGACTTGCAGGCTAAAACTGCAGAAGTCTTGCGTGAGGATAACTATGTTCAAGTCCCCTTGGAGCAAGTCAAGGTAGGTGACCTGATTCGAGTGCGTCCCGGTGAAAAGATTGCGGTTGATGGTATCGTAGTGGAAGGTGTCTCTAGTATTGATGAGTCTATGGTGACAGGTGAGAGTCTGCCTGTGGACAAGACAGTTGGAGATACCGTCATTGGTTCAACCATCAATAATAGTGGAACACTTGTTTTTAGAGCAGAAAAAGTTGGTTCAGAGACTGTTTTGGCTCAGATTGTGGATTTTGTGAAGAAAGCTCAGACAAGTCGTGCGCCGATTCAGGACTTGACGGATAAAATTTCAGGGATTTTTGTCCCAGCAGTTGTCATTTTAGGGATTGTGACCTTTTGGGTTTGGTTCGTCTTGCTCAGGGATAGTGTAGTTGTGCTTGGAGCGAGCTTTGTGTCTTCGCTTCTCTATGGAGTAGCAGTTCTGATTATTGCCTGCCCTTGTGCATTGGGACTTGCAACACCGACAGCCCTTATGGTGGGGACAGGTCGCAGTGCCAAGATGGGAGTTCTCCTCAAAAATGGAACGGTTCTACAGGAAATCCAGAAAGTCCAAACTATTGTTTTTGATAAGACAGGAACTTTGACGGAAGGGAAACCTGTGGTCACAGATATCATCGGCGACGAAGTAGAAGTGCTTGGATTGGCAGCTTCCTTGGAAGAAGCTTCTCAACACCCACTGGCTGAGGCCATTGTCAAGCGAGCGACTGAAACTGGACTTGAGCTTCACACTGTGGAAAATTTCCAAGCCTTGCACGGAAAAGGTGTTTCAGGGCAAATCAATGGAAAACAAGTTTTGCTTGGAAATGCTAAAATGCTGGATGGCATGGATATTTCTAGCATTTATCAAGAAAAACTAGAAGAACTAGAAAAAGAAGCTAAGACAGTTGTGTTCTTGGCTGTTGACAATGAAATCAAAGGCTTGCTTGCTCTGCAAGATATTCCTAAGGAAAATGCTAAGCTTGCCATCAGTCAGTTGAAAAAACGAGGTCTTAAAACAGTCATGCTGACAGGGGATAATGCTGGCGTGGCGCGTGCTATTGCCGATCAGATTGGAATCGAAGAGGTCATTGCAGGTGTCTTGCCAGAAGAAAAAGCCCATGAAATCCATAAACTACAATCAGCTGGAAAAGTAGCCTTTGTTGGTGATGGTATCAATGACGCTCCTGCCCTCAGTGTAGCAGATGTGGGGATTGCTATGGGAGCTGGAACAGATATTGCCATCGAGTCAGCAGATTTGGTGTTGACAACTAATAACCTCCTAGGAGTGGTTCGTGCCTTTGACATGAGCAAGAAAACCTTCAATCGAATTCTGCTCAACCTCTTTTGGGCCTTTATCTACAATGTCGCCGGAATTCCGATTGCAGCTGGTGTCTTTTCAGGGATTGGTCTGGTGCTCAATCCAGAACTGGCAGGTCTTGCTATGGCCTTTAGTTCTGTATCTGTTTTGACCAGTTCACTCATGCTAAACTTTAGTAAAATAGACTAAAAGCGAGCTTGCTCGCTTTTTTATTATAAAACAGTTTTCTGAAGCGTTTTCAATCTGTGCTGTAATAGAGAATGCAAACTTCTGAGCACATTCTTAGGATACTCAAAGTAAATGTGGTAAATTAGGATTGTAAATTTACTGAATCGCTTTCAAACAACATATAAAAGCGCTTTTTGTAAATGTATGAAATTATTTTGAAGGAGAGTTATCATTATGACTCAAGGGAAAATTACTGCATCTGCAGCAATGCTCAACGTATTGAAGACATGGGGCGTAGATACTATCTACGGTATCCCATCAGGAACACTCAGCTCATTGATGGACGCTTTGGCTGAAGACAAAGATATCCGCTTCTTGCAAGTTCGCCACGAAGAAACAGGTGCTCTTGCAGCGGTCATGCAAGCTAAATTCGGCGGCTCAATCGGGGTTGCAGTTGGTTCAGGTGGTCCAGGTGCGACTCACTTGATTAACGGTGTTTACGATGCAGCTATGGATAACACTCCATTCCTTGCTATCCTTGGATCACGTCCAGTTAACGAATTGAACATGGATGCCTTCCAAGAATTGAACCAAAACCCAATGTACAACGGTATCGCTGTTTACAACAAACGTGTCGCTTACGCTGAGCAATTGCCAAAAGTAATCGACGAAGCTTGCCGTGCTGCAGTTTCTAAAAAAGGTCCAGCTGTTGTTGAAATCCCAGTAAACTTCGGTTTCCAAGAAATTGACGAAAACTCATACTACGGTTCAGGTTCATACGAGCGTTCATTCATCGCTCCTGCCTTGAACGAAGTTGAAATCGACAAAGCGGTTGAAATCTTGAACAATGCTGAACGTCCAGTTATTTACGCTGGTTACGGTGGTGTTAAAGCTGGTGAAGTGATTACAGAATTGTCACGTAAAATCAAAGCACCAATCATCACAACTGGTAAAAACTTTGAAGCCTTTGAATGGAACTACGAAGGTTTGACAGGTTCTGCTTACCGTGTTGGTTGGAAACCAGCCAACGAAGTGGTCTTTGAAGCAGACACTGTTCTTTTCCTTGGATCAAACTTCCCATTTGCTGAAGTTTACGAAGCCTTCAAGAACACTGAAAAATTCATCCAAGTCGATATCGACCCATACAAACTTGGTAAACGCCATGCCCTTGACGCTTCTATCCTTGGTGATGCAGGTCAAGCAGCGAAAGCCATCCTTGACAAAGTAAACCCAGTAGAATCTACTCCATGGTGGCGTGCAAACGTTAAGAATAACCAAAACTGGCGTGATTACATGAACAAACTTGAAGGTAAAACTGAGGGTGAATTGCAATTGTACCAAGTTTACAATGCAATCAACAAACATGCTGATCAAGACGCTATCTACTCAATCGACGTAGGTGACACTACTCAAACATCTACTCGTCACCTTCACATGACACCTAAGAACATGTGGCGTACATCTCCACTCTTTGCGACAATGGGTATTGCCCTTCCTGGTGGTATCGCTGCTAAGAAAGACAATCCAGATCGCCAAGTATGGAACATCATGGGTGACGGTGCATTCAACATGTGCTACCCAGACGTTATCACAAACGTTCAATACGACCTTCCAGTTATCAACGTTGTCTTCTCAAATGGTAAATATGCCTTCATCAAGGACAAATACGAAGACACAAACAAACACTTGTTTGGTTGTGACTTCCCTAACGCGGACTACGCGAAAATCGCTGAAGCTCAAGGAGCTGTTGGATTTACAGTTGACCGTATCGAAGATATCGATGCAGTTGTTGCAGAAGCTGTTAAATTGAACAAAGAAGGTAAAACTGTTGTGATCGATGCTCGCATTACTCAACACCGTCCACTTCCAGTAGAAGTACTTGAGTTGGATCCAAAACAACACTCAGAAGAAGCAATCAAAGCCTTCAAGGAAAAATACGAAGCAGAAGAACTCGTACCATTCCGCCTCTTCTTGGAAGAAGAAGGATTGCAATCACGCGCAATCAAATAATTCCTCTCATCGAAAATCAAATGTAAACGTTGTAGATTTTATTCTTTGATTTTCTTAGAGTAGAACTTGAAAAGATCGGAGCAATCCGGTCTTTTTCTGGAGGATAGTAAATGAATTTAAATCAATTAGATATCATCGTTTCAGATGTTCCTCAAGTCTGTGCTGACCTGGAGCGTATTTTGGATAAAAAGGCAGACTATGTTGATGACAGTTTTGCTCAGTTTACGATTGGTAGTCACTGTCTCATGTTGTCACAAAATCATTTGATTCCTTTGAAAAACTTTCAGTCAGGCATCATTCTTCATATTGAGGTTGAGGATGTAGACCAGAACTATCAACGGTTGAAAGAGCTTGGTGCGGACATTTTACACGGCCCAGCTATAACTGATTGGGGAACGGAATCGCTACTAGTTAAAGGCCCTGCTGGTCTAGTGATTGATTTTTATCGTATGAAATAGGGCGCTTAATCATTTGAAGCTAACCATAATTATTCTTAATACAGAATGTGAGAATATGCACTATTGAAAGATCGGAGAAATCCGGTCTTTTTCTGTTTCCTCTTTCTTATCACAAGATTGTGATAGTTTACATCTTCATAACAAAAGCTTCAAAGTCTTGATTGTTTTGAAAAAAGATTATAAAATATGATTCATAAAAATGAAAGAGGTTTTGAAAATGTCTGAGAAACAAATGAGAATTTTGGGTTGGGTAGCGACCTTCATGTCCGTTATGATGTATGTGTCTTACTTCCCACAAATTATGAACAACCTGGCTGGTCAAAAAGGGAACTTTATCCAGCCCTTGGTTGCAGCCATTAACTGTAGTCTTTGGGTTTATTACGGCTTGTTCAAAAAGGAAAGAGATATCCCCCTTGCGGCTGCTAATGCGCCAGGTATCGTTTTTGGCCTAGTGACGGCTATCACGGCTTTGATTTAAAAGGAGACTGGTTTCAGTCTGTTTTCTAGCAAAGTATAGTCTTAAGTGAAAATTTTATGGTGAGTTGAGGAAAACAGCCTATTGACAGCGAGCTTTCTGAGTGTTGCTTTAGAGGTTCCTCCATCAAGTAAAAGATTATTTCGTTACTATTTTTATAAAATCTTCTCCCTACTTTATAAGATGTGAAAAAGAGTTCAATTAGATCGAGCTTTTTGCTATAATGAGGGGAGAAAAACAGACAGGAGAATAAGATGTCAGAACCATTATTTTTACAATCAGTTATGCAAGAAAAAATCTGGGGCGGAACCAAGCTACGTGATGAGTTTGGCTACGACATCCCAAGTGAAAAAATTGGCGAATACTGGGCTATCTCAGCCCACCCAAATGGTGTTTCCAAGGTAGCAAATGGTCGTTTTGAGGGAACAGACCTAGCTACTTTGTATGCGGAACACCGTGAATTATTTGGTAACCGTCCAGAGCCTGTATTTCCACTCTTGACCAAGATTCTCGATGCCAACGACTGGCTCAGTGTCCAAGTTCACCCAGACGATGCCTATGGACTAGAACACGAAGGCGAGCTCGGAAAAACAGAGTGCTGGTATATCATCGCAGCAGACGAAGGTTCAGAGATTATCTATGGTCACAATGCCAAATCAAAAGAAGAACTCCGCCAGCAAATCGAAGATAAAAACTGGGATGCGCTGTTGACAAAAGTGCCAGTTAAAGCAGGAGATTTCTTCTACGTACCAAGTGGTACTATGCACGCTATTGGAGCAGGTATCTTGATTCTTGAAACCCAGCAGTCTAGCGATACCACCTACCGTGTCTATGACTTTGACCGCAAGGATGATAATGGTAACTTGCGTGAGCTTCATCTTGAAAAATCCATCGATGTTCTAAATATTGGTGAGCCTGCTAATAGCCGACCTGTAACAGTTAAAGCAGATGATTTGCGTTCTACTTTACTTGTTTCGAATGATTTCTTTGCGGTTTACAAATGGGAAATTACTGGAAAAGTTGATTTTGAAAAGACAGCCGACTACAGCTTGTTCAGCGTCTTAGCTGGTCAAGGTCAACTGACTGTTGACGGAAAAAACTATCCAATCCAAAAAGGTAGCCACTTTATCCTACCAAGTGATGTTGAAGCTTGGACCTTGGAAGGGCAAGGTTTGGAATTGATTGTTAGCCATCCATAAAAAGAAAGGGCCTGAGTTTACTACTCAAGTCCTTTTTGATTACATAAATTGGGCGATAAAGACCACAATGATGATGATAGGAATGATAAAACGAAGGAGGAAGAGCCAGACTTGGAAAAGTCCCTGTTTCCATGGTGTTTCATCAAGATGAAGTTCCTCCATGGCTAAGGCCTTCTTGAAAATATATCCTGTAAAGAGGGATAAGCAGAGGGCGCCAAAAGGCATGAGGAGATTGGAAACCAAGAAATCCATGGCATCAAAGAAAGTCTTCCCAAAGATGTGAACATCCGCCATAACACCGTAAGAAAGGGCTGAAGGAATTCCAAAAACAAAGGTCAAGATTCCTAAAATAGCACTCCACTTGGCACGCTTGCTGTTGTCCTGGTTGGTGATATTGCCCACATTGATTTCCAGCATCACGACAGAGGAAGTGACCGTCGCAAAGAGGAAGAGCAAGAGGAAAAGGATGTAGAAAATGGTTCCAAAAGGCATCTTGTCAAAGAGTTGAGGCAAGACGATAAAGAGCAGGCTTGGTCCCCCTTCAGACTGGATATTGAAGGCTGACATGGCTGGGAAAATGGCTAGTCCCGCCATGATGGATACCGAGATGTTCATGGCTACGATGGAAATCCCTGACTGGACCAGATTGGTTTTCTTGTCCAAGTAGGAAGCATAGGTCAGCATGGCTGTCACCCCTAGTGAGAGGGCAAAGAAAGATTGTCCCAGAGCGTAGAGAAGGCCAGCGCTAGTTAGTTTTGAAAAGTCTGGTTTGAGAAAGTAGAGAACCCCTTCCATGGCGTTTGGCAAGCTGAGAGAGCGCCCAATGATCACGACAAAGATGATAAAGAGCAGGGGCATCATGACTTTCGAGGCTCTTTCAATCCCTTTTTGAACCCCGCGTGATACAATAAAGATATTCAATAAGATAAAGGCTGCTTGAGCTCCTAGGGCAATGGCTGGATTTGAAATGATTGAAGTAAATAACTGAGCATAATCACCCGTTCCGCCAAGTTGGAACAATTTCCCAAACTCAATGCCCAAATAGACTAGAATCCAACCTCCAATAACACTGTAAAAGGAGAGAAGGATAAAGAGGGCAAAGGCACCAATCCAACCGATAAAGTTGTACTTGTTATTCTTGCCCAGTTTTCCAAAGGTTTTGATAGCGGAAACGCCAGCACTACGGCCAAGGGCAAATTCAGCAAGCAGGAGCGGGAAACCGATTAAAATGGTAGAAATGAGAAAGACCAGTAAAAAGCCTCCACCGCCATTAGCAGCAGTCATGTAGGGGAACTTCCAAACGGCACCAAGTCCGATGGCTGAACCAGCAGATGCTAGGATAAAGCCCAGTTTCGATCCCCATTGCGATTTTTCTGACATAGTTGAAACTCCAATCTTGTTTTTTAAAATAAGAAAAGGCTACTTGAGTTGTCAAATAGCCCTCTCTCAATGGCTCTCTATGAGCCTTCTGTTTGATTGATAGACTTGACTATCCTATCATGTTTTCTAAGGTCTGTCAAGAAAACCATTTTCAAGTTTTCACACCTTTCTCAAAAAGTTAAAAATGTTCGCAAAAACGCTTGACTCTGACCTAAGGGGAGGGGATATACTATGATTGTAAGGAGGAAATCATGTACCATATAAAAGAAGCTGCGCAGCTTTCGGGCGTATCAGTCAAGACTCTACACCACTATGACAAGATAGGACTCTTGGTTCCGTTAAAGTCGGAAAACGGCTATCGAATCTACAGTCAGGAGGATTTGGAACGACTTCAGGTTATTCTTTACTACAAATATCTAGGATTTTCTTTAGAAAAAATAGCAGAGCTGTTAAAGGAAGAAAGGACAGATTTATTGCCCCATTTGACCAGGCAGTTGGACTATTTGACTCGAGAAAGGCAACATCTGGATACTTTGATTTCCACCTTGCAAAAAACCATTCAAGAACAAAAAGGAGAAAGAAAAATGACGATTGAGGAAAAATTCACTGGATTTAGCTATCAAGACAATCAAAAATACCACCAAGAGGCGGTAGAGAAATATGGTCAAGAAGTCATGGGACAAGCGCTTGAACGCCAAAAAGGTCGCGAAGACGAGGCCACAGCCGCCTTCAACCAAGTTTTTCAAGCCTTGGCACAAAACCTTCAAGCTGGTCTGCCTGAAACAGCCGCCGAAAATCAAGAAGAGGCAGCTAAGCTCTTGCAAGCCATTCGTACTTATGGATTTGACTGCCCTATTGAAGTCTTCGGTCATATCGGTAAAGGTTACGTCTACAACCCAGAGTTTAAGGAAAACATTGACAAGTTTGGTTCTGGAACAGCCCAGTACACGTCAGATGTCATTGCGGCTTACGTTCAGACAAATGCAGAATAAATAGGCTAGGAATTTCCTATTTCTCATACCATTTGCGAAAGACCCGAAGAAGCAAACAAGCGGGCTAGGATCGGTGATTGGGAAGCAGATACGGTTGCAGGGAAAACTGGAAAAGCTTGTTTAGTGACTCTAACGGATCGCTATTCTCGTTTTCTAAAAATCCAGAAGATAGCTGTCAAGAAAAGCAAGTTGGTGATAGAAGCTATGGTAAAAATGTTGGCGCTCTTGCCGGAAGAAACTGTCACTCCAGATAGAGGAAAAGAATTCACGAAGCATCAGGACTTGACCGACAAATTAAAGGTAGAAGTCTATTTTCCCGATCCTCATGCGCCTTGGCAACGAGGAACAAATGAGAATACCAATGGATTACTACGAGAATATTTTCCCAAAGGGAGCGACTTAACATTCATTGACGAGCACACCATTCAGCTGTGGGAGAATAAACTAAATAATAGGCCACGAAAGTGTCTCAACTGGAAAACACCTTATGAAGTTTTCTATGAAGAAAATGTGCACTTAATTTGACAATTCAGGATTAAAGAAAACCCAGAGCAAGTGATAGGAGATATCAGCATCGTTGAGATGGATGAGGACGATTCTTCTTGTGAAATTGGCTATGTTTTAGGAAAAGATTATTGGGGTCGTGGTATGATGACGGAGGCCTTGAAAGCTGTTTTAGACTTCTGTTTTACCCAAGCAGTTTTTCAAAGAGTTAGAGCTCGCTATGCCAGTTTCAATCCAGCTTCAGGTCGCGTTATGGAAAAAGTGGGAATGTCCTATCTAAAAACTATTGCCAATGGTGTGGAGAGAAAAGACTAGGTTGCGGACCTTATTTATTACCAGATAAGCAGAGAAGAGTAGTGAATTTTCTTTTCCGTTTCTATCAAAGTCAGACCTTGTCTGGCTTTTTTTGTGCCAGATTTCTGAATAAGCTGATTAAATTCCTATTTTTCCCTATCATTGTCCCTGTTTTTTCTTAGACTTGGGAATTATAATAGACTTATCAAAAGAAAGAAGAGTAAAAAGATATGGACAGTGTATTCTTTTTTATCAGTGTTTTTCTTGCTGGAATTCTTTCCTTCTTTTCTCCTTGTATTTTACCCTTGTTGCCAGTATATGCAGGGGTCTTGCTGGATGACAAAGATGGTGCTCAGGCTTCTAGCGAAAAATTGTCAATCTCACTTGTTAGTTTATTGCGAACTCTGGCCTTTATAGCGGGGATTTCTTTTATCTTTATCTTACTGGGCTATGGAGCTGGTTTTTTAGGCAATTTGCTGTATGCTTCTTGGTTTCAGTATGTGACGGGTGCGGTTATTATTCTCTTGGGCTTACACCAGATGGAAGTTTTACATTTGCAGGGGCTCTACAAGGAAAGAAGGCTACAATTAAAGAGACAGGGTCAAAACGCTAACGGCTATAGTCAGGCATTTTTACTGGGGTTGACCTTTAGTTTTGCTTGGACGCCATGTGTAGGGCCGGTTCTGGGGTCTGTTTTAGCCTTGGCGGCTTCAGGTGGTTCAGGAGCTTGGCAGGGGGCTGCTCTCATGTTGGTTTACACGTTAGGTTTGGCGCTACCATTTTTGCTTCTAGCCCTTGCCTCCAGCTATATTTTGAAACATTTTCGAAAACTCCATCCTTACCTCGGGATCCTCAAAAAAGTGGGTGGTTTCCTCATTATCGTGATGGGAATCTTGGTGCTTTTGGGAAATGCTTCCATTTTGACAAGATTATTTGAATAGAGAGGAAAAAGAAATGAAAAAATGGCAAACATGTCTCCTTGGAGTAGGCTCAATCTGTTGCTTGGCAGCTTGTTCGGCTAAAAACATGTCAGACGAATCAACTATGAAGGAGCAAACCAAAACAGAACAAGTCGGTGCGCAAACTGCGACTAAAGGTCAAGCAGTCGCTGATTTTGAACTAACAGGAGTAGATGGTAAGACTTATCGTTTATCTGACTACAAAGGCAAGAAAGTCTATCTTAAATTCTGGGCTTCTTGGTGTTCTATCTGTCTAGCTAGCCTTCCGGATACGGATGAAATTGCTAAAGAAGCTGGTGATGACTATGTGGTCTTGACAGTGGTGTCTCCTGGACACAAGGGGGAACAAGCAGAGTCGGCCTTTAAGAACTGATACAAGGGCTTGGATTATAAAAATTTTCCAGTTCTAATTGATTCGTCAGGTAAACTCTTGGAAAGTTATGGTGTCCGTTCTTACCCAACTCAAGCCTTTATAGACAAGGAAGGCAAGCTGGTCAAAACGCAACCAGGTTTTATGGATAAGGATATGATTTTAAAAACATTGAAAGAAATGGGGTAGAGAAAGGCTATGAATGATAAAGTAAAATTGTTTGTCTTGGCAGGGATCATTCTCCTAGTCCTAACCGGTTTCTATTTTCTATTGATGCGAAATGCAGGGCAGACAGATAGCTCGCAAATTGAGAAAGCATCAGTTAGCCAAGGAGGAAAAACAGTGAAAAAAACAGAAATTAGTAAAGACGCAGACTTGCACGAAATTTATCTAGCTGGGGGATGTTTCTGGGGAGTTGAGGAATACTTCTCACGCGTTTCCGGAGTGACAGATGCCGTTTCAGGCTATGCAAATGGTAGAGGGGAAACAACCAAGTACGAATTGATTAACCAAACAGGACATGCGGAAACCGTCCATGTCACCTATGATGCTAACCAAATTTCCCTCAAGGAAATCCTGCTTCATTACTTCCGCATTATCAACCCAACCAGCAAAAATAAACAAGGAAATGATGTGGGGACCCAGTATCGTACAGGTGTTTATTACACAGATGACAAGGATTTGGAAGTAATCAACCAAGTCTTTGATGAGGTAGCTAAGAAATATGACCAACCTTTGGCAGTTGAAAAGGAGCCCTTGAAGAATTTTGTGGTTGCTGAGGACTATCACCAAGACTACCTCAAGAAAAATCCAAATGGCTACTGTCATATCAATGTCAATCAGGCTGCCTATCCCGTCATCGATGCCAGCAAATATCCCAAACCAAGCGATGAGGAATTGAAAAAGACCTTGTCGCCTGAGGAGTATGCAGTTACCCAGAAAAATCAAACAGAACGAGCTTTTTCAAACCGTTATTGGGACAAATTTGAATCTGGTATCTATGTGGATGTGGCAACTGGTGAACCCCTCTTTTCATCAAAGGATAAGTTTGAGTCTGGTTGTGGCTGGCCTAGTTTTACGCAACCAATCAGCCCGGATGTTGCCACCTACAAAGAAGATAAGTCCTACAATATGACACGCATGGAAGTAAGAAGCCGAGTTGGAGATTCTCACCTTGGTCATGTCTTTACGGATGGACCAAAGGACAAGGGTGGCTTGCGCTACTGTATCAATAGTCTTTCTATCCGCTTTATTCCCAAAGACCAAATGGCAGAAAAAGGCTATGCCTATTTACTAGATTATGTTGATTGAAAGGGCTTTCCTAAGCAGTTAGAGGAGAATTTTGCTATACTGATACTAGTAAGTGGTAAAGGAGCAGAGCATGACCTACACAATCTTAATCGTAGAAGATGAATTTCTGGTTAGACAAGGCTTGACCAAACTGGTTAATGTAGCAGCCTACGATATGGAAATCATCGGTCAGGCTGAAAATGGAAGACAGGCTTGGGAATTGATTCAAAAGCAGGTTCCGGATATCATTTTAACCGATATCAACATGCCTCAGCTAAATGGCATCCAGTTGGCTAGTCTGGTCCGAGAAACCTATCCTCAGGTGCATTTGGTCTTTTTGACGGGCTACGATGATTTTGATTATGCCTTATCTGCTGTCAAACTAGGTGTGGATGACTACCTGCTCAAGCCCTTTTCTCGTCAGGATATTGAGGAAATGTTGGGTAAAATCAAGCAAAAACTAGACAAGGAAGAAAAGGAAGAGCAGTTACAAGATTTACTGACCGATAAGTTTGAAGGAAACATAGCCCAGAAGATCCAGTCCCATCTAGCTGATAGCCAATTCAGTTTAAAGAGCTTGGCCAGTGACTTGGGTTTTAGTTCGACATATCTGAGCTCCTTGATTAAGAAAGAGTTGGGCCTACCTTTTCAGGATTATCTGGTGAGAGAACGTGTCAAACAAGCCAAGCTCTTGCTCTTGACAACGGATTTAAAGATTTATGAGATCGCAGAGAAGGTTGGTTTTGAAGATATGAACTACTTTACCCAACGCTTTAAACAGATTGCAGGTGTGACGCCTCGTCAGTTTAAGAAGGGGGAAGGTCAATGAAGCGTTCTTCTCTCCTAGTCAGAATGGTTATTTCCATCTTTCTGGTCTTTCTCATTCTCCTAGCTCTGGTTGGGACTTTCTACTATCAATCTAGTTCATCAGCCATTGAAGCTACCATTGAAGGCAATAGCCAAACGACCATTAGCCAGACTAGCCACTTTATTCAGTCTTATATCAAAAAATTAGAAACCACCTCGACCAGTTTGACCCAGCAGAAGGATGTGTTAGCCTATGCTGAGAATCCCAGTCAAGACAAGGTCGAGGGAATCCGAGATTTATTTTTGACCATCTTAAAGGCAGACCAGGACTTGAAGACTGTGGTTTTGGTAACCAAATCTGGTCAGGTTATTTCTACAGATGACAGTGTGCAGATGAAAACTTCCTCAGATATGATGGCTGAGGATTGGTACCAAAAGGCCATTCATCAGGGAGCCATGCCCGTTTTGACTCCAGCTCGTAAATCAGATAGCCAGTGGGTCATTTCTGTTACTCAGGAACTTGTTGATGCAAAGGGAGCTAATTTGGGCGTGCTTCGTTTGGATATTTCTTATGAAACTCTGGAAGCCTATCTCAACCAACTCCAGTTGGGCCAGCAGGGTTTTGCCTTTATCATCAATGAAAATCATGAATTTGTTTACCATCCTAAACACACAGTTTATAGTTCGTCTAGTGAAATGGAGGCTATGAAACCCTACATCGAGACGGGACAGGGCTATACGCTGGACCATCAATCCTACGTTAGTCAGGAAAAGATTGCAGGAACAGATTGGACGGTTATAGGCGTGTCTTCGTTGGAGAAGTTAGACCAGGTTCGTAGTCAACTCATGTGGACCTTGTTTGGGGCAAGTTTCACGTCTCTATTTGCCTGTCTCTGCTTGGTGTGGTTCAGCCTCAAACGCTGGATTGCCCCTTTGAAGGATTTGAGAGAAACCATGCTGGAAATTGCTTCTGGTACACAAAATCTGCGTGCTAAGGAAGCTGGCGCCTATGAACTGAGAGAAGTGACTCGCCAGTTTAATGCCATGTTGGATCAGATTGATCAGTTGATGGCAGATGTTCGCAGGCAGGAAGAAACGACCCGTCAGTATGAACTTCGAGCCCTATCAAGTCAGATCAATCCGCATTTTCTCTATAATACCCTAGATACTATCATCTGGATGGCTGAATTTCAGGATAGTCAGCGAGTGGTTCAGGTGACTAAGTCCTTGGCAACCTATTTCCGCTTGGCGCTCAATCAAGGAAAAGATTTGATTTCGCTTTCCGATGAAATCAATCATGTCCGCCAGTACCTCTTTATCCAGAAACAACGCTATGGTGATAAGTTGGAGTATGAGATTGCTGAAGATTCTGCTTTTGATAACCTAGCCTTGCCCAAGTTGGTGTTGCAACCTCTTGTAGAAAATGCTCTTTATCACGGCATCAAGGAGAAAGATGGACAGGGACATATTAAAGTTTCCGTCCAGAAAAAGGATTCAGGGCTTGTCATCTGCATAGAGGATGATGGTGTTGGTTTCCAAGCTGCTGGCGATAGTAGTCAAAGTCAGCTCAAACGTGGGGGAGTTGGTCTTCAAAATGTCGACCAACGATTCAAACTTCATTTTGGAGACAATTACCAGATGAAGATCGATTCTGCCCCCGAAAAAGGGACGACGGTTGAAATATACATAAATATAGAATAGAAACTAGCTAACTCCCAGTTCATTCTGGGAGTTTTACTTTTAAAAATCAGAATGATTAGTCCGCCTTGATAAAATCAGTAAAAAAAGATATGATAGTAGGAGAAAAATGAGGTTAAGAGTGATGGACAAAAGTAGAATTAAAACAGAAACACAGCAGGTAATTGAAGATGTTTTGGAAAAGGCTGGATTGCGTGAAGGAAGCCTCTTTGTCCTAGGTCTATCCTCTAGCGAAGTTTTAGGCGGCCATATAGGCAAGGAATCAAGCCAAGAAATTGGCGAAATCATTGTGAAGACCATTTTGGATATCCTGAAAGTGAAAGGAATCCATCTAGCCGTTCAAGGATGCGAGCATGTCAATCGGGCTCTGGTCGTTGAACGTCAAGTAGCGGAGCAGTTTAGTCTGGAAATCGTTAGCGTCCTTCCTACTCTCCATGCAGGAGGTTCGGGTCAACTGGCAGCCTTCAAGTTTATGAAGGACCCTGTTGAAGTGGAGTTTATCAAGGCTCATGCAGGAATTGATATCGGAGATACCGCAATCGGTATGCATGTCAAGCATGTGCAGGTTCCGATTCGACCAGTTTTGCGTGAGATTGGGCACGCCCATGTAACGGCTCTAGCTAGCCGTCCAAAACTCATCGGGGGTGCGCGTGCGCAGTATCCACAAGATTCTATTAGAAAGATATGAGAATGAAAAAGAGAAAAGAACAGTTTCAAAAAAACCTAAAGTATTCTATTCGTAAATTGACTGTTGGAGTTGGTCCTGTAGCAATCGGGGCCTTTCTTGTTGGTGCCAGCTTGTTATTAACTGGTAAAGTCCAAGCAGATGAATTAGCTGAAGTGAATTCAGTCCATTATCGATATTTGACAGAGCAAGAATTAACCGAGTCTGAAAAAGCCTTGATTCATCATGAAGTTCCTACAGAATTTCAAGATGAAGATATTATTTATGTAGTTTATCGCAAGAAGGCAACTAACAGTCAACAACTTCCCTATACAGGAAGTAAAGAATTTGCTTTAGCAGGTTTTGGTCTTGCAACAGCATCTTTAGCTGTTTTTTTGGTGTCTAAAAAACAGCGTCAGAAAGTTCTTGGAGTGCTTTTGATTGCTTCTCTTGGTGTCAGCAACTTCATTCCTTTTGCTACTTTTGCCTTTGAGAATAAAGAATTACTTTCTTACAATCAAACGATCTCGGCCTTCTCAAATGAAGAACTAACGAAAGGTGTGATCGATATTGGAGGATATGAGTATATTGGTTATTTTAAAGGAACTGACATAAAAGTAGCTAGTTTTTCTAAAAAAGAGAAGCTCCTCGATCAAGATAGTTTGTCAGCGTACACTGAAAAGCTTGAACGTAAAGGCACTCAGGGACCAGGCCAAGAGGGCGAATCACTTGTTCAAGACAATTCCTCAGCGTATACTGGAAAACTTGAAAGCAAGGGCACACAAGAACCCGGCAAGGGAGGTGACTCCCTTGTTCAAGAGCCTCGGACAGAATATACTGGAAAGGTTGAGGCAAAAGGCACTCAAGAGTCTGGTAAAGAAGGTGACTCCCTTGTTCAAGACAATTCCCCAGCGTATACTGGAAAACTTGAAAGCAAAGGCACTCAGGAACCTGGTAAAGAAGGTCAATCACTTATTCAAGATAGTTTGCCAGCGTATACCGAGAAACTTGAAAGTAAGGGTACTCAGGAATCCGGCAAAGAGGGTGAATCCTTAGTTCAAGAGCCTCGGGCAGAATATACTGGAAAGGTTGAGGCAAAAGGCACTCAAGAGTCTGGTAAAGAAGGCGAATCCCTCGTTCAAGAGCCTCGGGCAGAATATACTGGAAAACTTGAAAGCAAAGGCGCTCAGGAACCTGGTAAAGAAGGTCAATCACTTATTCAAGATAGTTTGCCAGCGTATACCGAGAAACTTGAAAGTAAGGGTACTCAGGAATCCGGCAAAGAGGGTGAATCCTTAGTTCAAGAGCCTCGGGCAGAATATACTGGAAAGGTTGAGGCAAAAGGCACTCAAGAGTCTGGTAAAGAAGGCGAATCTCTCGTTCAAGGCAATTCCCCAGCGTATACTGGAAAACTTGAAAGCAAAGGCACTCAGGAAACTGGTAAGGAAGGTCACTCCCTTGTTCAAGAGGACCTTCCAGAATATACAGTAACTGAAGGAACAATTACTAAAGACACAATCGCAGAGATTGACTACCAGACGGAAATCGATGATGATCCTACAAAATACACTGACGAAGAAACAGTGGTTCAAAACGGTGAAAAAGGGATCCAAGTTACCAAAACGACCTATAAAGCTGTCGAAGGTGTTGAGACTGACCAAGTTTTAAATACAACAACCACTGTCATCAAAAAACCAGTCACTAAAAAAATAAGTCGTGGTACGAAACCAATAGAAGGAACTCTTGCAGAAGAAAGTCTTGAAAAAATTCCGTTTAAAGAGATAGTCGAAGAAGACGCGCAATTGAAAAAGGGCGATAAAGTTACGATCCAAGAAGGAAAAGACGGTCAGAAAAAGGTTATCAAAACCTACAAGACCATCAAAGGAATCAAGACGCAGGAAGCGCCTGAAATTCTTGAACAGGTCATCGAGTTAGCCCAAGACCGTATTGTTAAACTAGGTACCAAAAACTTCGAAAAGCCAGTGTTGACTTTTTCAAAGGTTGATATTCAGGATTTGAAACGCTCATCTCAGATTCACTATAATCTGGAAAATCCAAGTAAGGCAGCGATTAAATCGATCACTTTAACCCTGAAAAAAGGCGACGAAGTCGTCAAAACTATGACGGTTTCACCGGATAACTTGACTGCAACTCTAACAGATTTGCAATATTACAAAGATTATAAACTCGAAACAAAAATGGTTTATGATCGTGGCGAAGGAAGCGAGGAAGAAATTCTCAAAGAAGAATCACTGAGAATTGATTTAAAAAAGGTCGAAGTTAAAAATATAAAAGAAACAAGCCTCATAAGTGTTGACGACAATGGCATGGAAACGGATAATAGTTTCTTAACTTCTGTTCCAAGTGATGTAAGGTCTTACTATCTAAAAATTGCTACACGTGATAATAAGATGACGCGTCTTGCGATTGACAAAATTAAAGAAGTGACAGTCGATGGAAAAACGCTTTATAAGGTCACTGCCAAAGCGCCTGACCTCGTTCAGCATACGGATGGTAACCAGCTCAGTGAGGAATACGTCCATTATTTTGCCAAACCAAAAACTCATGAGGAGAATGTATACTACGATTTCAATGAACTTGTAAAAGCTATGCAGGCCAATCCATCTGGTGAATTTAAAATTGGTGCGGACTTGAATGCGGTCAATGTTCCTGCAGCTGGTAAATCATATGTAACGACGAAGTTCCGAGGCAAGTTATCAAGTGTGGACGGTCAACGATATACGATTCATAACTTGGAACGTCCACTATTAGGCGATACTGAAGGCGCCCATATCCATGACCTTAACCTCGGTAAGGTAAACATTCATATGCCATGGGCAAATAGAGTTGCTCCCTTGGCTGCTGTTGTAAAAAACACAACGATCAATAATGTGAAAGTAACGGGTACAGTTGTTGGAAATAATGACGTATCAGGTTTGATCAATAAAATTGATAATAACGGCAGATTAACAAATGTGGCATTCATTGGTAAGCTTCATGCTGGTGGGAATCAAGGCGCCTTTCTTGCTGGAATTGTTGGAGAAAACTGGAAAGGTTCTGTTGAGAAGGCCTATGTTGATGCACAAATAACAGGTAATAAAGCGAAAGTTGCGGGCATTGCCTATTGGTCACAAAATGGTGGGGATAACCATGCAGTTTATCGGGACGGAGCCATAAAAGAATCTGTAGCTAAAGGTACTATCGATGTGAGAGAACCGATTAGCGCGGGTGGTGTTGTAGGCAGTACAAATGCCTTGGGCTCCGTTGAAGATACTGTTTCAATGATGAAAGTTAAGAACGGTGAGATTTTCTATGGCTCATCTGATATTGATGATGATCCTTATTGGACAGGTGACCGCTTAAATCGAAACTTTGTTGTTACTGGTGTGAGTGAAGGAAAATCTTCATATAGATATTCTAAACAACAGCATCGTATTAAGCCTATTTCGCAAGAAGAAGCAGACAAGAAAATTGCTGCTCTGGGAATCACAGCGCATGAGTATGAAATCAATGATCCTGTTGTAGATAAATTAAACCGTTTGACAGAGCGTGAAGACGAGTACAAGGCTATTCAAGACTACAGAGCTGACCGCGAACTTGCCTATCGCAATATTGAAAAATTACAACCATTCTATAATAAGGAGTGGATTGTCAATCAGGCTAATAAACTAGATGCAAGCTCAAACTTGGTGACCAAAGAAGTTCTTTCTGTAACTGGTTTGAAGAATGGACAGTTTGTAACAGACTTGTCAGCTATTGATCAGATCATGATTCACTATGCTGATGGTATCAAAGAAGAATTGGCCATTACTGTCAAAGCTGACTCTAATGTAAAACAAGTCAAAGAGTACGAAGTGACCAACCAGAATATCGTTTATACGCCAAATATGCTAGTGAAAGATCGTGCTGGTTTGATTGCAAAGGCAAAAGAAACATTATCCAGTGTAGAATTGATTTCTCCTGAAGTGCGCGCTCTTATGGACAAGCGGAACAAACCGCAAGAAAACACGGATGAACGAAAAAATGGTTACATTCGCGATTTATTCTTAGAAGAAAGTTTTGATGAAGTAAAACAAAATCTTGGAAACTTGGTGAAACAAATTGTTGAAAATGAAGATCATCAACTAAATGATGATGAAGCAGCTCAACGTGCTTTCATTAAGAAAGTTGAAGACAATAAGGCCAACATTATGATGGGGCTTGCTTATTTGAACCAATACTATGGCATTAAATATGATGAATTGTCGATCAAAGATATTATGATGTTTAAACCAGATTTTTATGGTAAGAACGTGAATGTCTTAGATCGCTTGATCACTATCGGCTCAAAAGAGAACAATCTTAAGGGCGACCAATCCCAAGATGCGTATAGTCGAGTGATTGCAGGTGCTACAGGTAAAGGAAGCCTTCATGAGTTTCTAACATATAACATGAAATTGTTTACAAATGAAACCGATATGAATGTTTGGTTTAAAAAGGCAATTGAAAAGAATGCTTATGTGGTAGAACAGCCATCATTGAACCCCGATTTTGCTCATAAGAAGTATCGTCTGTATGAAGGGATTAATAATGGCGTGCATGGTCGGATGATTTTGCCTCTATTAAACTTGAAGAACTCGCATCTCTTCATGATTTCGACCTATAATACAATTTCTTTTAGTGCTTTTGAAAAATATGGTAAAAATACTGAGGAGGCTCGTGAAGCCTTCAAGAGTGAAATCAATAAGAGAGCAAAAGAGCAGGTGAACTACTTAGACTTTTGGTCAAAATTAGCTGCTGATAATGTACGTAATAAGCTCCTCAAGAGTGAAAATAGTGTTCCAACACCTGTTTGGGACAATCATGATGCGCCTGGTATCGGTTGGGCAAACCGATATGGTCACAAGGATGGGAAACCAGATTATGCTCCGATTCGAGAGTTCTTTGGACGGATTCATAAATACCATGGCTATCAGTATGGATATGGTGCTTACGCATATATCTTTGCAGCTCCAAATCAGCAAGATGCTGTCTACTTTGTTATGACAGAGTTGATAAGTGATTTTGGTACATCGGCCTTTACACATGAAACGACTCATGTGAATGATCGTATGGCTTACTATGGCGGTTGGTATCATCGTGAAGGGACGGACTTAGAGTCCTTTGCGCAAGGTATGCTCCAGTCACCATCGTTGACAAATCCAAATGGTGAATACGGCGCCTTAGGTTTGAACATGGCTTATGAACGTCAGAATGATGGCAATCAAATCTACAATTATGATCCAAATAAGTTAAAGAACCGTGAAGAAATTGATCACTATATGAAGAACTATAACGAGGCTCTGATGATGCTGGACCATCTAGAAGCAGATGCAGTTATTGGAAAACACTTGGACGACAACAGTAAGTGGTTCAAGAAGATGGACCGAGAATGGCGTACGAACGCTGAGCGAAACAATCTGAAAGGCGAGCCACATCAATGGGATAAATTACGTGATTTAACGGATAATGAGAAGAAATTGACGATTACGAGCATTGATCAATTGGTTGATCATAACTTCGTTACAAAACATGGTATGCCAGGGAATGGACGTTATCGTTCGGAAGGTTTTGACAGTGCTTACCAAACCGTAAATATGATGTCGGGTATCTTTGGTGGTAATACTAGCAAGAGTACAGTTGGTTCGATTTCATTCAAACATAATGCTTTCCGTATGTGGGGATACTATGGTTATCTTAACGGATTTATTGGTTACGCTTCAAACAAATATAAGGCGGAAGCTAACAAGGAAAACAAAGGGTTGTTGGGTGATGACTTCATTATCAAGAAAATCTCTAATGGCCAATTTGATACTCTTGAAGCATGGAAGAAACATTGGTATAAAGAAGTCTATGACAAAGCTCAAAACGGCTTCACTACAATCGAAATCAATGACAGATCTATCTCTACTTATGCTGAGTTGAAGTCCTTATTTGATGAAGCTGTTCAAAAAGACCTAGATAGCATGGAAAATCCAAATATAAAGAATCATTATAAAAATACTGAAGATCTTAAATGGAAGGTTTACAAACAGCTCCTTCAAAAATCAGATGGATTCTCTGGAAATTTATTTGCCAAAGCATCGTTATAAAGTCGAAATGACTAAAAAGGTGGATCAGCTTAAGCTGCATCTGCCTTTTTGTGCTATACTTAAGATATGCATAGAAAAACAGTGATTGATTTTAGGGCTTTGGGGGAGAGATACACCTTTACCCAGCCGATTAAAGAGTTAAAAACGAGAGATTTATCAGAAGTGGCAGACTTGCTGGCACAAGTGGAAAACTACCAAGAGCAAGGCTATTATGTCGTGGGCTATGTCAGCTATGAGGCTGCACCTGCTTTTGAGGAAAAATTAGCAGTTCACAAGCTTCCTCTACTGGGCGAGTATTTGCTTTACTTTACCGTTCACGATAGGGTGGAAACATCCCCTATTCCTCTGACTTATGAAGAAGTAGATCTTCCTTCAAAGTGGCGGGAACAAACATCTGCAGAGAACTATGAAAAGGCTATTGCCCAGATTCACCATCATTTGCGTCAAGGTGACACCTATCAGGTCAATTACACTGTCCAACTCAAGCAAGATTTAAGTGCCAATCCTTTTGCCATCTACAATCGCATGGTGGTAGAGCAGGAGGCGGGCTACAATGCCTATGTGGAACACGATGAGATGGCAGTGATTTCCATGAGCCCAGAGCTCTTTTTTGAGCAAAATGACCGTGAGTTGATAACGCGACCAATGAAGGGAACAACCCAGCGGGGAGTGACTGACCAAGAAGACCTTGCCCAAGCTACTTGGCTAGAACAGGATCCTAAAAATCGCTCTGAAAATATGATGATTGTGGACCTCTTACGCAACGATATGAACCGTATTTCTGAAGTGGGCAGTGAGCGTGTAGAACGTCTTTGTCAAGTGGAGCAGTATTCGACTGTTTGGCAGATGACTTCGACCATCAAGAGTCAGTTGCGACCAGATGTGGACTTGGTTGCCGTTTTTCGGTCTCTCTTTCCTTGTGGTTCCATAACGGGAGCTCCGAAAATTGCGACCATGGAAATCATCAAGAACTTGGAGCCACAACCCAGAGGAGTTTACTGCGGAACGATTGGTATCTTGCTTCCAAATGGGCGACGAATTTTCAATGTCGCCATTCGAACCATTCAATTGCATCAAGGGAAAGCCATCTATGGAGTGGGTGGCGGCATTACATGGGATAGTACTTGGGAATCTGAATACCGAGAAGTTCATCAAAAGGCGGCTGTTCTCTATCGTAAACAAGCACGTTTCCAATTGATTACAACTGGGAAAATCAGCCAGAAGAGCTTGTTGTTTGAAGAACAACATTTAGAAAGAATGACAAAGGCGAGTCGATATTTTGCCTTTCCTTTTGATTCAGAATACTTTAGACAAAAGATAGAGGAAGAGTGTCAAGCTTGTGCTTCCTACCAAGACTACCGTTTGCGAATCAGCCTCAGCAAATCTGGAGAGATAGAACTCAGTCGCCAAATCTTAACACCTCTTAGTCCAAGTTTCTGCAAAGCCAAACTTTGTCTGCAAGAAGCAGATTTGAATCAATCCTTTACCTACTTTAAAACAACTCATAGACCACATTTAAGCCTAGGAGAGCAAGAGAAGATTTACCACAATAAGTCAGGAGAACTACTTGAGACCTCTATTGGAAATCTGGTTCTGAAAATTGCCGGGAAGCTCTACACACCACCTATCAGTCTAGGGATTTTACCAGGAATCTATCGTCAGCATTTGCTGGAAACAGGACAGATAGAGGAAAAAGTTCTGACTTTGGCAGACTTGAACCAAGCGGAGGCTGTCTATGGCTGTAATGCGGTCAGAGGCTTGTATGAGTTGGAAGTGATATAACTATGGATTTTTCAATTAAGTTTTAGATTTATTTCTGAATATTTAATATTTGATTTTAAAGTAAAATAAAGTATATGGTATACTATAGGTATAAATCGTTAAAATAATGGAGATTTTTATGAAAAAATCAAAAAAAATTTTAGTAACCAGCTTAGCAACTGCAACACTGGGACTTATTTCATTTGCAGATACAACTGAAGCCTTTCCTTTTTCGGCTCAGCATGTTTCTGCTCAAGAAAAGGATGCACCTAAAAATGGTAAGGTTGTAAAAGAGAATACAACTTCGGCGCCAAATCAAGCTGAGAAATCGAAAACACCAGCGCAAAATCCTGCTGAGAAACCGAAAACACCAGCACAAAAACCTGCTGAGAAACCGAAAACACCAGCACCAAAACCCGCGCCGAAGCCGGCACCAAAACCCGCTGAGAAACCAAAAACACCAGCGCAAAATCCTGCTGAGAAACCGAAAACACCAGCGCAAAAGCCTGCTGAGAAATCGAAAACACCAGCGCAAAAGCCTGCTGAGAAACCAAAAACACCAGCGCCGAAACCAGCACCAAAACCTGCGCCGAAACCAGCGCCGAAGCCGGCACCGAAACCAGCACCAAAACCCGCGCCGAAGCCAGCACCAAAACCCGCGCCGAAGCCAGCACCAAAACCCGCGCCGAAGCCAGCACCAAAACCCGCGCCGAAGCCGGCACCGAAACCCGCGCCGAAGCCGGCACCAAAACCCGCACCGAAGCCAACACCAAAACCGACTGAAAAACCTAAAGAAACAACTCCTAAACAGGATAAATCACAATCTAAAGTTCAGTCTGGCTGGGTAGGGTCTTCGTACTATGAAAATGGTGTTAAAGTTACTAATAAGTGGATTTTTGATAAAAAGGTTAACTCCTACTTCTATTTAAATGCATCGGGAAATTATGTCCAAAATGCCTGGGTCGGTAGTTACTATCTAAAATCAGACGGTAAGAGAGCTAAAAATGAATGGATTTATGATAAAAACTCTGGTTCCTATTTTTATCTAACAGCTGAAGGAAGTTCTGCACGAAATACTTGGGTAGGAAATTACTATCTAAAATCAGACGGTAAGAGAGCTAAAAATGAATGGATTTATGATAAAAACTCTGGTTCCTATTTTTATCTAACAGCTGAAGGAAGTTCTGCACGAAATACTTGGGTAGGAAATTACTATCTAAAATCAGATGGTAAGAGGGCAAAAAGCGATTGGATCTATGATAAAAATTCTGGTTCTTATTACTATTTAACAGCTGAAGGAAGTTATGCCCGTAATAAATGGATAGGATATTACTATCTTAAATCAGACGGTAAGATGGCCAAGAATGAATGGGTAGATGGTGGCCGTTACTATGTTGATTCTGAAGGCAAAATGGTAAGGGGCAAATGGGTAGATGGTGGCCGTCACTATGTAGGATACGATGGTGTGCGGCAACCAAAACTAGATGGGAAGCAGAACAATGCTGCTTTAAAGACAGCACAAGATTATAATAGGATTCATTTGTCAAAAAAAAGAATTTATGAGATGTTAATTTATGAGGGTTTTAATAGTGCCACTGCACAATATGCTATTAATCATTTGCAAGCAGACTATAAGGCGAATGCCTTAGCTCAAGCAAGAGAATACCTAAAATATAACAATCT
>NZ_FNJT01000008.1:0-38576 GCF_900104285.1 Streptococcus sp. NLAE-zl-C503 | reverse complement strand
ATAGTCAATATTATGCGGTATTAGCTATCGTTTCCAATAGTTATCCCCCGCTACCAGGCAGGTTACCTACGCGTTACTCACCCGTTCGCAACTCATCCAGAGAAGCAAGCTCCTCCTTCAGCGTTCTACTTGCATGTATTAGGCACGCCGCCAGCGTTCGTCCTGAGCCAGGATCAAACTCTCATTAAAAGTTTGAGTTCTCACTCATTTCTGTCACTGACAGATTTATTGTTTTTTTCATTGTTCAGTACTATAACTTCAGTTATAGTGCCCTGCACATTGGTTCGTCTTGTTCAGTTTTCAAAGGTCTTTGTCACTCATTCTCTCTCAAGCGACAACTATATTAGTATATCACAGCCATCTGTCTCTGTCAACAGATTTTTTAAACTTTTTTCAAGTTTTTTTAACCACAATACACCCATAGTCCGTACGGGATTCGAACCCGTGTTACCGCCGTGAAAAGGCGGTGTCTTAACCCCTTGACCAACGGACCTTGAGCTTTTCAACTCTTTCTATTATACCTACTTTTTCCTCTTTGTCAAGATCTTTTTTAATCTCCTATACAAATTTTTCTATGATAATAGAAAAGAGCCAGTTTAACTGACTCTCTCTATTTTGTTTGCCAATTAGTCGCACGTTCCTCTCCCCACCAGTAAGGGATCAATTCGGCAACCTTAATTGTTTTTCTTGTTTCGTAGTCCATCATGAACTCTGCTTCTTTATTTTCAGCATTTAGTTCTAAGAGAAATTCTCTGCAGGCGCCACAGGACATACCTGATCCTTCGCCGTAAGGAGGTTTATCTCGAAAGGCGAGGATTTTCTTAACTTTAGTTTGTCCTGAAAATTGATACATATTGAAGAGAGCTGCTCGTTCTGCACAGAGATGAAAAACGCCACAAGTGCCCTCCATACAAAATCCTGTGAATATCTGACCATCTTCCGCTTCTACCGCGGCAACGACATGGTTAGCATAAACAAAGTCAGAAACTTCATGGGGATTGTATAGTATTCGTGCTTCTTCATACATCTTTTCCCATTTATCCATCGGAAGTCCTTTTTATTTAGAAATCTCTTTCAGCATGTTCTCGATATGCTGGATAGATTTTTCACGACCTAATAGGTAAATCGTATCTGGAAGTTCTGGTCCATGCATTTCTCCAGAAACAGCGATGCGAATCGGCATGAAGAGATTTTTTCCTTTAATACCTGTTTCCTTTTGGACTGCTTTGATTTGTGGGAAGATATTCTCCGTCACAAATTCTTCATCTGTCATTGCTTCTAGTTTCGCTTTGAAGGCTTCTAGAACAACAGGAACGGTTTCTCCTGACATGACCTCGCGCTCAGCCTCTGTCAACTCTGGGAAATCTGCAAAGAAAAGATCTGTCAACGGAACGATTTCGTCCACTGACTTCATTTGTGGTTTGTAGAGTTCTACCATTTTTTCAGATTTGTCAGTCAAACGTCCTGCTTCTTCTAAGTATGGTTTGGCCATTTCAAAGATAGTAGCAAGTTCTGATCTCTTGATGTAGTCGTTGCTCATCCAGTCTAGTTTCTTCTGATCAAAGGCAGCAGGTGACTTGCTGAGACGATTTTCATCAAATAGTTTAATCAATTCCTCACGAGAGAAAATTTCATCTTCGCCACCTGGATTCCAACCAAGAAGGGCGATAAAGTTAAAGACAGCTTCTGGAAGATAGCCTTTCTTACGGTAATCTTCGATAAATTGAAGGGTATTGGTATCGCGTTTAGACAATTTTTTACCCGTTTCAGAGTTGATGATCAAAGTCATGTGACCGAACTCTGGAGCTTCCCAACCAAGAGCCTCATAAACCATAAGCTGTTTTGGGGTGTTGGCAATGTGATCATCTCCACGGATAACATGAGAGATTTGCATATCATGGTCATCGATGACAACGGCAAAGTTGTAAGTCGGGTATCCGTCTTTCTTTTGAATCACCCAGTCACCGCCGATATTGCCACCTTCAAACTCGATATCACCTTTGACCATATCATGCCATTTGTAGATACCAGACTCATTGACAGCCAAACGAACAGTTGGGATGATACCAGCTGCTTCACGTTCTGCGATGTAAGCTGCTTTTTCTTCTTCGCTCATGCCAAGGTATTCGTTGATGTAGCGAGGTGTTTCGCCAGCTGCTTCTTGGCGCTCGCGCTCAGCAGCCAATTCTTCTTCTGTAACGTAAGATTTGTAGGCCTTGCCTTCAGCTAGCAATTGGTCGATGTATTTCTGATACAATTCCAAACGCTCTGATTGGCGATAGTTTTCATGTGTTTCTGGACTTTCATCCCAGTCCATGCCCAACCAACGAAGGTTTTCAAGCTGTGAACGCTCACCGTCTTCGACGTGGCGCTTACGGTCAGTATCCTCGATACGGATGATAAAAGTTCCACCATGATGGCGTGCGTAGAGGTAGTTAAATAATGCTGTACGGGCATTTCCGATGTGTAGTAGTCCTGTTGGACTTGGTGCGTAGCGTACGCGGATATCTTTTGACATAGTTTCTCCTATAAAGTCTCTAGGCGTCTGCCTTTTTGCTTTCTATATTATATCACAAGTCTCGCCTGAGTCCAATGTCTACGAATAAAGAGAGTAAAAAGAGTGGGCAAGCCACTCTTTTCTTCTGTTATAGACGTGCGTTAAGCTCTTTGCTCAATTCTTCAAATCCTGGTTTTCCAAGAAGGGCAAACATGTTACGCTTGTAGGCTTCAACACCTGGTTGGTCAAATGGGTTGATGGCATTCAAGTAACCTGAAAGGGCGATAGCCAATTCGAAGAAGTAGATTGTGTAACCAAGAGTGAAGGCATCTTGCTCAGGAAGAGTTACGTACATGTTTGGTACGTCACCATCTGTGTGGGCAAGAAGAACACCGTCAGTTGCTTTTTTGTTAACGAAGTCAACGTCTTTTCCCTGAAGGTAACCAAGTCCATCAAGATCTTCTTCCAAAGTAGGGATAATCACGTTCTTACGTGGTTTGTCAACACGGACAACTGTTTCAAACATGATACGAGTTCCTTCTTGGATAAATTGACCCAATGAGTGTAGGTCTGTTGAGAAATTAGCTGAAGTTGGGTAAATCCCTTTTTGGTCTTTTCCTTCTGTTCAGGCACCCCTTGTGGATGCATCTGCTGGAAATTCCCTTGCACTGACTGGCTAGTTTGATTGACTTGCCAATCAACCACTGCGTCATCTATTTTTTCTAATTTAGACCCAGAAGCCTGGACTTTTGGTCCAGGCTCTGAATCAATTTTTTAGACTTTTATTTTTCTAAATTGCTTGATTTGAAATTTTATTATGGTTAAGCAGTTTCAAAAATCTGAATAGTAGAACCTTTCTCAATTACTACCGCTTGCTCTGCTACAACATGGAGTGTACCAGGAAGGCTCCCCTCTTTTGAACCATCAAAAGAAATCGTGATATGTCCCAGTCCAGTTAAATTTTTTTCTACTACATTTCCTACGGAACTAATCGAATATTCCTGATTATCTACCACCAGCTTGCCACCTTCTAGTATTGAACCTAGCAGATTTTTGTTATCAATCTTAAAACAATACTCTGATAAATCTTCTGGTGCTTCTTCTCCAAATAAAATGAGCATATTGGCATCTTGAATCATATTCTGAGCTTCAGACCCTACTTGAATTACTTTAGTTTCAAAAATTTTCTTCATCTGATTTCTATTCATACTTTCTCTAATTTGTCATAAACTTAGGCTTATAGATAAGTTTAACATAATAGTTCTCTGTTTTCAGGCATCTATCAAAGGTCTACTGATAAAGACCAATACTAGCTATCCAAGCAACTAGCACTCGCGGAACACCATTGAGAAAGCGTGAATAAAGTACCGAAGGGACACCAACCTCAACTGTTTCAGCCTTGGCTTCAGATAGGCCGAGTGCTACAGGAATGAAATCACAACCGTTTTGAGTGTTGATAGCAAATAAAGCTGGCAGAGCCATTTGGGGCGGAATAGTCCCTTTTCCGATTTCGACTCCAATTAAAGTTCCAATAATCTGACTAATAACAGCTCCGGGACCTAACAAAGGAGATAGGAATGGTAAGGAACAGATAAAGCCAATTAAAACGAGTCCCCAGATGTTCCCCGCTAGGGGAACCATTAATTTTGCCAGCCAATTTCCAACACCGGATCCTTGAATAACCCCAATCAGCAAGGAAACAAAGGCCATGAAAGGAATTATTGTATTGAGCATTGTTTGGATGGCTTCACGAGCAGCCTGGTTGAAAGTTGCAACGACCTTACCAGCCCCCATCCCAATTCGTGCTACAATACTTGTTTCAGCTTTTTGCTCTGTAATTTTTTTACTAGTATCGTAAGTTGGCTTTTCAGTTACCACAGTTGTCGCTTTTTCGTCTTCATTAGCAGCAGAAATTTGATTAAGGCCAACTGCTGACACATAGATTTCCTCGGTTATATATTGAGCTAGAGGCCCACTTTTCCCTGTAGCTACAATATTTATTGTAGGGATCCCCTTTTTAGGATAAATACCACAGCGAAGAGTACCGCCACAATCCACGATTGCTAAAGCAATTTCCTCATCTGGGATAGAAGTTTTAAACCCATTAACAGCTTCCATACCGGTCAAATCAGCAATTTTATCCACAATATCTGGCTTTTCTCCTCCGCCAGTGATATAGATGAATTTATGCTTAGCTTCACTAGGTGTAATGACCAAAGGTCCTCCGAAACCGCCATTTCCTTTAACAACTTTTATACTCTTATATGACATAATTTCACTCTTTCTATAAATCAAATGTTTTACTCAAGGTAACACCTTGCTGTTTTGCTACATAAGCAGTTGTAAAATCGGTCACCCAACCGCCTACAAAGTTCATGACAAGCCCAACAAGCATGTAACGAATGGCTAAGTCCATTTGACTTAAACCTAAAGTTTGAATTCCTGTTGCAATTCCCATCCATACAAACAATTCCCCAGGATTGATATGCGGAAATACACCATTTGAAGTATGGCAGAACTGCATCTGAGCTGCTACAAAACTAGGTTTATAATATTCTGGTAAGAAACGTCCCATACTGATTGCCATCGGATTCCCCAGCATAAAGGCTGAAATGAAAGGTAAAATCATATACCGGCTAACAGGATTTTTGGCAGAAATCTTAGCCAGGGAATTGACCTTCTCTTCTCCCAAGAAAGCGATAAGGGTATTCATTGCAATCAATAGCATTAAGACAAGCGGTACAATATTTGTCATCCAGCTAATAAAGGTTTCTCCACCTAATTGGAAGAGTTTCATAAAACTCTCTGCAAAATTTGTAATGTGATTCATAAGGAACTCCCTTTCTTATTTTTTTTAAATAACTGTTTAATAGATAATTGTAAGTAATTCGCATAAAAGCCGAATCCCAGAAAAGAATCAGATGAACTTGTCTCTTTCTCAATACCTGCCTCATGCCAAAGATAGACTTTTCTAGCATCTTCTATGGCTGATTGCATCAACTTATTTTCTTTTCTCACAAGAGGATTATACTTGTCAAAATAATGGATGTCTTCTCCAACATAATCGTCCATATTTTGAAAACGTGCTAAGATTGTGACTCCTTGCATTTTGCTAGCTTTAAGAACCCGACCGTTTTCATCAACCGCGAACATGACAATCGTACCGGATTTGATTCTTCCGGACTTCCTGCCAATCGCTACGCGCCCCAGTCTTCGGAGCATCGTATAGGTCTTATTGAAGTCTTTGAGTTGCTGCCAGCCGAGGAACATTTGAAATATATAAGCTGCCATGACAAATACAGCGAAAATTATTAGCGAATTCATTAAAATACTCCTTTGCTCTTAGAAAATGATAGAAACTCTGTCTCTGTTTCTACAGCCCTCAAAGCTTCTTTTAGAGAAGGCTCTCCTGCAATTCGAAAAATGTCGTCATACAATTCCAGCAATTCACTCTCCATTTTGCTTTCAATTTCTGAGGGAATGGCGACTAGAAAGATAAATTCAATCCAATCATCTCCTTTTTGATAAGGCTCTTCTAGCTTTCCAAACATTAAAATAGTCTTTGCATAACCCTGGTTAATTGTATGGGGGAAGGCAATTCCTCCACCAAAAATGGTTGATTGTTTTTTCTCCCTATCAATTATCCGATTTCTAAAACCTTCATCAATCATCTGAAGTTTCTCTAACTCTGCAACCATATTTAGCAAGTATTGCTGATAGGTTTTTTGGGGACTCAACCGAAGAAAACGTAAGCTGACTGTTTCTAGATTTTTTTGATGAAAAGCATTGGCCCTCTGCCATTCTTCCCGCAGCCATTGATCATCAAAAAGATGATTAACTTGAATGACTGGAGATTTAGAATCTTTATATTTTAGAGGAACTGTCGTAAAAATCGCGAAATAGTCCTGATTCAAATCCAGATTAAAATCCTCTTCAGAATACTGAGTAATGTCTACATCATTTCCAAGGATTCGTCTGAGTTGCTGAATAATCATCGCAGCAGTTCCTCTTCCTGTTGTGCAAACTACTGCTATCTGCTTGCGAGAACCATTTACAACAGAGTTTTGCTTTCTTAAAATCATTTCAAAATACAAAGCCAGATATCCGATTTCAGATAATTCCAATTCAGAACCAAAAATTGCAGACAGTTCTTCTCCAGCAATTTTCGCCATTTCAAAAGCAAAAGGATATTGAGTTTGAACCTCGCCATGGAATATATCATTAGCTTGCACATGGAAAATCAGTCGATTGATTAAGGGGCCTAGATGAGACTTGATTTCTTCAAATAATTCTTCATCATCAAAGTTAACCAACATTGTTTCTTTGACTTTCTTGACAATCCCTTGAAAAATGTTTGCAAGCTGTTCAGATTGATAAGACGGCTTGCTTAAAGTGTCAATAAAACGGATATTAAACGGAAAACACAAAAAGTCTATTTCAAACTGACTGAGGGAAATCTTATAAGTCATCTCAATATGATAGATTAATTTTTCAACCAAAGGTGTCTCTGTTAAATCATTCCTATAGTAAGGAATAGGGCAACTCAACACCCTAGATGCATAAATACGCTCCACCATAATTGAAATTGTCTTTCGAAGGAGTTCCTTTGTTTCTTTCGGGATTTTATACTCCTGGAGTAGCGTCTCCAGAAAAGAAGATGTTGCCTCGGTGAGTGTCTTTCCTTCAAAGTAAGGGGCCACTTGGTGAATATAGAGCAAGCGCAAATTCAGCTCGGACCCCAAGACCTCCAGCCCACGGTTGGGCTTTCCTGAAATAGTGATAGAGTAACTCTCTGCCAAAGATTTTACTTGTTTTAAATCCTTATTAAGGGTACTTCTACTAACACCTGCCTCCTCAGCCAAGTCGTCAATAAGAAGAGGGGAGGTTGACTTAATTAAACGTTTTAGTAAATAGGCAATTCTTTTACTGGAAGAATTGAAGTCACTCTCCCGTTTTAAACTACCAGATAAAATCCTTTCCAACTCAGTATAGTCATACACCTCTAACATTAACTTATCATCTTGTGAGATAATCTGGATACTCGGAGCCAAAACATCATTTAATTGTTGGATACTCTTTTGCAAGGTTTGCATACTAATATCCAGCTCTGAGCGCATATCTACCAAGGAATAAGTTGGCTGTGAGACCATTTTTTCTAAAATGTTATACCATCGATTTACTATGGTCAACTCTCTTCCTCACCTTCATTTTTTTAACCGCGAGTTTTCCCCCCGGCAATATTTGTAGTGACTCCAGTTATATAGCTAGAACGGTCTGAAATATAGAATGCTACAAGGTCAGCTACTTCCCGTAGTTTACCACTTCGTCCCAAAGGAGTTGTTGAAGTTGAAGCATAACCAGCTCGAATATCTTCTACCGTCTTTCCACGGGTATAAGCAAGAGCTTCCTCATAAGAAAGAGTTCGAAGTCCCGTAGCTTCCATAATTCCTGGAGCAATTCCAACCACACGTACACCATGCTTACCCAGCTCTTTTGCCCATGAACGAGTGTAACTATAGACTGCTGCTTTTGTGGCAGCATAGGCACTTTGTCCTTCAGAACCTTCCAAGCCTGCTTCTGAAGCCATGTTCACAATTACACCTTTTCCATTTTTCACTAAAATACGTCCTACTGCCTGACTAACCAAATACAAACCTTTTTGATTAATCATTGTTACTTTTTCAAACGTTTCATCGTCTAACTCGTAAGGACCTTTAGGATTTTCTGCATCAATTAATAATCTGGGAACATTAATCCCTGCATTATTGACTACCGCATCAATATTGCCAAATCTTTCAACTATTTTGGCAACACCCTCTTCTACTTCAGAGCGAGAAGTTACATCAACTTTTACAAATAATAGATTCGGGTGACGCAAATCGTTGTCGCTAAGATCAAAATTCGCTACATTGACTCCTAATTCCAGCAATTCTTCAACGATTGCCTTACCGATCCCAGATGACGCGCCAGTCACAAGAACTGTTTTGCCTTTTATGTTTAACCAATCATTCATTTTGATACCTCTCAAATTTTATTTACAAGGCAATTATACAGCGCTTTCATAAAAGAATTAAGACACTCTTTTTTACACTTTTAAAAAAAATAATAAACTAATTAAGAGGCTTGTACTAAAAATCCACAAGAAATGAACTTGTGGATCTTTTATATTCTAAATGAACTCAAAGCATATGAGAATCAAAGGCGTGCATTCAACTCAGCACCCAGCTCTTCAAAGCCTGGTTTCCCAAGAAGAGCAAACATGTTTTTCTTATAAGCTTCAACTCCAGGCTGGTCAAATGGATTGATACCATTCAGGTAGCCAGAAAGAGCAATAGCCAACTCAAAGAAGTAAATAGTGTAGCCCAAAGTGAACTCATCTTGCTCAGGCAGTGTCACAAACATATTTGGAACTCCACCATCAGTGTGTGCTAACAGCACTCCATCTGTAGCTTTTTTATTGACAAAGTCAACATCTTTTCCTTGCAAGTAGCCAAGACCGTCCAAGTCTTCTGCCAATTCAGGAATCAGCACATTTTTGCGAGGTTTATCTACACGGATAACTGTTTCAAAGAGGATACGGGTACCTTCCTGGATAAATTGTCCCAGAGAGTGCAAGTCTGTTGAGAAGTTAGCTGAAGTTGGATAAATCCCTTTTTGGTCTTTCCCTTCTGACTCACCAGCCAGTTGCTTCCACCACTCAGAGAAGTATTGCAGAGATGGTTCATAGTTAGCTAGAACTTCTGTCAGATAACCTTTACGGTACAAGATATTGCGTACAACTGCATATTGATATGCTTCATTTTCAGCCAACTTATCAGAAGCATAAGCCTTGCGAGCAGCATTTGCTCCTTCCATTAACTTGCTGATATCAGCTCCTGCAGCTGCGATTGGCAAGAGCCCCACTGCTGTCAATACTGTAAAACGACCACCTACACTATCAGGCACTACAAAAGTATCCCAGCCATTAGCATCTGCTTCAACCTTAACTGCACCTTTAGCGCGGTCTGTAGTTGCGTAGATACGTTGGTTAGCTTCTTCTTGACCGTACTTCTTAACCAAGAGTTCTTTGAAGACACGGAAAGCAATAGCCGGTTCAGTTGTTGTACCTGATTTAGAAATCACGTTTACTGAGAAATCTTTGTCTGATACATAGTCTACCAAATCAGCCAAATAGCTTGAAGAGATAGAGTTTCCAGCATAGAGGATCTGAGGTGCCTTGCGTTCTTCCTTTCTTTGCAAGTTTACAAATGAATTATTCAAGAAATCAATAGCTGCACGAGCTCCTAAATAGGAACCACCAATACCGATTACGATCAATACCTCACTATCAGATTGGATTTTAGCAGCAGCCTTTTGAATACGAGCAAATTCATCTTTGTCATATTCTTCAGGTAAGTTCAACCAGCCAGTCATTTCTGCCCCAGGACCTGTACCATTTCGCAGAGCAGAATCTGCTGCAGTCACTTGAGGCTGCATATAATCTAGTTCATGTGGTGCAACAAATTTATCTAATACTTTTGAATAATCAAATTTAATATGTGACATAATATTCCTCCAAAATTTCTTCTCTTCTATCATAACCCTTACCTTAGATTTTTTCAAGTTTTTATACTGAATTTTTCCAAATTTTATCATAATTTAAACATTTGCGTAAAAAATGTTACAATATTAAAATTTGAACGAAATAAGACAAAAAAACGACTAGGTTTCCAGTCGTTATAATTCATTCAATAAATACTCAAATAATTCTAAGTTGCCATCTTCTTCATTGACCAAGAATTCTGGATGCCACTGGAGACCAATAATACGGTGTTCGTCAATGGATTCGATTGCCTCAATCGTTTGGTCGCGAGGATCCACAGCCGTCACACGGAAATTAGGTGCCAAATCTTTAATGCTCTGACGATGCACTGAATTAACCTGACTTTCTTTACCAAATAATTTAGACACTACACTGCCATCCACTGTCTCAATAGAATGTGAAGTCCCAAAAGGTAGACCTTGCCAATGACCTTCAATATCCTGATTGAGTGTCCCACCAAAGGCAACATTGACAAGCTGAACGCCACGGCAAATGGCTAAGATTGGTTTGTTCTGACGCAAGGCTTCTTGTAGAAGAGCTAGCTCAAACTCGTCGCGAGCTAGGTTATAGTCGTCGCTATCAATTGTTTTTTCCTCACCATAAAACTGAGGATGAACATTTTGTCCCCCAGTCAAGATGAGCTTATCAATCATTTCTACATAGTCATGGACCACCGACTCATCACCAACCGGAATGACCAAAGGAAGTCCGCCAACCTGACGAATACTCTCAGCAAATTTACAAGAGACTGATGAATGAATATTTTTTCCTTCTGCGTCCACAGGACATAGGTTTGCCGCTACTCCAACAACTGTTCTTGCCATCACTGACTTCCTTTCCTTTTCTATTGATAATCTTATCTTATCATCCTTCCCCACTCCTGTCTAATATGTATTTTTTAAGTCCGTGATAAAATTTTTTTATCAGAAAAAGTTGCCCAAAATTAGGACAACTTTTTGCTTATACTCAATGAAAATCAAAGAGCAAACTAGGAAGCTAGCCGCAGGTTGCTCAAAACACAGTTTTGAGGTTGTGGATAGAACTGACGAAGTCAGTAACACATATACTGCAAGGGGACGCCGACGTGGTTTGAAGAGATGTTCGAAGAGTATTATTCAAAGACAAATTGATTATGGTACAGTTCGGAGTAAAAGCCTCCAAGCTTGAGCAATTCGTGATGATTTCCTTGTTCAATAACCTCACCATCCTTAAGGACAATGATCTGATCGGCATTGAGAATAGTTTTCAAGCGATGGGCAATCACAAAACTAGTTCTTCCTGCTACAATTGCCTCCATGGCATTTTGAATCTTGCTCTCTGTTACAGTATCCACGTTTGATGTTGCCTCATCCAAAATTAAGACCTGAGGATCTGTCATCAAGGTACGAGCAATAGAAATCAACTGCTTCTGACCGGTTGAGAATACGCTCTGATCATCATTAATCAGAGTATCGTACTTATCTGGTAGGCTTTCGATATAGTCATGAATATGAGTTGCCTTGGCAGCTGCTTCTACCATCTCCTGACTAGCATCCGGTACACCGAATCGAATATTGTCACGAATAGTTCCGCTAAATAAAACAGAGTCCTGTAGGACAATTCCTACCTTACTTCGCAAACTGTCTAAATCAAACTCGCGAATATCTGTTCCATCTAAACTGATACTACCTGCATCCACATCATAAAAACGATTGATTAAGTTCATGATGGTTGTTTTCCCCGAACCAGTCGGGCCGACAACTGCTATCATCTGCCCCTTAGGAGCAGAAATGCTAACATCTTTCAAAATCGGCTTGTCAGGCACATAAGAAAAATCAACATGACTGATTTCAACACCTTCTCGCAATTCCGTAAAGGCAGGTGCATTTTGCGGGCGAATCTCTTCTTCTGCATCGAACATTTCTTGGATACGATCTGCCCCAGTAAAGGCCAACTGGAGACTCCCCCAGCTAGCAGCCACCTGGATAATCGGCTGGTAGTACTGCTGAGAAAATTGGGTAAACATGACAATCAAACCTAGGGCCGTCGTTGTTTCGATACTTGGATCGTTCAGCAAGACAGCTGAACCTGCAAAAATGACGATAGCTGTATTGACCAGGCTCATCCCATTCATAACAGGAAAGAGGATGCCTGAGAACATTCTCCCTTTAAAGGTTGCCTTGCGCACGCGCTCATTTTGCTCCACAAAGCCTGCTACGATGTCATCTTGAATTCCTTGTACGATAACAGCTTTCTGTCCAGAAATACTCTCGTCCATGTAGGCGTTGAGTTTCCCTACCTCTTTTTGCTGGAGATTAGTGTACTTACGGGCCATTTTCACAATGAAGACCAACATGAGAAAGGCCACTGGGGTGCTGGCTACTGTTATCAGGGATAGTGTCACATTTCTTGAAAACATGACAAAAATCAAACCGATGTAAAGAGCAATATTGCTCATAACCTGAACTAAGCTTTCATTGAAGGCTTGAAGGATGTTATCCAAGTCACTCGTAAAGCGAGAGAGGATGTCACCATCCTGATGGCGGTCAAAGAAAGAAACCGTTAAACGAGACAGTTTGCCAAAGAGGCCCTTACGCATCTCATTTGTTGACTCAGCAATCACACGGGTCATCAAGGTCATGTAAATCAAACTGGATACCACTAAGGCAAGGACAACCAGAGCTAGATTCAGCATCAGAGCTGATAAACTCTGCCAGGCTAGTTCGGAAGTTCCATTTTGATAAGCCAGCACTAGGTTAGCGAGCTCCGTCACTGCTTGACCTGAAAAAACAGGAAAGAGGGATTGGGCAATCGTCGCAACTGCAACCATCAGAATCACAATGACAAAGGAGAACTTGTAAACTTTAAAATAATTCCAGAAAAATCGAACGGTTTTCATTTTATTCCTCCTTTCCCTTTTGTGTTTCGTAGATTTCGCGGTAGACGGCATTGTTAGCTACCAAGTCTGCATGCCGTCCTTCTCCAATCAAACGCCCTTGATCCAAGACCAAAATCTTGTCCGCATGGACGACTGAACTGATCTTTTGAGCGATGATAATAGTTGTTGTCCCTTTCAGATCTTTATTCAAAGCTTCCTGCACGAGTCTTTCTGACTTGGCATCTAGGGCTGAAGTCGAATCGTCAAAAATCAGGATACGGGGATTGCTGACAATCCCACGGGCAATGGACATCCGTTGCTTTTGTCCACCAGAAAAGTTGGTGCCACGTTCTTCGACCTGACTCTCAAATTTGTTTTCCATACGCCCGATAAATTCGCTGGCTTGAGCAATTCGTGCTGCACGTTCCATTTCTGACACGCTGGCATTTCCTTTTCCTTGACGAAGATTATCTGCAATGGTTCCGCTAAAGAGAATAGCACGTTGCAAGACAATGGAAACTGTTTTACGTAAGGTTCCCTCGCTGACGTCTCGAATATCCTTGCCACCAATCTTGATAGATCCCTCCTGTGGATCAAAAAGTCGTGGAATTAACTGAGCTAGAGTGGACTTCCCTGCTCCAGTCGCTCCAACCACACCCACCATCTGACCAGGCGCAATATCAAAGCTTACATTCTTCAGCATAGGCTCGTCGTCATTGGGATAGGTGAAGGTTACATTTTCAAAAGAGAGACTTCCTTCTAGATCCTCATCTGGAAGATCCTTAAAAGTCATCGCTGGCTCGGTATCTAGAACCTCACGGATACGCATCATCGAAATCATAGCCCGACTGACAGAATTCCCTAAAAATCCAACCATGACGATTGTAAAGATAATTTGACTGAGATAGTTAACAAAGGAAGCAATAGAACCAACGACTGACGGATCCGACTGAGCCATTCCCGCAACCAACCAGATGGAGAGGAAAACCGCTCCGTACCCAATGAGCATCATAAAAGGTTCCACTACTGAAAAGGCATAGCCAATATAAATATTTTGTCCCAGAAGTTCATCTGAGACCTCAGTAAACTTGTCAAATTGCTCTTTTTCCTGCACAAAGGATTTGACCACACGCACACCACGTAGATTTTCCTTGGCGATGGCATTAATTCGTTCAAGAAGGGTTTGAAACTTGGCGAAGCGCGGCCCCATCATCCCCATCATGATACCTGTAAGCGCAAAAATCAGCACTACCATAAGGACAATTACCCACCAAAGCGAAGGCAGGGTGTGAACCGCTAAGATAAAGGAACCAATAAAAAGCAAAGGAAGACGGAAAAGGATTTGAAAAACCATCATCACCATGTTCTGAATTTGGTTGATATCATTGGTCATGCGGACAACCAGATTCCCAGCATTAAACCGCTCAATATTGGCATAAGAAAAGGTTTGGATCTTACGAAAAGCATCTTCCCGAAGATCCGAAGATACTCCCTGAGCGATATAGGCTGCAAGAATAACATTGACACCACCTGCAACCAGACCCACGAGGGCTACTCCTATCAACCAGGCGCCAATACTATAAATAGCCTCATGTCGGCCAGCCAGTAGAGCATCTAAAACCTCCTGCAAATAGCGAGGTTGCAAGAGCGAGCTCGCAACCATCAAGCCTGTCATAACAAAGGATGCCAAGGCTTGCCATTTATAGGCTTTAATTTTTTCAATCAGCATACTTCCTCCTAATCAGATAGACAAAAGGGAGTGACGAAATTCGCCAGCTCCTCTCATTCTTTCATGTTGATGCTATTCTAGCAAAAAAGAGGAATCTTGTCAAAGGCGTTTTCTTATTATAAATTGGTGCGCTTTCACTCTCAAGTAATGCATGAAAAGGCTTTTTATGATAAAATGAAAGGAAGAACTCTTACAAGGAGGAAAAGATGAAGAAACAAACCATCGCTGTCTTGGGTCCTGGTTCTTGGGGAACTGCCCTTTCGCAGGTCCTAAACGACAATGGACACGAGGTTCGGATTTGGGGAAATATTTCTGACCAGATCGATGAAATCAATAACCAACATACAAACAAACGCTACTTTAAAGACATCCTACTCGACGAAAACATCAAGGCCTACCATGACTTGAAAGAAACATTAAAGGATGTGGATGCTGTTTTATTTGTTGTCCCAACAAAAGTAACGAGACTGGTTGCCCAACAAGTAGCAAAGGTACTTGATCACAAGGTTGTCATCATGCATGCCTCCAAAGGCTTGGAACCAGATAGCCACAAACGTCTATCAACTATTCTTGAAGAGGAAATCCCAGCTGACCTTCGTAGTGAAGTCGTCGTTGTTTCAGGACCTAGCCACGCTGAGGAAACGATTGTCCGCGACATCACCTTGATTACTGCGGCCTCCAAAGATCTTGAAACTGCCCAGTACGTCCAAAATCTCTTCAGCAATCACTACTTCCGCCTCTATACCAATACGGATGTTATCGGGGTTGAAACCGCTGGTGCTCTTAAAAACATCATTGCAGTTGGTGCGGGTGCATTACATGGTCTAGGGTTTGGCGACAATGCCAAGGCAGCCATCATCGCCCGTGGCTTGGCAGAAATCACCCGTCTAGGTGTCGCTCTTGGAGCTAATCCTCTGACTTATAGCGGTCTTTCTGGAGTTGGTGATTTGATCGTAACGGGGACATCTGTCCACTCTCGTAACTGGAGGGCAGGTGACGCTCTCGGTCGTGGAGAATCCCTCGCAGACATCGAAGCCAACATGGGCATGGTCATTGAAGGAATTTCAACGACTCGAGCAGCTTACGAACTGGCTCAGGAATTGGGTGTCTACATGCCAATCACACAAGCCATTTATCGAGTTATCTATGAAGGTGTCAATATCAAAGAAGCAATCAATGACATCATGAACAACGAATTTAAAGCAGAAAACGAATGGTCTTAGACCCTTATAGAAAGGAACATTATGAAACAAAAAGTCAGAAAAGCAGTCATCCCTGCAGCTGGATTGGGAACTCGTTTCCTCCCTGCAACTAAGGCCTTAGCCAAGGAAATGTTGCCAATCGTAGATAAACCAACCATCCAATTTATCGTTGAAGAAGCCCTCAAATCTGGAATCGAAGATATCTTGGTTGTTACTGGTAAGTCAAAACGTTCCATTGAGGACCACTTCGACTCAAACTTCGAATTGGAATACAACCTCAAAGAAAAAGGGAAAACGGATCTTTTGAAGCTAGTTGATGAAACAACTGGCATGCGTCTGCATTTTATCCGCCAAACTCATCCACGCGGTCTCGGAGATGCTGTTTTGCAAGCCAAGGCTTTCGTCGGAAATGAACCTTTTGTCGTGATGCTTGGGGATGACTTGATGGATATCACTAATGAAAAGGCTGTTCCGCTCACCAAACAACTCATGGATGACTATGAACGTACCCACGCGTCTACTATCGCTGTCATGCCTGTCCCTCACGATGAAGTATCTGCCTATGGGGTTATTGCTCCGCAAGGCGAAGGGAAAAACGGCCTTTACAGTGTTGAAACCTTTGTTGAAAAACCTGCTCCAGAGGACGCTCCTAGCGACCTTGCTATTATTGGACGCTACCTCCTCACGCCTGAAATTTTCCAAATCCTCGAAAACCAAGCTCCAGGTGCAGGAAATGAAATTCAGCTGACAGATGCAATCGATACCCTCAATAAAACACAACGTGTATTTGCTCGTGAGTTCAAGGGAGCTCGTTACGATGTCGGAGACAAGTTTGGCTTTATGAAAACATCCATCGACTACGCTCTGAGACACCCACAAGTCAAAGACGACTTGAAAGACTACCTCATCCAACTCGGAAAAGAGTTAGCTGGAGAGAAATTAAAAAAATAATCTATAACAAAAGAAGAACTAGGGTGGTTGACTATCCTGATTCTTTTTTTATTTGCACTCATCTCACCCCTGTACTTTGCCTATCATCGAAGAAAAGAATCGATAGGTCGAGCAGTTCCCACACTTATCTCTAATTATTTGCCAAATTTTGTGAAAGCACTATACTTCTGTTTGCTTTTTATAAAAATAGGAGTATACTAAGTTAGTATAATAAAGTAAAAAACACCGAATCGGTGCTCACTTTTTCAAGTTGTGTACGGACAAAGCCTTATTTTAACTCGCTGTGTTGTTTCGAATGGTTCAAATTCACATAAAAAGCTACTCATTTTTTGAGTAGCTTTTTAACTATTCCATCCCTACACATAACTCATCCCTTTGTAGAAAAGGAAAATGGCAAGTGCGACAAAAAGTACGGTTGCTCCGATTCGCTGGCTGGTACTATACATCTTTCTCTCCCATTTAACTGGAAAGATGACTGCTAGAAAGGCACCACCTACTGCGCCACCAATATGCCCTGCTAGGCTGATTCCTGGAATCAGAATACTTCCAATGATATTTATCACGAAAAGCGTCAGGTAGGATTGCCCTAACTGCTGGATATAGGGGCTGCGAGTCGCATAGCGCAAAACGATAATCGCAGCAAATAATCCATAGAGAGAGGTGGATGCTCCTGCTGCTAGGACTTTCGGTGTGAAAGCAAACACAAAGAGATTGCCCATCATTCCTGATAAGAGATAAAGAAGGAAAAATTGCTTAGAGCCGAAAATCTCCTCCACCTGTCGCCCAAGAAAGTAGAGTGAAATCATATTGACAATGAAATGTTCCCAACCAATATGCACAAATATAGCCGAAAAAAGGCGCCATATCTGCTCTGGGAACAGGCGAATGATCGGTCCATACATAGCTCCAAACTGAAACAGAGTTTTTGTCTGATCAAAGTTGATACCCGTAGTAATCAACATCAAGAGAAATACCAAAGCTGTCATTAGGAGAAAAAGACTAGTAACAGGGTAACGTTTATCAAAGATTTCCTTCATAGATTAGCACCTCCTGGACGGGAATATCGTGGTCTTCCGAGTTAAATTCTTGAACTTGACAAGGATAGATTGTGCTCATGGTCTGACCAGCAAAATTCTCCAAATAGCGGTCGTAGTAGCCTCCGCCATATCCGATCCGATAGCCCTCTTTCGTAAAAGCCAACCCTGGAACATGAATTAAATCAATCTGAGAGGCATCCACCACTTCCAAGTCCCCTTGGGGCTCCAGTAAACCAAAGGAAGTTTTTTTCAACTGCTGCGGATCGTAGACCACAAACTCCATGCGCCCCTTGGAATAGGTTTTGGGTATCAAAACCTTTTTGCCGTCCTTCAGCGCCTGGTCAATCAGTCCCTGCGTTTGAAATTCATGAGTGAAAGAGAGATAGGTTGCGATGGCTTTGGCTTCTTGGTAAACAGGATGATTCAAAAATCGTTCTGTTAAGGCTCGATCCATAGCAATTTTTTGCTTCTGAGGAACAGCCTTCATTTCTTGCAAGACTTGCTTACGTAATTTCGATTTCATAGACAATTCCTCTACTCCGCCGCCTTCTTTTGAAGAAAGCTAGAGACTGCTTCCACCCCGATGGCTAAGGTCTCTTCTTTAGGGCTCATCTGAGGATGATGAAGGGCGTAGGGACTATCGATACCCAGCCAGAACATAACCCCATCAACCTTCGAAAGGAGGTAACCAAAGTCCTCACCTGTCATAGCAGGCTCGATATCAATCAACTCGATTCCGTCTTTCTCTTCAAAAAAGTCCATCAGTTCACGCGCCAAGGCTGGATTATTCTCAACAGGTAGGTAGCCTCCTTGCTTGAGTTCTACTTCGACTTCCATATCAAAGGCTGCTGCAACCCCTTCTGCGACTGTCTTGACTCTTTTTTGTACCAAGAGGCTCATGTCCTGAGTCAAGGCCCGAATAGTTCCGTGTAAAAATGCTGTGTCTGTAATGACATTGTTGGTTGTTCCAGCTTGGAAAAGGCCAAAGGTCACCACCGCTCCCTCGATTGGATTGACATTGCGGCTGACAACTGACTGCACCTGGGTCACAAAGTAACTAGCAGCCACCAAGGCATCATTGGCCTCATGCGGAAAGGCTGCGTGTCCCCCTTTCCCTTTGAAACGGATCTTAACCTCGCAAGTCCCAGCAAAGAGCGTGTGAGTATTGGTCGCAATCTGGCCGACTTTCAGATCCGGACGAACATGGAGACCATAAAACTGGTCTGGCAACCAATCTCCAAAAGCACCATCCTCATACATGAGCATACCACCGGCTTCATTTTCTTCAGCAGGCTGAAATAGGAAGAGCAAATTATTCTTGGGTTGCTCCTCAAGGGCGCGCTCTAAACAGCCCAAGGCAATAGTCATGTGAAAATCATGGCCACAGGCATGCATGCGACCTTGGTGTTGAGAGGCGAAAGGCAGTCCTGTTTGTTCGACGATAGGCAGACCATCAATATCTGTCCTCCAACCAATAGTCTTCTTCGGCTGGCTTCCCTGCAAATAGACCAAAATCCCTGTCCGCCAAGTACGAACTTGAACAAAATTCTTGCCCGTAGTCAATTTCTCAATCACATCCAGCAAATAAGCCTGAGTCTTGAACTCCTCCAAGCCAATCTCTGGAATCTGGTGCAAATCTCGTCTGGTCTGAATCAAATCTAACATCTATCTGTCCTCCTATATAGCAGAAAGAGGCTGGAAAAAGGGTTCCGCCTCTTTTTTACTTTTACCATTACAAGGTACGAAGCGCATCCTCTAGCGCTGTTTTTTGTTGGGTTTGGGCATCAATCTCTTTGATAATGCGAGCTGGAACACCTGCCACTACCACATTTTCTGGGACATCTTGAGTCACGATAGCTCCTGCAGCGACAACTGAACCACTACCGATTTGGACTCCTTCGATAACCACTGCATTGGCTCCGATGAGAACATTGTCTCCAACACGGACTGGATCGGAACTAGCTGGCTCAATCACACCCGCCAAAACTGCACCGGCACCAACGTGGCTGTTTTTCCCAACGATGGCACGGCCACCAAGAATAGCACCCATATCAATCATGGTTCCAGCACCGATTTCAGCACCGATATTGATAACAGCTCCCATCATGATAACAGCATTGTCACCAATTTCCACCTGGTCACGGATAATAGCACCTGGCTCGATACGAGCGTTGATAGCACGTTTGTCTAGCAAGGGAACCGCCGAATTACGAGCATCTTGTTCGACAACATAGTCTTGATTTTCTACCAAACCTTCGAGAAGCGGAGCGACGTCCTTCCAGTCTCCAAATAGAACATTCCCTAGTTTGACAACAGAGCTAGGTAGAGCAGATGCGAGTTCTCCCTCAAAGGTTACTTTAACACTGGTTTTCTTTTCCGCATTGGCGATAAATTGAATGATTTCTTGGGCATTCATTTTTGTGGCAGTCATAGGCGCCTCCTGATTCATTATAATGATACCTATTCTACCAAAAAAGGCTTCAAATTTGAAGCCTTAAGCACTCGAACAGAACATTTTACCTTTCCTTCGTTTCCTCAATTGATAAGAAAACCATTGGAACGATAATCAAAATCATAGCCAAAGCTAGAAAACCATCCAAAACCATACCTAGAAATAGCACACTTAACAATGCGGAAGATAAAGGTTCACTGGCACTCACAACTGACACAACTAACGGTGAGACGAGTAGCACAGCCTTCATCGAAAGGAAGAAAGCAAAAGCCGTTCCAAACACAGCAATAGTAAAACAAATCAAAAGGCTCGTCACATCAAGTTGAAAGGTAATCTGATGAACAGGATAAAGAAAATTGCTAAAAACACCTGCTAGCAACATCCCCCAACCAACAGTTGGCACAAAACCATAGTCACGTGCAAAACGTTGAGGCAGAATAACGTTGAACATGACCCCTACAGCACTGAGTAGCCCTGTCACCAAAGCCAGAGGTGTCATTGATAGCTTGGATAAATCCCCTTTTGTAGCCATCAAAAAAACACCTAACATGGCAATCAAAACATAGAGAATCGCTGTGATAGAAGCCTTCTTCTGGTAGACAATGCGATTGTAAAACAAGATAAAAACTGGACTGATAAATTGCAAAATCGTTGCTGTCGTCGCATTTGAATATTCAACACAGAGATAGAAGAAAAACTGTACAGAAAAAATCCCCAGAATAGCGTAGGCTAAAAAAGGCAGATAGTTTTTCTTATTTCGCCAAATATCCAATAGTTGAAAGCGCAACTGAAAGGCAGATAAAAACAAGACCAAGCTACCCGCCAAAAGCAAACGCATGGAAGTGATCCAGCCAGACGACACCTGATAATGAGCGAAAAAATATTCTCCTAAAATACCACAAATCCCCCAGATTAGACCTGACAACAGTGAATATAGAGTTCCCTTAAAAATCTTCTTTTGATACTTATTCATTCTCCTATTGTAACACGAAATGAAAAAAGAAAAAAGTAGCACGAAACATAATATTAAATGAAACTTGCTACTTTTTTATTCTATCGATTTGATTGATTTGAGCGAGTTGATGAGCTTGTTCCCGAACTACCACTTGAACTTGGGAGAGTTGGGGTAGGAAGAGTGGGTAAACTTCCTAAAATGCTCTTCCAAGCATTTTGATAATCTGCATCGCTCCCTCCGATAGCAAAGCGGTAAGTGGTTACTGGCGCCCCTTCTTTAGTAGCCCAATAGCTCGTTACTGTAGAACCTGAAACGGTGACTTCTTTGCCATTGATTGTGACCTTGCCAGGTTTCTCTCCTGTCGATTTGAGGACTTGAGACTTGGTCACGCTTGGGTCTAGACTAAAGCGCTCATTCCCCCAAATGCCAGGGTCAGCTTGCTGAATAGCATTGACCAAGTGGGCCATATAGTTGGCATTGCGGTAGTGGCCTGCTCCTTTGGCTAGTGGTCGGTTGTCATCATGACCTAACCAGCCCCCTAGAGTCAAGCGTGGCGTAGAAAGCATGAGCCACATATTTTCATCTTCATTGGTCGTACCAGTCTTTCCAATCCAGTCAGCACGAGCCAGACTTGGATTGATAGAGGCCAAATCAGTCTGAAAGCTTGACGTAACTCGAGATGAGATCACCTCGCGAAGCAAACTCTGCATGATGGTCGCTGTCGCTTTTGAATAAACTTGGACAGGTTGACTTTTATGCTCATAAATCACTTGTCCCGTCGTCGATTCAATCTTGGAAATCATATGTTTCTTGTGGTAGACCCCATTATTAGCCAAGGTCTGATAACCATTGGTATGCTGGGCGACTGTAACATCAATCCCCCCACCCATCGGTAAACTTTCGATACCATATTCTGGGATTTCATACCCCATTTTTTCCATATAACCCTTGACATCAACGCCCTTCTCTCGAAGCGTACGATAAGTCCAGTAGGCTGGGATGTTCCATGAATAGTTGAGGGCTTCTCCCAAGGTCATCATCCCCGTACCAGGACTATTGACGTACATGATGGGATTACCATTTGAAAAGTTTGTCGGATAGTTAGACAAGATACTTGCACTTCCCATCAAACCTTGGTCAATCGCGATACCATAGGCCAGTATAGGCTTGGTGGTTGAAGCTGGAGAACGTTTGGTGTCAATGGCATGATTGTTCTGATTTTCTTGATAATTACGACCACCAACAAAGCCAAGAATGGCTCCCGTTTGGTTGTCCATGAGGACATTCCCTACTTCAGGCTGGCCTGTCGAATCATCCAGCAGATATCCGTAGGTCGCAACCGCATTTTGCATCGCAGCATGAACATTTTTATTAATAGTTGTCGTAATCTTATACCCACCATTCTCAATTTCCTTGGTTGCTAGGTCATGATAAGCCTTCTGGATGGACTCATTCTTTAACTCTTGAGCAGAGACGTGGTCCCTCTCAACTAGATAATCATACATCCGATCGGTAGCTTCTGCCAAGGTTGCAAAGTAAAGATAGTCGCGTGAGCTTCCGTTGACACTACCTGATGGTAGGAAGTCTTGCTTAAAGTCATAATCCTTGTACTTGTCGTAATCTTCCTGGCTCAGAGCACCTGTCCGGTACATATTGTAGAGGACATCCTTGGCACGCTTGATACCCAAAGCCATATCCTCATCACTCTTCATACTGCCATCAGATTCATAAGGGGAATAACTAATCGGACTCTGTGGTAAGCCTGCGATAAAGGCCGCTTGAGGTATCGTCAAATCTGAAGCATTAACACCGAAAATTCCTTCTGCAGCTTGCTGGGCACCTGCAATATTTTGACCTTTGTGATTGCGACCGAAAGGAGCAATATTCAGATAGGTTGTCAGAATTTCTTCCTTGCTCATGACACGCTCCAAGGCAAGAGCATCTACGATTTCTGTCGCCTTACGAGCCAAGGTCGGAGCATCCCCTACCACCTGTTGCTTGATGACCTGCTGGGTCAAGGTCGAACCACCACTGGACGACCCTAGACCGACAAAGGTTCCCAAGGTCGCACGAATAACGGCCTTAGGTACAACTCCCTTGTGCTCATTGAAATGCTCATCCTCTGTCGCAACAATAGCTTTCTTAAGGTTGTCTGAGATAGCATCCGAAGCAACTGAAGTGCGCAACAAATCGCCCTCGATCGAGGCAATGGTACTCCCGTCAGAATAGGTGATTTCTGAGATAGAGGCAATATCCTTTACTTGTTTAACCAACTCTTCTGCTTGAGGAACCTGAGCCTTGTCAAATAGAGCGACTCCATAACCCATAGCCACACCAGCGCCAAACAGTCCACCGATAAAACCTAAGATAAAGAGAGTGTTAAAGACTATTTTAAACCCACTCAAAATCTTAGCCAAAATAGACCCCGCCCTTCTGACATTGTCAGAAGAAGCCACTTTCTTATCAGTCTTTTTACTTGCTTGTTTTTTCTTCCATTTGGCAGTTAGTTGCTGGAAAAAATGCAGCAACTTTGTTTTTAATTCACTGTTTCTTTTTTTCATGAATGTCCTCACTTTCTTTATTATACCATAAAAGGAAAACTTTCAATAAAATAGCCACTTTCTTCCCTATTCCACTAGGCTATTGCCCAAGTTTGTGATACAATAGGTAGAAACAATATTTTATAAAGGAGAAAAGACATATGCACATTTTTGATGAGCTAAAAGAGCGTGGTTTGATTTTTCAAACGACTGATGAAGAAGCTTTGCGTAAAGCCCTAGAAGAAGGTCAAGTTTCTTATTATACCGGCTACGATCCAACTGCTGACAGCCTTCACCTAGGTCACCTTGTCGCAATCTTGACAAGTCGTCGTTTGCAACTAGCAGGTCACAAACCTTATGCGCTCGTTGGCGGTGCTACAGGTCTCATCGGAGATCCGTCCTTCAAAGATGCTGAGCGTAGTCTCCAAACAAAAGACACAGTAGATGGCTGGGTCAAGTCTATCCAAGGACAACTTTCTCGTTTTCTTGACTTTGAAAATGGGGAAAATAAAGCTGTCATGGTCAACAACTACGACTGGTTTGGCAGCATCAGCTTCATTGACTTCCTTCGTGATGTCGGAAAATACTTCACTGTCAACTACATGATGAGTAAAGAGTCTGTAAAAAAACGGATCGAAACAGGAATTTCTTACACAGAGTTTGCCTACCAAATCATGCAAGGTTATGACTTCTATGTCCTTAACCAAGACCACAACGTAACCCTTCAAATCGGTGGTTCTGACCAGTGGGGAAATATGACCGCTGGTACCGAATTGCTTCGTCGTAAGGCTGATAAGACAGGCCACGTTATCACAGTTCCCCTCATCACAGATGCGACTGGTAAGAAATTTGGTAAATCAGAAGGAAACGCAGTCTGGCTCAACCCTGAAAAGACTTCTCCATACGAAATGTACCAATTCTGGATGAACGTGATGGACGCTGACGCTGTTCGCTTCTTGAAGATCTTTACTTTCTTGACACTCGATGAGATTGAAGATATCCGCAAGCAGTTTGAAGCAGCTCCACACGAACGCTTGGCTCAAAAAGTCCTCGCTCGTGAAGTGGTGACTCTTGTTCACGGAGAAGAAGCTTACAAAGAAGCCCTTAACATCACCGAGCAACTCTTTGCAGGAAACATCAAAAACCTTTCTGTCAAAGAACTCAAACAAGGACTTCGTGGAGTGCCAAACTACCAAGTACAAGCTGACGAAAATCACAATATCGTGGAACTACTTGTATCTTCTAGCGTGGTCAATTCAAAACGCCAAGCTCGTGAAGATGTTCAAAACGGAGCTATCTACGTCAACGGTGACCGTATCCAAGACCTTGACTATGTCTTGAGCGACGCAGACAAGCTCGAAAACGAACTAACTGTTATCCGCCGCGGGAAGAAAAAATACTTTGTGTTGACTTACTAAACTGTTCAACATTTATCTATAAATAAAGGAGTTACCCTCGAGAAAGGTAACTCCTTTTTGCTGTGAATAGTCCCCACCTATCCCTTAATAGACAAACTACGCAGGACTATGCGCAAGGTTGTTAGATTATGTAAGATAGAGAGATTTGAAGGACTGAGCCAATTAAACAAGCCAAAGCCAATCAAACTACTATTTACGACAACAGTATCTTGAATATTCTTCTTGATAAGTGTTTGCAAAGATGATGATAGCAAATCCAACTCTTGGAAGAAATCCAAGCGATTATCTAACAATAAGATATCACTCATTTGCTTAGAAATATCTGCACTCTCATTCATCACCACACCGATATCTGATAGGGTTAGAGCCGCTGAGTCATTCAATCCATCTCCAACCATCAAAATCGTGTGACCTGCTTTCTGCAGTTCCTCTACTAACTCAAATTTCCCATCAGGTTTCAAGTCTGTATAGACCTGATCAAAGGGCAAATCTTTGACTAATTCCTCTGTCCTAACCAAGGTGTCCCCTGTTGCCAGAATCAATTTTTTCCCTTGTGCCTTAAGTTTCTCCAAGGCTGCTTTTGCTTCTTTTCTCAAAGGAGTATGAATGCAGAACATTCCAATCAATTCATTCTGATAAGCCAAGAATAAGAGATTGTAGTGACTCTTGTACTCTTCAATTAAAGCATTTTGTTCTGAACTGATATGAATCTGCTCATCCTGCATCAAGACATAATTCCCAATAAGAACTGGTTGGCCATCTATATGAGATTTGATCCCCTTGCTTGCAATATATTGGAGTTTCCCATGCATTTCCTCATGTTCAATTCCCTCTATCTCAGCTTGCTTGACGATGGCATTAGCAATAGGATGATAAATGTGTTCCTCAAGACAGGCACTGATTCTGAGAATATCTTCCTCACTATAGTCCCCAAAAGGTAACACCTTTTCAACTATAGGATAACTAGTTGTGATTGTTCCCGTCTTATCAAACAAGAAAGTATCAACTTCCAGATATTTCTCCAGAACATCCCCATCCTTAATCACCATTTCACGGTTCAACCCCTCCTTGATAGCTGTCAAATAAGCTACAGGAGTAGAGATTTTCAAAGCGCAGGAGAAATCGACTAATAGGAAAGAAATAGCCTTAGAAAAAGAACCTGTTAATAGGTAAGTTAGCCCAGCCCCCAAGAAATTATATTTGACGACCTTATCCGCCATCTTGATGAAATAGCGTTGTTTCGTTTTCTTGTTTTCTTCAGATTTCTTCATTAACTCAATCAGTTGTAAAATCCGGCTGTTCATCTGATTATCGGTTACACGAATGCGTAACTCTCCAGTTTCTAATACTGTATTTGCACAAACCAAATCAGACTCTCTTTTTTCAACTGGAAAACTCTCTCCCGTCAAGGAACTTTCGTTGACCATACCTAAACCTGAAACTACTTGTCCATCAAACAGAATTTCATTTCCTTGAGATAGGACCAAGACATCTCCTATTTGAACATCGGAACTCTTGATACTAACAACCGTATCGCCCTGTACTAAGAATACGTCGCTCTCTTTTGCAAGAAGGCTTTGTTCTAAATCTGTTGCAGTTTTTTTCAAAGACCACTGATCTAAATGATTCCCCAAATCAAGCATAAACATGATATTGCTAGCTGTCTTGGATTGGTTCATAAACAAGGACAATAAAATCGCCGAACAGTCCAAGACTTCCATCGTTAGTTCCTTACGCGCTAGTGTTTGATAGGCTTCTCTAATATAACCCAAAGCCTGATAACAAGTCCATATATAGCGAATAGGATACGGCACAAAACTACGAAAAAGTACACGCTTAATCGCTGCACCTGAAACAATAGAATAAGCACTCTCTTCTCTACGAATGGGAAGAGTCATCAACTCAGAAACTTTCCCTTTATCAATTCTTTTTAAAAAGGCTTCTGCATTATCTAATACAGAAAAGCCTTCTTTTATGCGTAGAGTAAAGTGCTGTTGATCCATGTAAAACTGGATAGACTCAATCCCCTTTTCATCTCTCGCCAAGGAACGAAGATAGTCTTGAATATCCAAGGTGAGTGAAAAAGAAGATGATAGTCGGATATGTTGGTATCCTCTATGTAGCACTTTAAAAGACATATTATTCTCCTATAAGGCTATCTAATTGCTCTTCTTTTTTCTCTTGCTCGTACAAATATTTGGCATCTTGCAAGACATCGTCTCCATGTTGTTTCACAACAGAAACAGATGCATCTAGCCCGTCTTTCAACTTGTAAGCCTTAGCCAAAGCTTTAGAATAACCTTTTTTAGCTTCCTTACTTGCCAAGATTTTCAAACCAAGGGTACCAAATGCGACACCACCCAAAAAGAGTGATGATTTTTTCGCAACTTTTGCAACGGTTAATACTTCTTTTAACATACTTATTTCCTCCTTATCATTATTATATAGAAATTTAGATATAAAAGCAATTTTATTCTATAAATTGGAGAATTAGTTTTATTTCTACTGAATCTCCCATCTACTTATTTCTAAAGTTGCTTTCATTTGCCTCTTTTGATACACTTAAACTATGAATACAAACCTCAAACCCAAACTTCAGCGTTTTGCTTCTGCGACTGCCTTTTCCTGCCCTATCTGCCAAGAAAATCTGGCCTTGGTAGAGTCTAGCCTCAAGTGTAGCAACCGCCATTCTTTTGATCTGGCAAAATTCGGCTATGTCAACTTGGCTCCGCAAATCAAGCAATCTGCCAACTACGACAAGGAAAACTTCCAAAACCGCCAGCAAATTCTTGAAGCTGGTTTTTATCAGGCTATTTTAGAAGGTATCTCGGACTTACTAACAACTAATCCATCCGCAAAAACAGTCTTGGATATCGGTTGTGGCGAAGGTTTCTACTCTCGTAAACTCCAAGAAAGTCACTCTGACAAAACCTTTTACGCCTTTGATATTTCAAAAGATTCCGTTCAAATCGCTGCCAAGAGCGAACCAAACTGGGCGGTCAACTGGTTTGTCGGCGACCTGGCTCGTCTTCCTATAAAAGACGCCAGCATGGATATCCTGCTTGATATCTTCTCGCCTGCCAACTATGGGGAATTCCGTCGCGTTTTATCCAAAGACGGTATTTTGATCAAGGTCATCCCAACTGAAAATCACCTCAAAGAAATCCGTCATATGGTGCAGGACCAGCTGACAAAGAAGGACTATTCCAATCAAGATATCAAAGAACATTTTCAAGAACACTTCAGTATCCAATCTAGCCAAATAGCTTCCCTAACCAAACCCATCACAGCGGAGCAACGCCAAGCCCTGCTTGCCATGACACCCTTACTCTTTCACGTTGACCATACTAAGATTGACTGGAGCCAACTGACAGAGATTACCATCGAAGCAGAGATTCTAGTTGGGAAAGTACTGTAAATTAGTTTAAACTATGAAAAAACGCATCTTAAAAGATGCGTTTTTTTATTTAATCTTAGTTCAAGTGCCAGATATCTTCGTTGTACTGAGCAATTGTACGGTCAGATGAGAAGAATCCTGCTTTAGAAATGTTAACGATGACTTTATCCAACCATGCGTCACGGTCTTCGTAATCAGCAAGCATTTGCTCTTTGACTTTGATGTAGTCTTCCAAGTCTAGGAGAGTCATGAACCAGTCTTTGTTAATCAATTCGTTGTAAAGACGTTCCAAGCGTTCTTTCTTACCTACTGCAAGAACAGCATCGCTCACGATGAAGTCAACCAAAGGTTTGATAGCTTCACGAGCGTAGAATTCGCTTGACTTGTAAGCTGCTTTTGCGTAAAGGTCGATAACAGTTTCTGAATCTTCACCGAAGATGTAGATGTTTTCGTCACCAACCAATTCAGCGATTTCCACGTTAGCTCCGTCCATAGTACCAAGAGTCAAAGCTCCATTCAACATGAATTTCATGTTACCAGTACCTGAAGCTTCTTTAGAAGCAAGTGAGATTTGTTCTGAGATATCACATGCTGGGATGAGGAAGCTTGCTGCAGTAACATTGTAGTTTTCAACCATTACGACTTGCAAGTGTGGAGCTACTGCTGGGTCGTTAGCAATCACTTCTGACAAGCAAAGGATTAAGTGAATGATGTCTTGGGCAATTGTGTAGGCAGGAGCTGCTTTACCACCAAAGAAGACTGTGATTGGACGAGCAGGGATGTTACCAGCCTTGATATCAAGGTATTTGTGGATGACATACAAAGCGTTCATTTGTTGGCGTTTGTACTCGTGAAGACGTTTGATTTGGATATCAAAGATAGAGTTTGTATTGATTTCCACACCTTGATGTTCTTTCAAGTGACGAGCCAATTTACGTTTGTTGTGAGCTTTGATGCTTTCCAATTTTTCTTTGACAGCAGCCTTGTCTTCGTATGACAAGAGTTTTTCAAGCTCATCTGCTTCATGGTGCCAACCACGGCCAATAATCTCATCCAAGTAGTGAGACAAGCTTGGGTTAGCATGCATGAGCCAACGACGGAATGTAATACCGTTTGTTTTGTTGTTGAATTTTTCTGGGTAAAGGTCGTAGAAAGCTTTCAACTCTGAGTTCTTCAAGATTTCAGTGTGAAGAGCTGCAACCCCGTTTACGCTGTATCCGTAGTGGATATCCATGTGAGCCATGTGAACACGTCCGCTCTCGTCGATGATTTGAACAGCTGGATCTTTGTATTCTGCCTTCACACGACGGTCCAATTCTTCGATGATTGGTACCAAGTGAGGAACCACTTCTTCCAAGAATTCAAGAGGCCATTTTTCAAGGGCTTCAGCAAGGATTGTGTGGTTAGTGTAGGCAGTCATGCTACGTACGATTGAGATTGCTTCATCAAGTTCGATACCACGCGCAGTCAAGAGACGGATCAATTCAGGGATCACCATTGATGGGTGAGTATCGTTGATTTGTACAACTGCGTAGTCCGCAAGGTCATGCAAGTTGCTCCCTTTTTCGATTGCTTCGTCGATGATCAATTGCGCACCGTTTGAAACCATGAAGTATTGTTGGAAGATACGGAGCAATTCACCTTGCTTGTCGCTGTCGTCTGGGTAAAGGAAGAGAGTCAAGTTGCGAGCGATATCTGTCTTATCAAAGTTGATACCATCTTCGATGATGGAAGAATCAACTGAATCCAAGTCAAACAAACGCAAGCGGTTTTTAGTAGCTGTCTTGTAACCAGGTACATCGATATCGTAAAGAGTAGATGTCAATGTGAAGTGTGCAAATGGCACTTGGTAGCTACGACTTGAGCGAACCAACCAGTTTTGCTCTGTCAACCAAGCGTTAGGAATTGTTTCTTGTTGGTTGTTTTTAAGAACTTGTTGGAAAAGACCGAAGTGGTAGTTCAAACCAACACCGTCACCATTCAAACCAAGTGTAGCGATTGAGTCGATAAAGCAAGCTGCCAAACGTCCCAAACCACCGTTACCAAGTGATGGTTCCAATTCTACTTCTTCGATTTCGATCAACTCTTTACCAGCATCTGCAAGTTCTTTTTTCACGTCATCGTAAAGACCAAGGTTGATCAAATTGTTTGACAAGAGTTTACCGATCAAGAACTCAGCTGAGATGTAGTAAACTTTTTTCTTACCAGTGTTAACTGGTTTTTGGCTGCTTGCAAGTTTGCTGTAGTTGAGAAGAGCAAGGTAAAGCTCTTCATTGCTACATTCTGCAATGGTTTTATTGTAACGTTTTTGTACAAATTCTTTTAATGGTAACATGTTTATGTGTCTCCTGATAATGTCTTATTTCTTTAATTCTACCAAATTTTCATTGATTCGGCGATAAATTGTAGTCAAGTCAAGCAAAGTTTCTTCAACAGCTGGTGTGAGTTGATCTGCTGTCATACGCCATGACCAGTTTCCACCAAGGGTAGATGGGAAGTTCATACGAGCTGACTCATCTAGTTCTAACAAGTCTTGCATGGTTGCAATAGCCATGAAGCTAACGGATGAAAATACTGTGCGAAGCATTGCATGTGGCACTGTTTCGTACTCTTTACGGTTCGTGTAACGAGCCATGTATTCACGAGTTGGATCGTCGATCTCATTACGGTACCAACCAAGGACCGTATTGTTATCATGTGTTCCTGTGTACATAACTGAGTTAGCTGGTGCCAAGTGTGGGCTATCAATACTTTCGTCTTCTGGATTGAAGGCAAATTGAAGAATCTTCATTCCTGGGAATCCAGTGCGTTCACGCAACTCGATGACTTCATCTGTCATGAAACCAAGGTCTTCTGCGATGATGTTTAGCTCACCAAGCTCTTCCTTAACGGCTGCGAAGAGTTTGTAGCCTGGACCCTTCACCCATTTACCAGGTGCCGCTGTTTCAGAGCCAGCTAGGATTTCCCAGTAAGATTCGAAACCACGGAAGTGGTCGATACGAACGATATCGTAGATCTTGAAGCTTTCGCGCAAGCGTTCAATCCACCATTTGTAACCGTCTTTGTCCATTGCTTCCCAGTCATAGATTGGGTTCCCCCAAAGTTGACCAGTTGCAGAAAACTCATCTGGTGGGCATCCTGCGATGCAAGTTGCTTTACCATTGGCATCTGTCTTGAAGAGGTGTGGATTTGCCCACATGTCGCTTGAATCTTCCGCTACATAGATAGGCATATCTCCAACGATTTCGATGTGGTTGTCGTTAGCATAAGCTTTCAATTTCAACCATTGTTGGAAGAAGAAGTATTGAGTCACACGATGGTAAACCAACTTGTCTGCCAATTTCTCACGGTAGCTTTCAAGTGCTGAAGCTTTACGCGCACGAGCATCTGCGTCTGGCCATTCTGTCCAAGCAAGATTGTCAAAATGCTCTTTAATCGCCATATACTCTGCAAAGAGTTCAAGCCATGATTGGTTGTCTTGAGCAAATTTCTCAAACTCTTTGACATCACCCACTTCCAAGAAGCGTTTAACTGCTTTTTCTAAAAGCGGACGACGTGCGTAGTAAATCTTCGCATAGTCAACTTCAGATGCATCACTACCAAAGTCAACACCTTCAAGATCACTGGCTTCGAGCAAGCTTTGCTCTACCAAGATATCAAGGTCAATAAAATGCGTATTTCCAGCAAAGGCTGAGAATGATTGGTATGGAGAATCTCCATAGCTTGTTGTCCCAAGAGGGAGGATTTGCCAGTAACGTTGCTTCGTACGAACCAAGAAATCAACGAAATCATAGGCAGTCTGACCAAATGATCCAATCCCGTATGCTCCTGGTAGAGAAGAGATGTGCATCAACACACCACTTTGACGTTTTTTCATAATAGCACCTCATGTGTTTGTTATAAAACGTTGCGCAATCAAGGCGCAAACGTTTGCGTTAAGTTAAGTATAGCGCATTTTAAACACAAATGCAAGCGTTTTTAAAAAATTTTTTTGAATTATTTTAATCAACCAAAACTTGTTCCCACTGATATTTTATGAAATGAGCGAAAAAATTTTTAAAAATTTTCTGATTTAAGATAATTCATTCCAAACATCTGCTCTATTTTCTGAAAAATCGATCCAAATTTACGCAATCGTTTCCCTAATATATTTTCAATTCAAGAAAAACAAATATTTTAAGTTCTTTCTTATATAAGGGCTTTAACAAATGTTTGAAACCTTAAAATTTTTTTAAAATTTTTTCTAAAAATACTTGCAACCGTTTTCTGTTTGTGCTATACTAGGCACATAAAAGAAAACGTTTGCGTTTTCTCATTAAATTATTTTTGTTATTCTTTAGGAGGAATACACTATGTCATCTAAATTCATGAAGAGCGCTGCTGTGCTCGGAACTGCTACTCTTGCTAGCTTGCTCTTGGTAGCTTGCGGAAGCAAATCGGCTGATAAAGCGGCTGATACTAGCTCTTCAGAAGCAAAAGAACTCACTTTCTATGTTGAAGACCAATATAAAGCCTTTGCTGAATCAGCTGCAAAAGCTTATGAAAAAGAAGCAGGTGTAAAAGTTACTATCAAAACAGGAGACCAAATGGGTGGTCTTGACAATCTTTCACTTGACAACCAATCTGGTAAAGCTGCTGACGTTATGATGGCTCCATACGACCGTGTAGGTAGCCTTGGTACTGACGGACAACTTTCTGAAGTTACTCTTAGTGACGGAGCGAAAACAGACGATAAAACAAAATCTCTTGTAACTGTTGGTGGTAAAGTGTATGGTGCTCCAGCCGTTATCGAATCACTCGTTTTGTACTACAATAAAGACTTGCTAAAAGAAGCTCCTAAAACTTTTGCTGATTTAGAAAACCTTGCTAAAGATAGCAAATACGCTTTCGCTGGTGAAGATGGTAAAACAACTGCCTTCCTTGCTGACTGGACAAACTTCTACTACTCATATGGACTTCTTGCTGGTAATGGTGCTTACGTATTCGGCCAAAACGGTAAAGATCCTAAAGACATCGGACTTGCAAACGAAGGTGCAATTACAGCTATCAACTACGCTAAATCTTGGTATGAAAAATGGCCTAAAGGTATGCAAGATACTGAAGGAGCTCCAAACTTAATTCAAACTCAATTCCAAGAAGGTAAAACTGCTGCTATCATCGATGGACCTTGGAAAGCTCAAGCATTCAAAGATGCTAAAGTAAACTACGGTGTTGCGACTATCCCAACTCTTCCAAACGGTAAAAACTACGAAACATTCGGTGGTGGTAAAGCTTGGATCATTCCATCAAGCACTAAGAACCTTGAAGCTGCTCAAAAATTTGTAGACTTCCTTGTATCAACTGAACAACAAAAAGCCTTCTACGATGCAACCAACGAAATCCCAGCTAACACAGAAGCTCGTACTTATGCTGAAGGTAAAAAAGATGAGTTGACAACAGCTGTTATCGAACAGTTCAAGAACGCTCAACCAATGCCAAACATCTCACAAATGTCAGCTGTTTGGGACCCAGCTAAAACAATGCTCTTTGAAGCTGTAAGTGGTAAAAAAGATGCGAAAACAGCTGCTAACGATGCTGTAACATTGATCAAAGAAACAATCAAACAAAAATTTGGTGAATAATTGATTTGTTCAAGGGGGGTGGAAGTGAAATCCCCCTTTGAATGTATAGATGCGCTTCTCATCAGATATGCGTATCTTGCGATTGAACCCGAGTTTTATCTCGCATCCTATGAAAGGAGTAATCATGGAAAAACAACAGCCTCGCAAAGCAGCCTTGCTGTCAATCATTCCTGGTTTAGGACAAATCTATAACAAACAAAAAGCTAAAGGATTTATTTTCCTTGGTGTTACTGTTTTATTTGTTCTGTATTTTCTAACACTTGCAAGCCCTGAATTGAGCAATTTGATCACACTTGGTGTGAAACCAGGTCGTGATAATTCACTTTTCATGCTGATTCGTGGTGCTTTTCACTCTATCTTTGTTGTCGTTTACTTGCTCTTTTATATCTTTAATATCAAGGATGCACATACGACTGCTAAACGTATCAACAACGGTATTCCTGTAGCTCATACCTTCAAGGATATGATTAAAGGTATTTATGAGAATGGATTCCCATACCTTTTGATTATCCCATCGTATGTAGCGATGACATTTGCGATTATCTTCCCAGTTATCGTAACCTTGATGATTGCCTTTACCAACTATGACTTCCAACACTTGCCACCAAACAAATTGTTGGACTGGGTTGGTTTGACGAACTTCACAAACATCTGGAGCTTGAGCACCTTCCGTTCAGCCTTTGGTTCTGTTCTTTCTTGGACCATTATCTGGGCCTTGGCTGCCTCTACCTTGCAGATTGTCATTGGTATCTTTACAGCAATCATTGCTAACCAACCATTTATCAAAGGAAAACGTATCTTCGGTGTTATTTTCCTTCTTCCTTGGGCTGTTCCAGCTTTCATCACTATCTTGACATTCTCAAACATGTTTAATGATAGTGTCGGTGCCATCAACACCCAAGTCTTGCCTCTTTTGTCTAAGGTCCTTCCCTTCCTAGATGGAGCTCTTATCCCTTGGAAAACAAATCCAACTTGGACTAAGGTTGCCTTGATTATGATGCAAGGTTGGCTAGGATTCCCATACATCTACGTTTTGACCTTGGGTATCTTGCAGTCTATTCCTAACGACCTCTACGAAGCGGCTTACATCGATGGTGCTAATGCTTGGCAAAAATTCCGCAACATCACTTTCCCTATGATCTTGGCTGTTGCAGCACCAACATTGATCAGCCAATACACCTTCAACTTTAACAACTTCTCTATCATGTATCTCTTTAATGGTGGAGGTCCTGGTACTGTCGGAGGCGGAGCTGGTTCAACTGATATCTTGATTTCATGGATTTACCGTTTGACAACAGGTACATCTCCTCAATACTCTATGGCGGCAGCTGTTACCTTGATTATCTCAATCATTGTCATCTCTATCTCTATGATCGCATTCAAGAAACTACACGCATTTGATATGGAGGACGTCTAAGATGAATAACTCAATCAAACTCAAACGTAGACTGACTCAAACCCTCACTTACCTCTACTTGATTGGCCTATCAATCGTGATTATCTACCCACTTTTGATCACCATCATGTCCGCCTTCAAAGCAGGTAACGTCGCAGCCTTTAAACTAGATACTAACATCGACTTCAATTTTGATAACTTTAAAGGACTCTTTACTGAAACCTTATACGGCACTTGGTACCTTAATACTTTGATTATTGCCTTTATCACAATGGCTGTTCAAACAAGTATCATCGTACTTGCAGGTTACGCCTACAGTCGTTACAACTTCTTGGCTCGTAAGCAAAGTTTGGTCTTCTTCTTGATTATCCAAATGGTGCCAACTATGGCCGCTTTGACAGCCTTCTTCGTTATGGCACTTATGTTGAACGCCCTTAACCATAGCTGGTTCCTCATCTTCCTCTATGTCGGTGGAGGTATCCCGATGAATGCTTGGCTCATGAAAGGCTACTTCGATACCGTGCCAATGTCTCTAGACGAATCTGCAAAACTAGATGGTGCTGGACACTTCCGCCGCTTCTGGCAAATTGTTCTCCCACTCGTTCGCCCAATGGTGGCTGTACAAGCTCTATGGGCCTTCATGGGACCTTTCGGAGACTACATTCTCTCTAGTTTCTTGCTTCGTGAGAAAGAATACTTTACTGTTGCCGTTGGTCTCCAAACCTTCGTTAGCAATGTGAAAAACATGAAGATCGCCTACTTCTCAGCAGGTGCTATCCTCATCGCCCTTCCAATCTGTATTCTCTTCTTCTTCCTACAAAAGAACTTTGTTTCAGGACTTACAAGTGGTGGCGACAAGGGATAATTTATCCCCGCCACCCTTTTTTCATTTTGGAGCTTGTTTGTAAAGTTAAAAGATTAGACACAAGACCACAAATAGTAGCAAAATCCGCTTTTCAAAAAGCAATTTCTCTACTAGACTTGAAATAAAGCACATTTCTCTATATAATAATACTCATATAGAAAACACTTTTAGAAAGATGCCTATGCTTCCATATCCATTCTCGTATTTCTCTAGTATCTGGGGATTTCGTAAGCCCCTATCAAAACGTTTCGGCCTCAACTGGTTTCAGCTTCTCTTTACTAGCATTTTCCTCATCAGTTTGTCTATGGTTCCAATTGCCATTCAAAACAGCTCTCAGGAGACGTATCCACTGGATACTTTTATCGATAATGTCTACACTCCACTGACAGATGAAGCCATCATGGACTTGTCAGAGAATGTACAAATCGTAGATGGAAAGCTGAACTACTCAGGCACTAAGAATCAGCAGCCTTCTCTTTTGATTGGTCCAAGCCAAAGCAAAGAATTGCCAAAGGACCTACAACTTCATTTTGATACGGAAGAACTCATCATCAGTAAGGAAAGTAAAGAGCTGACTCGTATTCGCTACCACGCGATTCAAACGGAGAGTTTCCAGAGTAAGGAAGATCTGACCCAGGCCATTTCTAAAGATTGGTACCAACAAAATCGGGTCTATATCAGTCTCTTTCTCGTTCTTGGTGCAAGCTTCCTCTTTGGATTGAATTTCTTCATTGTCTCTCTTGGAGCTAGTCTTCTCCTTTATATCACCAAAAAATCACGCCTCTTTTCATTTAGAACCTTTAAAGAGTGCTACCATTTTATCTTGAACTGTTTAGGATTACCAACTTTGATTACGCTTATTTTGGGACTTTTTGGCCAAAATATGTCAACACTTATCACTGTACAGAACATTCTTTTTGTTCTTTATCTGGTCGCTATCTTTTATAAAACACATTACCGCGATCCAGATTATCATAAATAGGAGATTTTTATGCCCGTTACGATTAAAGATGTGGCCAAGGCTGCAGGTGTCTCACCTTCAACCGTAACCCGCGTTATTCAAAACAAATCAACAATTAGTGATGAAACCAAAAAACGAGTCCGCAAGGCTATGAAGGAACTTAACTACCATCCCAATCTCAATGCTCGTAGCCTAGTTAGCAGCTATACTCAAGTTATCGGTTTGGTATTGCCTGACGACTCGGATGCCTTCTACCAAAACCCTTTCTTCCCATCTGTCCTACGAGGAATCGCCCAAGTCGCATCTGAAAACCACTATGCTATTCAGATCGCGACGGGGAAAGATGAGAAGGAACGCCTCAATGCCATCTCACAAATGGTCTATGGGAAACGTGTCGACGGTCTGATCTTCCTCTATGCTCAAGAAGAAGATCCACTGGTGAAGCTCGTAGCGGAGGAACAGTTCCCTTTCCTTATCCTCGGAAAATCCATTTCACCCTTTATCCCTCTTGTTGATAATGACAATGTCCAAGCCGGTTTTGATGCAACTGAGTATTTCATCAAAAAAGGATGCAGACGGATCGCCTTTATCGGAGGAACCAAGAAACTTTTCGTTACACAAGACCGTCTAAGAGGTTACGAATTGGCACTCAAACAACACCAACTTCCGATTGATACCCACTTAACCTACTTTGCGACCGAATTTCTGGAAGAAAAAGGTTATCAATTCAGTGAACTCCTGTTCAATCACGATCCGCAGATTGACGCTATCATCACAACCGATAGTCTCCTAGCAGAAGGAGTTTGTGACTACATCAGTAAGCATCAGTTAACTGTTCCTGTCTTGAGTTTCGACTCTGTCAACCCTCGACTTGACCTCGTAGCTTATGTCGATATCAATAGTCTGGAACTTGGGCGCGTTTCCTTTGAAACGATTTTACAGATCATTAATGACGCAAAAAACAACAGACAAATCTGTTACCGCCAATTGATTGCCCACAAAATTATCGAAAAATAAAAACCAGCTCCAGTGAACTGCACCCCAAAAGTTAGACAGAAAAAATCTAACTTTTGGGGTGTTTTTATTATGAAATTGAGTTATGAAGATAAAGTTCAG
>NZ_FNJT01000003.1:0-230500 GCF_900104285.1 Streptococcus sp. NLAE-zl-C503 | reverse complement strand
AAGTAGCTTGGTACTTGTTAGCTTCAAAGGACCATTTTCCTACAAATTCAACATTAGCCTTGTTAACTACAGCGCTAGCTGCGTCGTAACCCTTGAAGGTCCATGTGCCGTCGTTCACAGTATCTGTGTATGTAGTTTGAGATGGTTGTTGAGCGGAAACAGAGACACCATTCACATAAGTTGCACTGTCGCTTGGGATTAATGCTGCGATGGCTGCTGGAAGAGCCTTACCTGCTGTTGCGCTCTCGAAGCGGTAAGTAGCTTGGTACTTGTTAGCTTCAAAGGACCATTTTCCTACAAACTCCACATTTGCCTTGTTGACTACAGCGCTAGCTGCGTCATAGCCCTTGAAGGTCCATGTGCCGTCGTTCACTGCGTCGGTGTAAGTGGTTTGGGATGGTTGTTTAGCGGAAACAGAGGCACCATTCACATAAGTTGCACTGTCGCTTGGAGTCAAGGCTGCGATAGCTGCTGGAAGAGTTTTACCTGCTGTCTCACTCTCGAAGCGGTAAGTGGCTTGGTACTTGTTAGCTTCAAACTTCCACTTACCTGTGAAAGTCAAATCAGCTTTTTTCACAATCTTACTTTTGGCATCGTAACCAACGAAAGTCCAGCTACCATCGTTCATATCATCTTTGTAAGTCGTTTTAGTCAACTCTTCTGGTACAACTTTTTGCATGTTGTAATAGCTTGAGCTGTCTTTTGGTGCTTTCTTCTGGATAAATTCAGGCAAATCAACACCAGATGTAACACTTACAAAAGTATAGCTTACATGATGCGGTCTAGGCGTTACTTCCCAGATACCCGTAAATGTCACACGCTTGCCATTATAGGTCGTATTTTTCTGATCATAACCTTTGAAGGTCCAGACATAATCTTTTTCTTCGTCAACTACCGATTCTTTAGCAGGTTGTTTGGCTACAATGGTGTCTCCAACCTTATAAGAAGCTTCATCATTTGGAAGCATTCCCAAAATACTTTGTGGCAATGGAACACCTGCTTTAGATGATTTGAATACATATTCTGGATTTGGAGTAGGCACCCAGCTTCCAAGGAAAGTCTGTCTGCCTTTTCCTACAACAATTTTTTCTTTATCGTATCCTGCAAATGTCCAAGTCACTTTATTTGCTGTATCAACATAAGTCGTTTCACTTGGTTGTTCAGCCAGAATTTCCTTAGGATATAACTTGTAATCATAAGGATTTTTCGGAGTCAACTTGGTGATATGATCTGGTAATGCGAAAGCAGGATTAGTTGATTGGAACTGATAGTCTACACCATTTGGCGTAAAGCTCCAAGATCCTGTGATGGTCTTCACTTTCGTACCTGCAATAGCTTTTCCGTATTTATCCGCATCAAAACCATGGAAGATCCAAGTACCTGTCGGAACAGTTACTGTGGTGGTGTCAAGTTTGCTTGCATCTTTGTAATCGTCAGCTCGTGCAACGAAATCAGTACCAGCTGGAAGCATATCGCGAATCTTATTTGGAAGAGGGTACGCAGGAGTCGAGTTAGTGAATTTATACTCCACTCTGTAGATCATATCAGACTGATTGGTGGGAACCAAGATCCATCTTCCTCTGAAGCGAACATCTTCTGTCCCTACTGTTTTCACACGTGAGGAAATAGTCGTATTATCATCTTCATAGTAGTCATCAAATACCCAAGTCCCTCGGCCATCAGGATCCTCAAATCTTGTTTTAGACGGCATTTTAACGCGAGCTTTTTCACCCTTGACAAATTCTCTTTCGTAAGTGATTAAATTATACAAAGTTGATGGCGGATAGATCGTTTGACCAGAATCATCTTTTGAATCTGTATAGAAGTCATAATAAACACTACGCTTGGTCGGTTCAAAGACCCAGTGGAGTGTGTAAGTAGAGTCCTCATCATCAGATGGTTTTTCTATCTTCTCAGGAGCAATAAACTTCCATGTACCATCATTATCATCATCTGTGTATGTATAGAAACTTTCAATGACATATCTAACATTATCAGAATAATCTTTCGGAGATGTCGTGATAGGAGCTGGAATTTGTGCCTTCAGATCATCTGGAATAGCCTTCCCTGGGGTATCACTGACAAAGTCAAAGGAAACAGTCTTATCTCTGTGTGGTGTGAAAGACCAAGTACCTGTAAAGAGAACTTTATCTTGATTAACTACCTTGCTATTAGCGTCATAGCCATCAAATTTCCAAGTACCCTCGTTATCAAAGTCCATGTAGGTCGTCTCACGTGGATATTCCGCAAATACAGTTTCGCCATTATCGTAAGTATTTGTATTACTTGGCGTCAAGGCCTTAACTGCAGCTGGTAGAGATCGACTAGGATCTGAGCTAACAAACTCATAGTTTTCTGAGTACTTATCCGCTACAAAAGTCCAAGTACCTGTAAACTTAAGGTTCCATCCTTTATGATCCCACTCACTTACTGGTTTTTTAGTAAAATCGTAGCCTGTAAAGGTCCAGGTACCCTTGTTAACTGCATCATAGTAGGACTCTTGAGTCGGTCTAACAGACTGGACCATCTCACCTTTCGGGTATTGCTTTCTCTTTGCATACTCCCATTCAGGCATATCTACCGGCTTCAGATTATTGATCTCAGCAGGTAGTGCTTTGCCAGCAGTCCCACTGAGAAACTCGTAAGTCGGTTTCCGAGGAACCCCTTTAAATACAAACTCCAATGGTATTGTAACTTTTGGTATTTCCCCATATGTAGCCGCCCGCTCTAGTTCACGACTGAAGGTTAAATCTACTACATCTTCCTCAAAGGTCCAATTTCCTTCATTTTCCGCATCATAAAAGGGTTTGTAGAGATTTTGGGCTTCATCGTAGCGAAGCAAAGCTGCTAGCGTATCCAGTATATTTTTAGGTAAATGCTCATCACGTTTATCAAACTGATTGAGAGAAAGCTTGTAATCGTATAGCTTACTTTCTAGATCTTTTATCTCCTTAGGAAGAGGTAATTTATATTCGTCACGTGAGGTCTTAGGACTACTTGGTAAATTATAAAAATTCTCAAAATCGTGCTGGTTCATAGGCTTGTAGGATACAGTGACATCCTCAAAGTATTTCCAAGTTCCTACGAACTCAACATCGCCATTGTTTGCCACTTTACTTGGAGCATCAAAGCCAGTCAAAGCCCAATAGCCTTTTCGGTTAGGATATTCTTCTGAAGTATAAAAAACATAGTGAAATTCTTGTGCTTTTACTACTTCACCCTCAGCAAATCTTCTTTTATCTTCTGGACTCCAATTTGCAACATAAGATGGCAAAGTTTTTCCAGGTGATCCATTAACCGATCTATAGGTAGCCTTGTATGGTGTTGGTGTATATTCCCACTTACCTGTGAAGAAAACATCATCTTTGTCAATCACCTGACTATCATGGTCATAGCCCTTAAAGGTCCATCTACCACTTCCATCATACTCTACATAAGTTGTTTCAGTTGGCTGGATGGCTTTTACTTTATCGCCCTTTTTGTAGATTGTTGTGTCTTCTGGCTTCAAGTAGTTCAGACCAAATGGAACCGTTTTTCCTGGTGTAGCACTTTCAAACTCATAAAGTGCCGAGCGAGGAGTCTTATCCTTTTCTGGAATGAATTTCGGATTTTTATCACGAAGACCAGAATTAACAAAAGTCACGAGATTGCGATAAACTTTATCAATTTCTTCTTGCTTTGTTGCAGTTTGAAGCACGCTATCAGCAGCTGCCATCACGCCGTTCAAGATTTCTAGACTATCGTCTGTCTTACTTGAAAAGTCCTTGCTGCGCAACTCTTTGAGGTAGTTCTCCAAAGTGCTCTTATTGAGACTAGCATTTGCTGGAGTTGCTTGGGCAGTGCCTGCAGCTGACTGGCTTGTGCCTGTAGCTGGCTGAGCATTTTTAAAAGCAGTCAAATCTGTCGCTTGACTTGTTTCTGCTACCGCAGATTCGGAAGATTTCAAAGCAACTTGGTTTTCTTTCTGAGGCTCTGCTTGCTCTGTTGCAGAAGAGCCCACCGAGACCTGATTCTCTGCTTTATTCTCCACTTGTTCAGTAGTTGCAAGCTCATCAGCTTGAGCTACTTGAGCGACTCCAAGCGCCGCAGGCGCAAACAAAAATCCAATCGCAAGTGACACAGTAGCAACTGACAATTTGCGGATTGAATATTTTATCTTTCTATCCTGAAAAAACATTCCAGTCCTCCTTTTATTTCATAATTACTATTTTATCATAAATAGTTGATATTATCGATTTTTTTGACCGTAAATTTTTAAAAACTTATTTGTGGATATTTCCTCATAATATACAAATATACAAAAAACTCCTTCTCCAAAATAGTAATTATAGGAATTTTTGTAAAAAAATGAAAGGAATCGCTCCCTTTCATTTTTTGCTTTTATTTCCAATTTAATACCGCGTTCAAACCATAGTGATCACTGACTTGCGGACTATTCTGACCATCAAAAACTACATGCAAGCTTTCTACTTCTAACTCTTTCGTTGTAAAGACATAGTCAATTCGAAGCGGTTCGGCATTGCCTTTCCAACCATCAATTTCTGGTGGAACTGTATAGCTACCGCTTCTCTTTTTAGCGACCTCAAAAGCATCTTGTAACTCTAGAGGACTAGCTAGAATGGCTTGGTAGCCTTCCTGACCAGCTGGGTTATTGAAATCACCAGCTAAAATCAGAGGTTTGTTCAAATCTTTCAGCACAGCCTCAAATCGTGCCCATTCCTCCTGGAAACCTTTATCCCACCAAGAAAGATGGACACTTGCAAGAGCAAGCTTCTTCCCTTCAACTTCTGTTTCTGCCAAGGCGACACGGCGAGTATGGTAGTCAGTTGGATCATCCACATCTGAAACTAAAATCTCTCTGGCTTCAATAGGTGTTTTAGATAAGATTGCCACACCTTCATGGTAGCGGTCATAGCCGATATGATTGTAAGCCCAAGTCCAGTAATAGGTCTTCTCCTTCTCAGCCAACTTTTCAACCAAAAGTCTCACATAGTGGTCTTGATGAATGGGTTCTGCCGCTGGTAAAGCTTGATAAAGATGATCAACCTCCACTTCTGGAGAAGTAATTTCTTGATTGATTTCTTGGAAACAAATCAAATCATAGTCTTTTTCAAGAATATCTTGGAGCAAGAGCTGGAATTTTTCCTCTGCTTCCTTCTCCATCCAACTGTGGGTATTGAGTGTTAAAAATTTCATGCTTTTCTCCTAAAACAAGAGGTTGGAAAACAGCTTCCAACCTCAAGTATATTACAATTCTACTTTAGCAACTGCTGTTTTAGCTGCAAGAGAACCAGTTTGTTCTAATTTAACAGATTTGAGAACATCTCCATTTGTGAAGACAACCACTGTTGAAGTTTCACGACCTGCTGCACGGATAGCATCCAAGTCAGCTGTGACAAGAAGATCACCAGCAGCAACCTTTTGTCCTTCAGCTACGTGAACTGTGAATGGTTTTCCTTCAAGGCTTACAGTATCCAAACCGATGTGAACAAGTACTTCAAGACCTGCTTCAGTCACAAGACCAAGAGCATGTTTTGTAGGGAAGATACTTGATACAGTACCTGTAACTGGAGATACGATATTTCCATTGGCTGGTTCTACCGCAAATCCGTCACCCATCATTTTTTGAGCAAAAACTGGGTCTTTCACTTGTTCCAAGGCAATGACTTGGCCATCAGCTACTGAGTAAACTTCCTCAGTTACACCCTTGAAATGTACAGTATTTTGTTGAGCTTCCGTCATTTGGCTTGGAAGAGTTTCAGGAATTACTTCACCTGAGTCAAGGATATCTTGGATATCAGATTTCAATACGTCAGCTTTTGGTCCGTAGATAGCTTGGACACCTTGTCCTTTCATGACAAGTCCCATAGCCCCTTCAGCTTTCCATTTTTCCTCAGTACCAACACGATCTGCATCTTTAACAGTTACACGAAGACGAGTCATACATGCATCCACATCAACGATGTTTGCACGTCCACCAAGAAGGTTAATGATATTTACAGCTTGAGAAGCAGCTGCAACTTTTGTTTCACCTGAAGCAGCTCCTTCTGAAGCTCCTTCAGCAGTTTCATAGTTTCCGTTACGTCCTGGGGTTGCATAGTTGAATTTTTGAATCATGAAGTTTGCGATAAAGTACATGATTACAGCAAAGAGAACAGTTACCCAGATAAAGTTAACGATATCCATACCAATACCAGCATTAATTGCTAGTGGTGTACGAGTCAAGAATTCAATTGAACCGAATGAGTGGACACGAAGGTGAACAATATCTGCCATAGCAAAGGCAGCACCTTGAACTACTGCATAAACAAGGTAAAGCGGTGTTGCGATGAACATGAACATATACTCGATTGGTTCAGTAACCCCTGTCAAGAATGTTGCAAGAGCTGTCGCAATCATCATACCTTTATATTGATGTTTCTTATCAGCATCGACATTACGGTAGATAGCCACGATCACACCCATCAAAATACCGAATGAACCGATCATTTGTCCAACTTTGAAACGAGCTGGGTGAACAGTATCTAACAATTGTTGGTAGTGACTTGCATCTGTACCTTTAAGGTTAACAAGGTCTGTTACCCATGCAAGCCATAGTGGGTCTTGACCAAATACTTGAGTACCTTTAGCTGCACCAGTTAAAATGTCATAAGTACCACCAAGAGCTGTGTAGTTCATTGGGATAGTCAACATATGGTGAAGACCAAATGGCAAGAGCAAACGTTCCAAAGTACCATACAAGAATGGTGCGAGAACTGGCGCAGTTTCTTGAGAGTTGGCAATCCAAATACCAAAGTTATTGATACCTGTTTGAACTACTGGCCAGAAAGCTGCAAGTACAATTGCTGCAATAGCTGAACGAAGAATAACAACAAACGGTACAAAACGTTTCCCGTTGAAGAATGAAAGTGCGTCTGGAAGTTTACGGTAGTTGTAGTATTTGTTATAGGCAGTTGCCCCTACAAAACCTGAGATAATCCCTACGAATACACCCATGTTAAGGGCTGGTGCTTCAAGAACACTGATAAAGTAATCAGCAACTTTGATTGAACCACCAAAGAAAGTAGTTACCATAGCATCTGGATTTTTCAACATATCGCCTGATACACCAAAGATTGTACCAGTGATACGGTTAATCAAGATGAAGGCAAGACCAGCGGCGAAAGCACCACCAGCGCGCTCTTTAGCCCAGCTTCCTCCAATAGCGAGGGCAAACAAAATATGAAGGTTACCGATAACCCCCCAACCAATTTGCTCTAGTACGCCACCAGTAATAACTAGGGGAGCAAGGTTTGGGTCAATCATTGCAAGTGACTTACCGATTGAAATCATCAAACCAGCAGCCGGCATAACCGCGATAACCACCATCAAAGCCTTACCGAATTTTTGCCAAAATTCGAAAGACAAGACATTTTTGAATGTAGCTTTCATCATTCAAATCTCCTTTATTTTATTTAGGCAAACGTTTTACGAAAACGTTTGCACTTGTTTATAATTTAATTATACCACTTTATTTTTTTTTGTAAAGGCTTTTATAAAAAAATTTTCCGTTTTTCTTAAATTTTTATACAAGCGCTAAAAGAAAAAAGAGAAGCTCAAGAAAACTTCTCTTTTAAAATTGTATTATTTCTGATTTGGTCTGTAAGTTGCATTTATATCCAACTAGATCTTCAAGAATCGACGCATTGAAATGCCTGATCCGATTGCCCCAATGAAAATACCAATCACAAACAATAGGACTGTCATCAAAGGGATAAACACATCTGGTGTAATCATTGACAAGTTTTGCCCCACCAAGGATTTATTGACAGATTGATAAACCATATTATAAACAAAGAATACAAGGACTGAAGGAATCGCTGCACCTAGTAAGCCGATAAAGGCACCTTCTAGCAAGAATGGACCACGAATATAGCCATTTTTAGCTCCTACTAGACGCATGATTTGAATTTCACGGCTCCGAGAAATAATGGTAATACGAATGGTATTGGAAATCAGGAAGACTGCAATAAAAATCAAGAGCCCTGCAATAACTAATCCCCAAACACGGATAAAGGAAGCCAGTTCGAAAAGTCGTTGAGTGTTGGCACCACCGTCTTGAACCTCAGATACCCCTTCAATTTTCTTGGCCTCTTCTGCTACTTTAGGAACATCACTCGGAGTATTGGTATCAACGATATAGGCATCATAGAGAGGGTTAGCATCTCCTTCAAAGACCTTCCAATCGTCTCCCATCGTTTCAGTCAATTTTTGATACTGCTCTTCCTTGCTTGAAAAAGTGACATTCTTAACACCTTGCATGGCTTTTAAGGCATCATAAACCTTGTGATAGTCATTATTGGTAACTGTCTGACCTTCTTTTTCAATCGTTTCACTATTATCCGCCACATCCTTACGAATGTAAACCATGACACGAACGTTGTTTTCAATATCGGTAGCCAGTTTCGCTGTATTAAAAATTACGGATGCAAACAGGGCAACTAGAGTCAAAGTAATCATAACCGAACTCACTGCTGCTACTGTCATCCAGCCATTTCGTTTTAAACTTTTTAATGATTCAAATAAATGGCGAAAAAATCTACTAATCATCGTATCCATATTCTCCTTTAGCTTCGTCACGAACGACACGGCCATTTTCAATGGCAATGACACGGTGGCGCAAGGTATTTACAATCTGGCTATTGTGGGTCGCCATCAAGACAGTAGTACCTTGGAGATTGATGCGTTCCAACAGATTCATAATTTCCCAAGAATTATCTGGGTCCAAGTTTCCTGTCGGCTCATCGGCAATCAAGACCTTAGGATTGTTCACAATCGCACGGGCAATCGCAATCCGTTGCTGCTCTCCACCTGAGAGTTCATTAGGGAAAGAACGAACCTTGTGTTTCAAACCGACCAAGTCCAAGACTTCCATAACCCGTTTCTTAATATTGCGACGGTTCTCACCGATAACTTCCATTGCGTAAGCAATATTTTCATAAACGGTTTTCTTTGGCAAGAGTTTATAATCTTGGAAGACTACCCCAACACTGCGGCGGAGTAGAGGGATATCTTTCTTCTTGATTTTAACCAAATTAAAGCCTGCAACTGTTAGGCTCCCTTTTTCAATCTTTACTTCTCGATATAAAGCTCGAATAAAGGTTGACTTCCCTGCTCCTGAAGGTCCTACGATGTAGGCAAATTCTCCTGGTTCAATACTAAGAGAGACTCCACGGAGGGCAGTCGTTCCGTTATCGTATTTTTTGACAACATCTCGCATTTCAATGATTGACATGTGAGTTCCTTTCTATTCTTAGCTGATTCGCCACTTGAGATAGGCGTCGATGAAACCATCAAGATCTCCATCCATGACCTTATCTACCTGAGCGACTTCAAAGCTCGTACGGTGGTCTTTTACCATGGTATAAGGTGTGAAGACATAAGAACGAATCTGACTTCCCCAAGTGATTTCTTTTTTCTCACCTTTGAGGGAATCGACTTCCGCAGCTTTCTTTTCTTGCTCCATTTGATAGAGCTTGGCTTGCAACATCTTCATAGCACGATCTCTATTTCCATACTGGGTACGATCGACCGTTGATTGGACGACAGTTCCCGTAGGAATGTGTGTCAAACGCACACCTGTTGAAACTTTATTGACGTTTTGTCCACCAGCACCACCTGAACGGAAGGTATCCATTTTGATATCATCTTCACGAATCTCCACTTCGATGGTATCATCCAACTCAGGCATAACCTCAACGGATGTAAATGAAGTATGGCGACGTTTGGCAGAGTCAAATGGCGAAATACGGACTAAACGGTGAACACCCATTTCCGACTTGAGAAGACCGTAGGCATTTGGACCTTCAAAGGACAAGGTCACAGACTTGATACCTGCTTCATCACCAGCTTGGTAATCCAAGACTTCAACTTTAAAGCCTTTGGCATTTCCATAGCGAGTATACATACGGAGCAACATATCACCCCAGTCCTGAGCCTCAGTACCACCAGATCCTGGATGGATCTCCAAAATCGCATTATTATGGTCATAAGGTTCTGACAAGAGAAGCGTCATCTCGTAGCTGGTCATCATCTTATCCAGTTCTGTCAACTGTTCAACCAGTTCATCACGTACAGACTCGTCTTCTGCCAAAAAGTCCAATAAAATCTCAACTTCATCCTGCAACTCCTCCATTTTACGGAAGGTGTTGTAGGTATTTTTTAATTCATTTAATTCTTGCGACGTTTTTTGGGCCGCGATATTATCGTTCCAAAAATCAGGTTCTGTCATCTTGTTTTCCAAGATGGCAATCTCTTCCTCTAGTCCTTCGAGGTCAAAGAGACCCCCTGAAAGAAGCTAATTTTTCACGATTTGCGTCAATTTTTTGACGAATTTCTGAAATGTCCATAAATACTCCTTTATTCACATCGTTTCATTATACCACATTCTCTCATTTCTTTCCATATTTTGCTTGTTATTTCAAATTGTATACAAAAAAGAGGGCTTTCACCCTCCATATTTATAACTTTTTAGCAGAGGTTCGAGCAATCTCCTCTACTTGGATACCTTGCGCTTCAAATTTCTCCTTCAGAAAGGTTAAATCAATCATCCCATCAATTTGAACTTCAATCACGACCTTACCATCCTTGCGCGGAATATTGACTGTGTGTGAAATATTCAGATTTTCTTCTACAATCAAGGTCACAATCTTGCCCAAAACCCCGACTTCATTTTCCGTAATAAACCGAACACGAATCCCTTCTTCTCCATAACCAGCGATTTCCAAAAAGGCTTGGAAAACATCACGATCCGTAATCACACCATAAACCTGTTGATTGTCCACAACTGGAAGAATACCGATTTTATTCTTTAACATGAGATAAGTCGCATCCTCTAAACTAGCATAACCTGACACTGTGATAACATCGCGAATCATGACGTCTTTAACTTTAGTCTTATTGAGAAGATAATTCATCTCATAGATAGAGAGGCTGGTTGCTTTAGATGGACTGGCTTCCGCAATGGTTCCTTCTGTTACCAGACCAACTAATTGGTCATTTTCGATAACAGGTAAACGGTGCAAACCTTGCTCGCGCATCAAATCTGCTGCGTGTGCTACAGTCGTATCTGGACTGATATAAACTACCTTACGGGTCATGAAATCTTTAACTGCCATGAGACTTCTCCTTCTTTATTGCTACTATAATTATACACTTTCTTACAAAAACTATCAAACGCTTTCATCTCTTTTTCAAGATTTTGTAACATTCAATCACAAAAAAGAGAGAAATAGCCTTCTCTCTTAAACTTAAATCGTAACAGAATCTCTATCCTTAATCATATAGCGTTTTAAAGAAGTTAAGCTAGCTAGCCAGTACAATAGACCACCAAAGATCGCAGTAAAGCCACTACCAGTTGTGAGCAGGAACATAGGACTCTGGATATGCTTTGTTATAGGGTTGTAAACAAATAGTACTGCAACTAACAAGGAAATGATTACACAAGATAATCCCACCAGATTAAATCCTTTGGTAAACTCATAGGCGTCATGTCCTTCAAGGAAATAGGCTGAACGCAAATCGAGTTTTTGTTTTCTTAAGATAAAATAGTCAACAACGATCATTCCGATAATGGGTCCTTGAATATAGGCAGCCAGCGAGATGAAGGAACCAAAGTATTCATCCACTCCTCCCCAGATGGTGAGTAGGCTCACGTAAACCATGGCAATCCAAACCATTAGTTTATAGCTTACTTTAGGCATCCCGCTTTTTACAATCATACAGTTCACGTACGATCCTGTACCCTGAGTTCCAATATTAGCAAAAGCTACCAGTAGTAAACTTAAAAGGGCAAAGGCAGGAGTGCTCAACGTTGAAAGCATCGTTGTTGGGTCACTTTCATAGACACCTGTTTTGACAAACATAGCCAAAGCCATCACTCCACCTGTCGCAGCAAAGAATGGCGCAACAACCCCGTATGACAAGGCTGTAGCCCAATAGCCACTGCGTTCTGATTTTGCCAAACGTGGCAAGACAAAGGCTTGTGTAGACCAAGAAAAGGCTACGGCCACATTTCCTTCCCCTGACATCATAAAACGTTCAATCGGTGTCAAATTTTCTTGAATGGCAGGTTGGACATTCATAATATCCCTAATCGGAACCGCAACAAAACAGATCCCAACGATGATCAGCCCAACAAATAACAAGGCTACCACTAGAAAGCGATTGGTGCCTTTAATCACTTCTGGACCCCCAAGAGCAATCAGCGTTCCAAGGAGAACACAGAGGGTGCCTAGAATCGGTGCCCATACTCCCTTGTCTAAACCAAGTCCAAAATTATTTGCCAAATGAATCATGGAGCTGGCAAAAAGATTGGCGGTAACGGCATACCAACCAAAATTTGCCAGACTAATCACGGTTGATAGAATAGCCACCCCTTTTCTACCTAGAACGGCTCTCAACCAAATCCACAAATCAATTCCATATTTAACAGCAAACAAAATTGGGAGACATTCAATAAAGACCCAGATAATATTGAAACTAAAAATATTAATCAACATTTGATTAAAGGTCAAGTATTGAGCCACATAGGCTCCTTGGGTATAACACCAAGTTGCGATGGCAAAACCACTTGTTGATAAGAAGAGATCCCAGAAAGAATACTGACGATCCTTGTTGGTCATGGGAACGATTCCCGTTATGGTCTCCTGTTGAATAAAGTCATTCATCTTGGACATTTTATTGAATATCTCCTGTCATAGCAAAAATAATCAGAATGAGGTTAACTAAGTTCATGTCAATTACTAATGTAAAATTAACTTTCAAAAAAGAGGAAGCAAATAGATATAGATCAAGGCTTTCATTTATCCTTAAATCGTAACAGAATCTCTATCCTTAATCATATAGCGTTTTAACGGAGTTAAGCTAGCTAGCCAGTACAATAAACCACCAAAAATCGCAGTAAAGCCACTACCCGTTGTGATTAAAAAGATTGGGCTTTGAATCTGTGCTGTCACAGGGTTATAAACAAATAGTACTGCAACCAATAAGGAGATAAATACGCAAGACAAGCCAACTAAGTTAAATCCTTTGGTAAACTCGTAAGCATCGTGTCCTTCAAGGAAATAAGCTGAACGCAAATCAAGTTTTCGTTTTCTTAAGATAAAGTAGTCAACAACGATCATACCAATAATTGGTCCCTGAATATAAGCGGCTAGTGAGATGAAGGAACCGAAGTACTCTTCTACCCCTCCCCAGATAGTGAGTAGACTCACGTAAACCATAGCAATCCAAACCATTAGTTTATAGCTTACTTTTGGCATCCCGCTTTTGACAATCATACAATTCACATACGATCCTGTCCCCTGGGTTCCAATATTGGCAAAGGCTACTAGTAGTAGACTTAAGAGGGCAAAGGCTGGGGTGCTTAGAGTTGACAGCATCGTTGTTGGATCACTTTCATAAACACCTGTTTTGACAAACATGGCTAGAGCCATGACTCCACCTGTCGCAACGAAGAATGGAGCGACAACCCCGTATGATAAGGCTGTAGCCCAATAACCACTGCGTTCTGATTTTGCCAAACGCGGTAAAACCAATGCTTGTGTAGACCAAGAGAAGGCAAAAGCAACATTTCCTTCCCCAGAGAGCATGAAGCGTTCCAAGGGCGTCAAATCTCCTTGGGTAGCTGGTTGAATGTTCATAATGTCAGTGATAGGCACAGCTACAAAGCAGATTCCAACGATAATCAGACCGACAATCAACAAGGCGATTACCAAGAATCGATTGGTCCATTTGATCACTTCTGGACCTCCAAGGGCAATCAGCGTTCCAAGGAGAACACAGAGAGTACCTAAAATCGGTGCCCATACTCCCTTGTCTAAACCAAAACCAAAATTGTTTGCCAAGTGGATCATAGAATTGGCAAAAAGATTAGCCGCAACGGCGTACCAGCCAAAGTTAGCCAAGCTAATAATGGTTGATAGCAAGGCCACCCCTTTTTTTCCTAGGACAGCCCTCAACCAAATCCACAAATCAATTCCATATTTAACCGCAAACAGAATTGGGAGACACTCAATAAAGACCCAAATAATATTAAAACTAAAAATATTAATCAACATTTGATTAAAGGTCAAATATTGAGCCACATAAGCTCCTTGGGTATAACACCAAGTTGCAATGGCAAAACCACTTGTCGACAGGAAGAGATCCCAGAAAGAATACTGACGATCCTTGTTGGTCATGGGAACAATTCCCGTTATCGTCTCCTGTTGAATAAAGTCATTCATCTTAGACATTTTATTGAATACCTCCTGTCATGGCTAGGATAATCAGAATAAGGTTAATTAGAACTAAGACGATGACTATAGTAAAATCACTTTTTAAAAAGGGCTGAGCAAACACATAGTTTGGTGATTCCATTTCTTCTAGCCTTCTTTTCGTTTCATTTGCTACTAATTCTTCAATTTCAGATGTCGGTTTCATCTCAATTCTCCTCTAAGTATAAATCTAATGCAAGTTTTCCATACTGCTTGGTATAACGATACCAGATATAAAGAAATTCACCTACTGGTTTTCCAACGCTTTCTTGGAACAGGGCCCACAAAAACCAATAATACGAAGTCACTGATACATAGGCAAAATAGTGACGTTTGGTTTTCTTGTCTGGAACTTCTTGTAGATAGATTTCAAGTACCTTTTCAGCTTCTTCTACTGTATAATTTGAACACCCGATAAAGGTTCCTAAATCTCCTGCTGGATCTCCCATACCAGAATATTCCCAATCAATCAAGCTCATTTCGCCAGCTTCATTCAGCAAGAAATTTGGGCTATAAGAATCTCCGTGGCAGAGAACCTTTTTCGCTTGATCTTCTTGTAAAAGCTTCTCGAGAACTGAGACATTCTTATCCAACTCTTCAAGTCCATCAAACTCAAAACGATTGCTAGCCTTTAATTTTCGTCTAAAATCATCAATTCCCTCAAATTGATCAAAAGAATGATCCGTTTTTTCTCCAGATTGGTGCAAGCGTCTCAAGAGCTCCATTGCTTTTGCTACATCATCCCAATTATCATAATCTAGTTGCTTAGCATTAGGGATAAATTCTGAAATTTTCCAGCCCTCATCCTTGTTCATGGCAATAAAGGTACGGTCAATCTTCAATTTTGCAGCAATTTCCATGGAAGCCGCTTCACTAGCACGATCGATATAATTCTCCGTTCCTCTACCTGGATGACGGTAAACATATTTCTTACCTAGGCAGTCAAATGAAAACGAAGTGTTGGTTAGACCATCTTTTAGAGGTTTGATATTGACAATATCTGAAGCTATACATCCTAATGTCTTACAGATGTTATCAATGATTTCCGAATTCGTATTCACCAAATAGTGTTCATCAAACTGACGCAACTCATCTAGTGAATCAAACTCCTTAACAATGTCTGCTGAATAATGCCGAGCTTCTAAAGGAAGCTCCTTGACGTGACGACTATAATAATCTTCCCAGAGCTGTTCGCGATATGGTTCGTGCTTAAATTCAGTTTCTAAAATATCTACAAACTTTTCACTAAATGCACGATCAAAATAAACGTGCCCCACCATAGCCCAAGTATTCGTCCCACCGATTTGAATATCGATAATCGTGTGATTGGAGTCTTCCTTAGAGCAGTATTCGTCTGTGTCTCCTTCTGCAAATATTGTAGAATAGTAACCTCTGTAAATGTATCGTTCAAACGGATTTTCTACAAAATAATTATCCGAAGAGCAAATATAAGTGTTAGAAAGTTGATCTCTGACTAGCATGAGAGAAGAACAGTTGTTGTACTTGTAGTAATCATTATTTACAACGATTTTAACGCCAAACTTTTCTGCCAGATAGAACATTTTTTCTTGCAGATATCCTACAATAACTGTAATGTCCTCTATCCCAGCTTCTTGCAACTGCTTGATTTCTCTCTCAATCAAACGCTCACCTTTAACTTGAAGCAATCCTTTAGGTAGCTCATAAGACAGAGGAGCAAAGCGGCTACTCATACCTGCAGCCATGATAATGGCATTCTTTACCTGATACGGAGCTAAAGCCTCCTCACCTAAGTCAGTTAAATGATTTTCCTCACTGATCCACTTCTCTTCTTTACATTCCTTGAGAAGATTATTCACCGTCCCCAAAGCGATGTCTAACTGTTCAGCCAATTGTCTCTGAGTAAAGTTTTCATCTTTGTGAGTCAACAAAAAACGTAAAAGTTTAAATTGTTTTTCTGATAGCATATCTTCAGCCTCTTTTGTTCAATATTTTTATTTATTCTATTATATAATGAACACACGCTTTTGTCAAGTTAGATTCTATATTAAGAAAATGGGTGCTCAAATCAGGTCCATCAAAATAGTGACCAAACGAAGAAAAAGCCCCAAATTGGAGCTCTTCAAATTCATCTACAAAACAATCCAATAGATTGGATGATTACTAACATAATCCTTATCGGACGACTAAAAAGGTCCCTCGGACTAGAGGAGAATTGCTTGAGCAATCCTTATCGGACGACTAAAAAGGCCCCCCGGACTATAGGGGAATTGCTTCCGCAACTCTCATCCACCGACTAAAACAATCCAATGGATCGGATGATTACTTACGTAATCCTTATCTGCCGACTAAAAAGGTCCCCCAGACCTTTTTAGCCACCTAGATATGCTTTTCTGACTTCATCTGATGCTGCGAGTTCTTTTCCTGTTCCTGATAGGACAATCTTTCCTGTTTCAAGTACATAACCTCGGTCAGAGATAGCAAGGGCCTTGTTAGCGTTCTGTTCAATTAGGAGAACTGTTGTTCCTTGCTTCTGAATATCTTGGATGATATCAAAAATTTCTTGGATAAAGATCGGGGCAAGTCCCATTGACGGCTCATCCAAGAGAAGGAGCTTAGGTGTTGACATGAGCGCGCGTCCCATAGCCAGCATCTGCTGTTCACCACCTGAAAGAGTTGCCGCATCTTGGTTTTTGCGTTCTTCCAGACGAGGGAAACGTGAGAAAACTTTTTTCAAGTTAGCTTGATTTTCTTCACGATTTTTCTTTAAAAAGGCTCCCATTTCTAAGTTTTCCATAACAGTCAATCCTGGAAAAACATGGCGTCCTTCAGGAACTTGTGAAAGGCCGCCTGCCACGATTTTTTGCGCTGGCATCTTTTGAATTTCTTTTCCTAAAAACTGAATTTTACCAGCACTTGGACGAACCAAACCTGAAAGGGTACGAAGAATGGTTGTTTTACCAGCACCATTGGCACCAATCAAGGAAACAACTTCACCTTCATTAACCTCGAAACTTACATCACGAACTGCTTGGATCATACCGTAATGCACAGAGAGGTTTTCAACTTTTAACATAGACATTAGGCTTCACCTCCTAGATAAGCTTCGATAACGCGTTTGTTGTTCTTGATCTCATCCGGAGTCCCATGAGCAATCAAACGACCATATTCAAGAACATAGATACGCTCAGTAACTTCCATAACCAAGTTCATATCGTGTTCGATGAGCATGATGGTAATTTTAAATTCGTCTTTGATACGACGGATCAATTCTGTCAATTCAGCTGTTTCTTGTGGATTCATCCCAGCTGCAGGTTCATCCAAAAAGAGGATCTTAGGTTCAGTTGCCAGAGCACGAACGATTTCCAATCGACGTTGTTGACCATAGGCCAGATTTTTAGCAAGTGTATCTGCATCGCCATCCAAATCAAAGATTTTAAGCAAGTCCAAAGCTTTGCTTTTTAATTCTTCCTCATTCTTATAGAAAGCAGGTAAGCGTAGAAAGCTAGCGAGGACATGTTGTTTATGATGATTTCCAAAAGCGATGAGAACATTGTCTAAAACTGTCAGATCCTTGAACAAACGAATATTTTGGAAAGTACGACTGAGTCCAAGTGAAGCAATCTTGTAGGGAGTTTTCCCATTTAGGAGGTGACCATCTAGTGTCACAGTACCTTCGCTTGGTTCATAAACACCGGTCAAGAGATTGAAAAGGGTCGTTTTACCAGCCCCGTTTGGTCCAATCAAACCAACCAATTCTCCCTCGTTCAATTCAAGAGTGACATCTCCAACAGCTGTTAGACCGCCAAAATGTTTGGTTAACTGTTTAACTTCAAGTAATGCCATTAGTTTTGTCCCTCCTTCTTAGATTTTTTAAAGAAACGTGATAGACTCAATTCCCATGTCCCAAGAAGTCCGCCTGGTCTGAAGATCATCACCAATACAAGAGCCAAAGCGTAGATGATCATACGTACGCTAGCCACATCTTGAAGGAGCATATTTAAAATTCCCAAAACAATCGCTGAAACGATGGTACCAGTAATAGATCCAAGTCCACCAAATACAACGATAATCAACACGTTGATGGAATTAATAAAAGTGTAATCTTTTGGCACAACAGAACCGATAAAACCAGCCTGAAGTGAACCAGCAATACTTGCTGTAATGGCTCCAAAGACAAAAGCGATAATCTTGATCTTTGTAGTGTTTACCCCAACAGACTCTGCAGCAATCTCATCCTCACGAACAGATAGAGTAGAGCGTCCAATTGGACTACGTAAGAAGTTGAGGGTTGCAATAGTTGTGATAATTACAAATAGATAAACCATCTGCCAGTTGGTAAAGTTTGGAATACCCAAGATACCAGCAGCACCGTTGGTCAAACTACCACCATTAATGATAAAGATACGAATAATTTCTGAAACACCTAGTGTCGCAACAGCCAGGTAGTCACCCTTCAAACGGAGTGTTGGAATCCCAACGAGCAAAGCAACTGCACCAGAAATCAAAGCGCCCAAGACCATTGCTCCAAAGAAGGCACCATAGGTTGGTGATTTTGAACCAATAATCGCTGCTGCATAAGCCCCAATCGCCATAAAACCTGCATGACCGAGTGAGAATTGTCCTGAAAAACCAACGATTAGGTTCAAACCTACTGCAAGGATGATATTAATCCCAATTTGTTCTAAAATTTGAACATGGAATAGATTGAGAACACCAGCAGAAACCAATACGCTAATCAATCCATAACCCGCTAACAGAAGGAATAACCAGAGAATATTTACTTTAAGATTTGTCTTCATTGTTTACACCTTCTCTTTCACATTCTTACCAAGGATACCTGCAGGACGAACAATCAGAATCAGAAGTAAGATTCCATATACGATGGCATCACGGAAATCAGACATACCAAAGGCAGTTGCAAAAGTTTCCAACAAGCCAATCACAAATCCCCCTAGAGCTGCACCAGGAATAATCCCGATACCACCAAGAACGGCCGCAACGAATGATTTTAGACCTGGAGTCACGCCCATCAACGGTTCAAGAGAGTTGTAGTAAAGGGCAATGAGAACACCTGCCGCTCCAGCAAGGGCTGAACCCAAGGCAAATGTAAAGCTGATAGTACGATTTACATTAATTCCCATCAATTGCGCCGCGTCACTATCAACTGATACAGCACGCATGGCTTTCCCCATTTTTGTTTTTTGAACAATCACTTGCAATAAAATCATCAGGAGTAAGGAAACTGCTAAAATCATTAACTGGACGTTTGTCAAGCTGATTGGTCCCAAATCATAGCGAACTGTTTGAATGGCTTGAGGAAAGGCGCGAGTATTGGCACCGACCAAGTAAACCATCCCGTATTCCAGTAGGAAAGACACTCCGATGGCAGTAATCAATACAGCAATACGTGTAGAGTGTCGCAAAGGACGGTAGGCAAGAAATTCAATCACAACACCAAGCAGTGCGGTTCCTACCATTGAAATAATCAAAGCTAAAAAGAAATTCATTTGGAAAGAATTAATCAAAAAGTAACCAATAAAGGCTCCCATCATATAGATATCACCGTGGGCGAAGTTGATGAGTTTGATAATTCCATAAACCATGGTGTAACCCAGGGCCAAAAGTGCATAAACACTACCCAGAATTAAACCATTCACAAGTTGTTGGAGCATAGCATTCACTCTTTTCTATCGTTATTTTTTAGAAAATTTCTCAATTTTCACAAGTTCATAAACATCGAAACAGGGAGTGAGTCAAAGGCTCATTCCCTATTTCAACTACTATTCTAATGTTATGGTTTTACAACTTCTGCTGCTTCCACTTTACCATTATTCATGGTCATCATGTAAGCCGTTTTCACTGTGTTGTGATCTGCATCAAAGCTCGTTTGACCAGTCACACCATCAAAGTCTTTGGTTTTAGCAAGGTTGTCCTTGATTTCACCTGAGTTTTTAGCACCTTTTGCAGCATTGGCTACTAGATAAACTGAGTCATAGGCCAAAGCTGAGAATGTTGAAGGTTCTTCATTGTATTTTGCTCGGTAGGCTTCAAGGAAAGCTTTAGCTTTAGCAGAAACATCAACTGTAGTTGAGAATCCTGAGATGAAGTAAATGTTTGATGCTCTTTCAGCAGTTGCTTGTTGAACAAATTCTTCACCGTTAAAGCCGTCACCACCAACGATAGGTTTATCAATTCCCATACCACGCGCTTGGTTTACGATTTTACCTGCTTCTGTGTAGTAACCTGGAACAACGATAGCGTCAAACTCTTTCCCTTTCATTTTAGTAAGGGCTGCTTGGAAGTCTGTATCCCCTGCTACGAAAGTTTCGTCTGCAACAATTTCACCTTTGTAGGCTTCGCGGAAAGATTTAGCAATACCTTTAGCATAGTCACTAGCATTGTCCGTATAAAGAACAACCTTCTTAGCATTCAATTTGTTTGTCACATAGTTAGAAATAATCTTCCCTTGGAAGCTATCTTGGAAAGTTCCGATAAATAGATATTCTTGACCTTTGGTCAAACCGTCTTGAGTCGCACTTGGTGAAATCAATGGAACCCCTGCTTGAGTAGCGTTGGCTACAGCTGCAGCAGTTGCACCAGATGTCGCAGGTCCTACGATAGCTGTGACTTTTGATTGGGTCACTAGGTTAGTTGTAACAGAGGCAGCCTCAGCAGTTTCAGATTTGTTGTCTTTGTCTACAACTTCGATTTGTTTTCCGTCGATACCACCAGCAGCGTTGATTTCATCAACAGCAAGTTGAGCACCTTTTTGTTCAGAAGTACCATAGGCAGCTACAGCACCTGTTTCTTCAAAGTTAAAACCGATTTTGATAGTCTTTTCGTCTACTGGGTTACCAGTTGTATTTGACGCTCCTGACTTGACCTCTCCACAGGCAGCGAGAAGAGCTACGCTAGCAAGAGCCACAAAAGATAGGGCAAATTTTTTCTTCATTTTTAATCTCCTTATAGTTGTTTCAAAAATAGTATGTTAAGAATATACCGAATTATCAGAAAATTGTCAACACATTTATCTCATTTTTTAAATGATAACGTTTTCCTCGGTGCGATAGAGATTGCCAACAAAGGGAGTTTCTAACTCTTGAATGTGGCAACGTCTTATTTTTTTGATAAATCTTTCCTTACCTAATCTCTCAACTAAGTCATCTAGCTCCTCAGTTGGAACATAGAGCTGCAAGTAACGATGCTTCTTAGAATGGTAACAGATGTCACCGTATTCCTGAAGTTTTTTTGCATCTCGATTATAGTAAAGATAGATGATTAATCCTGAACGATTGACCTTTTCAAACATGGTGAATCCTCTTTCTAAGAAATCTTCTCCTAATTATATCAAAAAAAGCAAACTCCGTCGAGTTTGCTTTCTAGGTTGCTTAGCTCAAAGAATTGTTAGCCATGATTTCATCAATGAAGCCATATTCGAGCGTTTCTTGGGCACTCATCCAGTAATCACGTTCAGCATCCGCGTGAATTTGCTCAACTGATTTACCTGAGTTATCTGCAAGGATTTGCTCCAAAGTCTTACGAGTTTTGAGCAAGTGTTCTGCAGCGATTGCCATATCTGTTTGTTGGGTACCACCACCTGTACCACCCATTGGTTGGTGAATCATGTACTCTGCATTTGGAAGCATGAAGCGTTTGCCTTTTGCTCCACTTGATGCAATAACAGTCCCCATAGATGCAGCCATCCCCATCACGATGGTTTGGACATCTGCCTTGATAAAGTTCATGGTATCAACGATTGCCAAACCAGCCGAAACAGAACCTCCAGGTGTGTTGACATAAAGGTAAATATCTTTTGTGCTGTCTTGAGCATCCAAGAAGAGCAACTGGGCAATAACTGAGTTGGCCATATTATCTTCGACTGGCCCAGTTAGCATGATGATGCGGTCTTTCAGAAGACGAGAGTAAATGTCATAGGAACGTTCTCCACGGCTTGTTTGTTCAATAACTACAGGAATCATTCATTTCTCCTTTTAATGTTGAATTTTCTTAGTCATGCGACTCAATACAGAACTATTATATCTTTTTGGTCAAAAAAGGTCAAATTTTTGCTCTATACTATCGACAGAATCAAAAATTCAACCTCCTCGCGAAATTAGAAACATCCTCCAATTTCATCTTTAAGACTCTATCTGAGTCTTATTTCGTACCGAACAAGCGGTCTCCAGCATCTCCGAGACCTGGAACAATATAGCCATGTTCATTCAAGTGTTCGTCCAGAGCTGCTGTAAAGATTTCGACATCTGGGTGAGCTGCTTGAAGAGCTTTCACTCCTTCTGGAGCAGCTACCAGACAGACAAACTTGATGTTTGATGCCCCACGTTTTTTAAGGGAGTCAACAGCCAAGATTGCTGAGCCACCTGTTGCCAACATTGGATCCACTACAAAGATTTGACGTTGGTCAATATCTTCAGGCAATTTCACCAAGTATTCAACTGGTTGAAGGGTTTCTTCATCACGGTACATACCGATATGTCCAACTTTTGCTGCTGGAACCAAGCTCAAGAGGCCATCTACCATCCCGATACCTGCACGCAAGATTGGGACAATCGCCAATTTTTTACCAGCCAATTGTTTTTGAACGGTCTTTGTGATAGGTGTTTCGATTTCCACATCTTCAAGTGGAAGATCACGAAGTACTTCATATCCCATCAACATTGCAATCTCATCTACTAGCTCACGAAAAGCTTTTGTAGAAGTGTCTGTACGACGCAAGATTGACAACTTGTGTTGAATAAGTGGATGATTAATGACTTCAAGTTTTCCCATTTTCTGAATTCCTTCTTTCAATTTATTCTTCTTATTATATCAAAAAACGGTTTAAAAAGCTTTCTAAACCATTTATTTTTATTAATTTTTAAATCAAATCTGCCTCTTGAAGAGCTGTCTGAACAGTCTCTAATGGTAAATGGGTTAATTCAGTGCCTTTTTCATGATAAAGGTACTGGGCATAGTCATCCATTCGGTACTGGTTGATATAAACCACGCGCTTGCAACCAACTTGTAGCAGTTGTTTGGTGCAGTTCAGACAAGGGAAATGGGTCACATAGGCTGTAAATCCTCTTGGAACCCCTCGTTCAGCCCCTTGCAAGATGGCGTTGACCTCCGCGTGAAGGGTTCGAACACAGTGTCCTTCAATGACCAAACATTCGTGGTCAATACAGTGCTCCGTTCCTGATACGGAACCATTGTAGCCTGTTGAAATGACCTTATTGTCCTTAACTAGGACAGCTCCTACTTTGGCGCGTTTACAAGTGGAACGATTAGCAATCAGTAAGGCCTGGGCTGCAAAGTACTCATCCCAAGCCAGTCTTTTTTCTGTCATAAGTCTTCTCCTTGTCCTCTATTTTTTGAAAAATGGCAAGCGTAAATCTGCAATCTTTTCAGCTGGAACCTTCATGCCATCCTTGATCCATTTGAGCAGAACCGATACGATGGCAGAACTCCAAAAGGAATGAAGGTAGCTGCTGACGCCTTTTGATTTTCCGTGGTATTTTTCCAGAAATTCCTGCATGGCTTGGACGAAAATCTTTTCCAAGTGGTAGTCCAGAGCAAGTTGGATAACCTTGGCTTCTTTCTTGGCTGCTCGAAAAAGGTGAACCCAGACTAGATAAAGGTCTGTTCTGACATCGTAGTGGCTCAATTGTTCCATGATATTATGAACACTGCGTTTAAAAACACTTTCTAAAATTGCTTCTTTAGAATCATAATTGCGATAGAAGGCAGCGCGTGAGACACCCGCCCGCTTGACCAACTCTGAAATACTAATCTTAGCCAAGTCTTTTTTTTCTAAAAGTTGCAAAAGAGCAGTCTCAATCGCTTCTCTGGTCAAGAAATTGGATTCTTGATTTGATTTTCTGAGATTTTCAAGAGATTTTTCAGATATTTTGCGTTCAGACATAACAATTTCTTTCTACTTGTGACAACAGAGAGGTGATACTTTTGTTTCAAGGGCTTTCATGATATAATTGTAAAAAAAGACAGAACCTTTGTCAATGTATAAGTGACAAAGATGGAGAATTTCTATGACTTGGAAGATTGTAGCTGACTCTGGTTGTGATTATCGTCAACTGGCAACTCCTGCTATTGATACTGAATTTGTTAGTGTTCCTTTAACCATTCAAGTAGCTGATCAGGTCTTTATTGATGATGCCAATCTCGACATTGACCACATGATGAAAACCATGTATGCGACTTCTGAGGCTTCAAAATCAGCTTGCCCTAGCCCTGATGATTACTTGCGTGCATTTGAAGGTGCCAAACATATTTTTGTCGTTACTATCACTGGTACTCTTTCAGGTAGTCATAATAGTGCACAACTCGCTAAAAATATCTACCTTGAAGAACACCCTGACACTCAGATTCATGTGATTGATAGTTTATCTGCAGGTGGGGAAGTTGATTTGATTGTCGAAAAAATCAATGACTTGATTGACCAAGGACTTTCTCATGAGAAAATTGTTGAAGCTATCACAGCCTACCAAGAAAAAACAAAATTGCTCTTTGTCCTCGCTAAAGTTGATAACTTGGTAAAAAATGGCCGTTTAAGCAAGCTTATCGGTACAGTCGTTGGTCTTCTCAACATCCGTATGGTTGGGGAAGCAAGTGAAACTGGAACCCTAGAGCTTCTTCAAAAAGCTCGTGGTGCTAAAAAGTCCCTTCAAGCAGCCTATGAAGAACTCATCAAGGCTGGCTATGCTGGTGGTCGTATCGTCATGGCTCATCGCAGCAATGAAAAATTCTGTCAGCAATTGTCAGAACGCTTGCTGGAAACATTCCCACAAGCCAATATCAAAATCGTTCCAACATCTGGCCTCTGTAGTTTTTATGCAGAAGATGGCGGTTTGTTGATGGGGTATGAAATTAACTAAGATTATGAGCCACAAGAGATGCCAAGCATCTCTTGTTTTTTGTGGTACAATAGAGCTATGAAACATTTTGATACTATAGTCATCGGTGGTGGACCTGCTGGCATGATGGCTACCATTTCCAGTAGCTTTTATGGTCAGAAAACTCTTCTCATCGAAAAAAATCGGAAACTTGGCAAAAAATTAGCTGGAACGGGCGGGGGACGTTGCAATGTAACTAACAACGGAAGTCTAGATGACCTACTAGCTGGCATCCCTGGAAATGGACGCTTTCTATACAGTGTCTTTTCCCAGTTTGATAACCATGATATCGTCAACTTTTTTACGGAAAATGGAGTCAAACTTAAGGTCGAGGACCACGGACGCGTCTTTCCTGCCAGTGACAAGTCTCGGACCATTATCGAGGCCTTAGAAAAGAAAATCACTGAACTCGGTGGTCAAGTCGCTACTCAAACAGAGATTGTTTCGGTTAAAAAGGTAGACGACCAGTTTGTCCTGAAGTCCGCGGAACAGACCTTCACTTGTGATAAACTCATAGTCACAACAGGTGGTAAATCTTATCCTTCTACAGGTTCGACCGGATTTGGTCACGAGATTGCCCGTCATTTTAAGCACACCATTACCGAGCTTGAGGCTGCTGAAAGTCCTTTGTTAACAGATTTTCCGCATAAGGCCTTGCAGGGAATTTCCCTAGATGATGTAACCTTAAGTTATGGCAAGCATGTCATCACCCACGACCTGCTCTTTACCCACTTTGGTTTGTCAGGACCTGCTGCCCTACGCATGTCTAGCTTTGTAAAAGGTGGAGAGGTTCTCTCACTCGATGTTTTACCTCAACTTTCTGAGAGCGACTTGTTGGCATTTCTAGAAGAAAATCGGGAAAAATCCTTGAAAAATGCTTTAAAAACCTTGTTACCAGAACGTTTGGCTGAGTTTTTTGTACAAGGATTTCCTGAAAAAGTCAAACAGCTAACTGAAAAAGAACGGGACCAGATTTCCCAATCTATCAAGGCTCTCAAAATTCCTGTCTCTGGTAAAATGTCATTGGCTAAGTCCTTTGTCACCAAAGGAGGCGTCAGTCTTAAGGAAATCAACCCTAAAACCCTTGAAAGTAAGCTGGTACCTGGCCTCCACTTTGCTGGCGAGGTACTGGATATCAATGCCCACACGGGTGGCTTTAATATCACTTCTGCCCTCTGTACCGGCTGGGTGGCAGGCTCAAATCCAATAAGTACCAAATAAGAAAGGAAGTCCTTTGGAACATATTATTTTACTAAGAGGTGTTACTCCTAATGGAAAAAATGCTATCCCGAAAATGTCTTATTTGGTAGATATTTTGACAGAAACTGGGTTTCAACACGTTCGAACCTATATTCAAAGTGGGAATATCATTCTTGAAAGTGACTTAGATTTAGAAGAAATACGAGAACGCGTTCATACTCTGATAAAGGAAAAAATTGGAGCCGACTTAAAAATGGTTATCAAGAATAAGAACGATCTTGAAAAGATTGTTCATGAGAATCCATTTAAAGATGACTATCTTCATGATCGTGTACATGTGATTCTTTATCAGGGATTTATCCAAAGTCTGCCACTAAAAAAATTGAAAGCTGACTACGGTGAGGAAGAAATTTGTGTAGGCGATCACTGTCTCTACCTCTATCTCCCTAGAACTGCAAAACGAAAAAAGCTCAATACCAACTATCTTGAAAAACTTTTTGGCGTGGATTTAACCATGCGAAAGTTAAACGTCGTGGAAAAGTTACTAACAAAATAGGAAAAACAATATGAACAGACGAGAATTAGTCGAATTTGTCAACATGTGCATGATTAAAAACGGAAACAAGGTTCTTGTCCAAGACCGAGTGAGCCCTGACTGGCCTGGAATCACTTTTCCTGGTGGTCATGTAGAGCGTGGGGAATCTTTTACCGATGCAGTTATCAGAGAAGTCAAGGAAGAAACTGGACTAACCATATCCAAACCTCAACTTTGTGGTATCAAAGACTGGTACGACGACGAGGATTATCGGTATGTTGTCCTTTTTTACAAGACAGAACACTTTACTGGTGAACTCCAATCTTCAGACGAAGGGAAAGTCTGGTGGGAGGATTTTGACAATCTATCTCATCTAAAACTTGCAACCGATGATATGTCTGATATGCTTCGTGTGTTTCTAGAAGAAGATCTCAGTGAATTCTTTTACTATAAAGACGGCAACGACTGGCTTTATGAGTTAAAATAAAAGAGCAGAAGAAAATGACCTGAGCTTCAAAAGTTAGATTTTGAAGCTCAGGTCATTTCTTAGTTCTTTTTAATCTGGCAATAAATAAGGTCCGCAACGTAGTCTTTTCTCTCCACACCATTGGCAATAGTTTTTAGATAGGACATTCCAGCCTTCTCCATCACACGGCCTGAAGCTGGGTTAAGACTGGCATAACGTGCTTTAACTTTTTGAAATCCTGCTTGAGTAAAACAGAAGTCTAACACAGCTTTCAAGGCCTCTGTCATCATACCACGGCCCCAATAGGTTTTACCTAAAATATAGCCAATTTCACAACTAAAATCGGGCTCATTCACCTCAACGATGCTGATATCTCCTATCACTTGCTCTGGTTTTTCTTTGAGACAAATCGCCCATTTATAATAGTTAGGATTGTCATAAGAGGCGACCCAATTGCGAATCGAGTTTCGAGTCACGTCAACATTCGGATGAGGATCCCAGGTGACATAGGTCAGATTCTCAGCAGATGAAGCCCAATTTTGAAACATGGCTTCCGCATCATTCTCCACAAATCTTCTTAAAATCAAACGTTCTGTCTGTAACATTTGCGTACCGATTGCTTTCATAATGTTACCTCGCTTTCTAAGCTTAAGGCTCAAGCTAAAAAGGTCCCCCGGATCTTCTTAACTTTCTCATTTCTAGGCTCAGGGTAAAAACCTCCACTGGAGGTTCCTCGTTTCCCCGTTTCTAGACTCGGGCTGAAAACCTCCACTGGAGGTTTTCACTCCCAAAAGTCATCAAAGACAGTAATTGGCAGGTGGCGTTTGTGTTGGCCTTTATGCCACCAGTTTTCGATAGTTGCTTGAGCTTCTGGGCTGACTTGTTTGCCTTCGAGGTAATCATCAATTTCATTGTAAGTGACTCCCAAGGCTACTTCGTCTGCAATACCTGGTTTTTCTTCTTCTAGGTCTGCTGTTGGGATTTTTTCATAAAGTGCTGGGTCTGCACCAAGTTCCCTCAATAGTTGTTTTCCTTGGCGTTTATTGAGGCGGTAAAGAGGGAGAATGTCTGCACCACCATCACCAAACTTAGTAAAGAATCCTGTGATATTTTCCGCAGCATGGTCTGTTCCAATGACCGCTCCGCTATGGGCACCCGCAAGGGCATATTGGGCAATCATACGACTACGAGCTTTAATATTGCCCTTGTTAAAGTCTGAAACAGGACTTCCTGTCGCTTCGACTGCAACTGTCATAGCATCAGCTGATTCCTTGATATTTACAACTAGACTGACATCTGGTTGGATGAAAGCGAGGGCTTTTTGAGCATCTGCTTCATCAGCCTGCACTCCGTATGGCAGGCGGACAGCGATAAATTGGTAGCTGTCATCTCCTGTCTCTGCTCGCATTTCTTCCATCGCTAATTGCGCCAAACGTCCCGCTAAAGTCGAGTCCTGTCCTCCAGAAATTCCCAACACAAAGCTCTTAAGAAATGGATGTTTTTTCAGGTATTTTTTTAAGTAGTCAATGGAACGACGAATTTCCTCCTGGGCGTCAATCACTGGTTTGACCCCTAGTTGCTGGATAATAGTCTCTTGCAAACTCATTCTTCTTCTCCCTCACCAAGAGCTTCCTTACGCATCTTATCAATCAAGTCCATTTTGTCCTGCCAAATATCACGCGCCAAGTCCACTGGGTAATGTTGCGGATTGAGAACCCGTTTATACTCATCCCAAAGCTTGTCAAATTCCTTGCGAGCATAGGCCTGAATCTCAGTCAAACTGGGCAAATTGTAAACCAATTTCCCTTCTTTGAAGATATCCACCAAGAGAGGAACGGCATCAAAATTACGAACGGTCTTTTTGATATAGGTATAAGTTGGATGGAACATCTTGATTTCAGTCATGCTGGCAACGTCAACACCATCATAAGTGATGTAGTCACCTTCTGACTTGCCTTTTTCACGACTGGTAATACGCCATACCTGCTTCTTACCTGGCGTAGATACTTTTTCAGCATTATTGGACAATTTGATGGTATTGCGCATCTGACCATTCTCATCTTCAATAGCCACAATCTTATAAACTGCCCCAAGAGCAGGCTGATCATAGGCTGTAATCAGCTTGGTTCCCACACCCCAGACATCAATCTTGGCCTTTTGCATCTTGAGATTGAGGATAGTATTTTCATCAAGGTCATTGGAAGCATAAATCTTAGCCTCTGTAAATCCAGCCTCGTCCAGTTGCTGACGGACTTTCTTGGAAATGTAGGCAATGTCCCCAGAGTCGATACGCACACCCATAAAGTTAATCTGATCACCCAGCTCACGCGCCACCTGAATGGCAGCTGGCACACCGATTCGCAACGTGTCATAAGTATCTACTAGAAAGACACAGTCACGATGGGTCGCCGCATAAGCCTTGAAGGCTTCATAGTCGTTTCCATAAACTTGTACCAAGGCATGGGCATGAGTCCCCAATACTGGAATACCAAAGAGCTTCCCTGCTCGCACGTTGCTAGTTCCATTGGCACCACCAATCACGGCTGCGCGTGTTCCCCAGATGGCTGCATCCATTTCTTGCGCACGACGTGTCCCGAACTCCATCAGGGGTTCATCTTCGATAACCGAACGAATACGTGCTGCCTTGGTCGCTATCAAGGTTTGAAAGTTAACGATGTTTAAGAGAGCAGTTTCGACCAATTGACATTGGGCTAGAGGGCCTTCTACCTGTACAATCGGTTCATTAGCAAAAACCAAGTCCCCTTCCTGGGCAGAACGAACCGTCAACTCCAACTTGAGATTGCGGAGGTAGTCTAAGAACGCCCCATGATAGCCAAGCGATTCCAAGTAGGCAATATCGCTATCAGAAAAGCGCAAGTCTTTAAGATAATGTACAATTCTTTCCAAACCAGCAAAAACTGCATAGCCGTTCTGAAAAGGTTGCTGGCGGAAATAAACTTCAAAAACCGCCTTCTTATTGTGAATCCCTTGGTCAAAGTAAACTTGCATCATGTTGATTTGGTACAAGTCCGTGTGCAATGTCAAACTATCATCTGGATACATCTGTTTTCCTTCTTCCTTCTTTACAAAGGCATGAACGTATTCTACCACTTTCACACCATCCGATAAATTAGTACTATTATAACACATTTTACCGAGATTGATAAAAAGCTAACAAGCTTTTCTCTATTCTCCAGTTCATCCATATCTTGCTCAAACTTTTTTTGAGCCCATTCGCCATAACTTTTAAGGCCGAGATTGCCGATAAAAACCCATGGAAGGTAAATCAGATAAGTAATGACCCAAGCAGACAAGTATTTAACGTTCAGAGGATTGTGCTGATAAATTTCAATATTGAATTGATAATTCTGGAGCATCAAGATGGCTGTAATTGCAAGAGTCACTACTAAGCATCCCAAAATCGTAAAATGAAAACGACTATAGTAGGTCACTCCAAGATGTCGTGCACGATTAAAAAAGAATAAAATTCCTAACAAAAGGGTAAGCAGAAGAATATCAGAATTAAAAAGAGCAGGTGCTAATACTGCCACCAAATAATTTAGTAGAATGAGCCCGATAAACACATGAAACTCTAAGCAGGCAGAGCCTGCTAACTCATGACAGAAAAAGAAGTTTAGCTTATAATTAAGCTGAACAATGCAAATCCGTGGTCTTTAATAGGGCTTTTCCTAGCCTGTACATAAAACTGGATGAACAAGAGTCATGAGATAACTCGAATATGTCTTGAACGTGAAAATAAAATTACAATTAACCTCTTGTTCTATTGTTCAAATAGTTAACAGGAGGTTTTTATAATGGAAGTCATGATTGAAACATGTTGTGGCATTGATGTTCACCCAACATCCATTGTTTATTGTATTCTAGATGGTCCACTAGATAGCAATAAGCCAAAGAAAATTCAGAAGAAATTTGAGACAACTACTGTAGCTCTTCACAATGCCTTAGATTGGGTGGTAGAAAATCATGTCACACATGTCTTTTTTGAAAGTACTGAGCAATATTGGCTCCCTCTTTTTAATATCTTTTCAGATTCTAATCTAGTATTAGTACTTGCCAATCCTCAACATATCAAGAATGTACCCGGTCGTAAGACAGACAGATGTGAAGGACGCTGAATGGATTGCTCAACTCGGACGTTGTGGACTGATTGAGCCATCTTACATTCCTAGCTCTGAAGTGATGCAGTTACGTTTACTCACTCGTAGACTACGTTCTTATAAACAATGTCAAACTCAAGTCAAAAATGAAATTCACAATCTCTTACAACAGGTCAATATCAAGCTAACCAGTTATCTTTCTGATATTTTTCTAAGACGGGGCAAGCACTTTTAAAATTATTCATTGACAGAGAAACAGTTGATGTAGAATCTGTTACTCCTTGTATCCATAAACGAGTGAAAGCAAGTCCAGAAGAACTCGTTGAAGCGATGAAAGGAAAGTTGTCACTAGAAGACCGCTTCCTCTTAGAGCAAAGCTTAGAGGAATGTCGGATGTATCAGGAACTCATTGAAAACTTGGCCGATAAGATTCAACACTACATCGAAAAGGAGTCCCCCTGAGGAAAATAGGATGCTTCAAACTATTCCTGGTGTGAACGAAAACTGTGCTGAACTATTTTAGCTGAGATTGGACCAACTGTTACAGCCTTTCCATCCGATGCACACTTAGCATCATGGACTGGACTCTGCCCAGGGTCTTATGAAAGTGCTGGCATTAAAAAATCCTCACACATCACGCAAGGAAATCGATATATCAAACAGGCTTTGACCACGTCGGGATTGATCGCAGCACATTCTAAGGATCCAGCTTTTTCTTCTTGTTACAATCGAATTTCCCAAAGAAAACAGATATAGCCACTATCTCTGATGAGACTTTGAACAAGGCCTTATATGATATCAATCACAGACCGCGAAAATGTTTAGCTTACAGAACTGCTTATGAGGCTCTAGTGGATGAGTTAGAGTAAATGTTGCACTTATTCTTACAATTTATCAAACAAAAAGGGAGCCCAAGGCTCTCTTAAACTTATTTTTTTACATAGGAGAAAGGAATCTCACTACCACAAAGCCAGTTATATACTTGGTCATTGACAAAGACATTCATGGCTTCGTGGGCATACTCAGGCATGATACGATAGGCCTTGTCACAAGTCAAACGGTTGTAAATCGCGAACTGGGTAATAGGATAGCAAACATCGTCATCCAAGCCCGTGATCATCTTGACCTCACCTTGAATGCGATGGGCAAGATTTTTCACATCGATATAGGCAAGGGTCGCCATGACTTCCTCCTCAGTTTCATGGAAGGGATCGTGAAACTTGAAGTAACGGAAAAGTTCGTCATAGGCTTCACTGGTATTGCCAATCTCAAGCACTCGTCTAAAGTCTGACAAGAAAGGATAGATGGCAACTGTTCGCTGAATCCGAGGATTGAGCGCTGATGCAACCAGAGCTAAAGCTCCTCCTTGTGAGGCACCATAGCTAGAAAGTCGCTTCTCATCCACCTGAGGCAGACTAGCAACAATTTCGATCAACTGGTAAATATCTAGATAGACATCCTTATAAAAGAGCTGATTCCGACCTTCAACAGCACCACGAATAATATGTCCCTTAACTGTATTTCCTAGTGGAGAGCGCAAGCCGTCTTGCGAATAGCCCGACTGCCCCCGCACATCCATGGAAACTACACCGTAACCAGCCACAGTATAAGCCAACATGTCAACCCAGTCCCAACCACGTCCCATATAACCATGGAAATGGAAGATTAGCGGAACTTTCTCCTCAGTCTTTGGAAGGACGATGCGTGCATAGACTTTTCCTTCATTAGTTCCCTCAAATGTTAGCTCATAGCACTTGACTTGTGGAATGTGGAAATCTCTTTCCTCCAACTGGTAGGCTGGAAGAGTGGAAACTTTTTTTAATTCCTCATCCCAGAAAGCATCAAAGTCTTCTGGAACCTCATCCCTTCCTAGATAGGTCTTGATTTCTTCTAACAAAGCTGGATGTTTCATAGCATGCTCCTTTTATTTTGTAATCGCTATCATAACTCTAGCATATCTAGGAAAGCAATGCAAGAAAGAATGGCAAATAGAAAGTGATTTTAGATTCTCTAACTTCAAATCTATCATCTGAAAGTAGTTTTAAAAATAAAAAGAGCGTTTCCGCTCTTTATCTATCAATAGGTGCTAGCTTCTTTCTCTAGTTTGACGGTTTGGAATTTCTTTTGGTAGGTTACTTTAATAGTCATGTGAGAGTCCTCGTTTCTTTTTGATGACTCTATTATAAGACCCAAACCTAAAAGCTAGCTTATAAATTTCTTAGAAAAGGCTTAATCCAGATGTTCTCTCTTCTCCAAATGAAGGGCAATCATGCGCCATTCCGGATCCTCTCGCCAACCTTCTATAGAACTAATGTAGCTGGCAACCTTTCTGGCTTCTTCTAAAATCGGAAAATCTTCGATAATATCCGCCACTTGAAACTCTGGAAGTCCTGACTGTCTGGTTCCAAAAATCTCACCAGAACCACGCATTTTCAAATCCTCCTCCGCAAGGACAAATCCATTGGTGGTTTCTGTCATGATGCGCATACGGTTTTTCCCTGACTCGGTCTTGGGATTAGCAACGAGAACAGCATAGGACTGCTTGTCCCCCCGACCGACACGACCTCTGAGCTGGTGAAGCTGGCTGAGACCGAACCGATCGGCATCCATGATAATCATGACGGTCGCATTGGGAACATTGACCCCAACCTCGATAACCGTCGTCGAAACCAGAATATCCGTTTTTCTCTCTTTAAAATCCTGCATGATCTGGTCTTTTTCGTCACTCTTCATCTTACCATGTAGCAGAGCAACCTCTGCCTTTCCTGCAAAATGAGCTGTCAACTCCTCAGATAAGGCAATGGCATTTTTCAGATCCAGAGCTTCAGATTCTTCAATCAAGGGAGAGATGACGTAGGCTTGCGAACCTTTTTGAATTTCTCCCTCTAACCAAGTCAAGACCTGAGGCAGCTGCTCATGCTTAATCCAGCGCGTCACAATAGGCTTCCGACCTGCTGGCATCTGATCAATAATGGAAACATCCATATCGCCAAAGGCTGTGATAGCCAAGGTTCGTGGAATGGGCGTCGCCGTCATCATGAGAACGTCAGGATTGTCCCCTTTTTCCCGTAAAATACGTCTTTGCCCTACGCCAAAACGGTGCTGCTCATCGATGATAATCAAACCAAGGCGAGCATAATCCACCCCGTCCTGAATCAGAGCATGAGTCCCGATAATAAAGTCGGCCTCACCCTTGACAATAGTCTCCAAGACTTCTCTTTTTTCTGCAGCTTTTAGGGAACCTGTCAAGAGAGCGAGTTTCAAGTCTGGAAAGAGACTCTGTAGACTTTCAAAGTGTTGCTCAGCTAGGATTTCGGTCGGTACCATGAGGGCCGCTTGGTAGCCAGCCGTCACTGCAGCAAACATGGCCAAGCCAGCGACTACCGTTTTCCCGCTCCCTACATCTCCTTGCAGGAGACGATTCATGTGGTGGTCGGACTTCATGTCGGCCAAAATTTCCTGCAAACTCTTTTCTTGAGCTGGGGTCAGGGCAAAAGGCAGATTTTCTTTAGCAGCTGTCACCTTTTCCTTAGACCAATTCAGAATCAGACCGCTTCCCTGAACTCTATTTTCAGACTTGAGCGTCTGCAACTGCATTTGGAAGTAAAAGAGTTCCTCAAACTTGATCCGACGAAGTGCCTGCTTGTATTCTGCTAGATCCTTAGGAAAATGCATGGCACGAACGGCCTGACAACGGGACATGAGTTTGTATTTGTCCAGCAAAGACTGGGGAAGATTTTCCTCTATCAAGAGGTCCAACCCCTGATCAAAGGCTGTCTTAATGACCTTGACCAGCCCTGACTGACTGATTCCCTGAGCCAGACGATAGACAGGCTGGAGGTCATCTTCCACCTGAGCTAGAACCTTCATCCCAGTCAGACTAGCCTTGGCACGATCCCATTTCCCAAAAACGGCAAGGGTTGCTCCCAACTCTATCTTATCAGCTAGATAGGGTTGGTTAAAGAAATTCACCGCAAAAACGACTTCTCCCTGCTTGAGGCTAAAGCGCAGACGATTGCGCTTAAAACCATAATACTGGACACTGGCAGGAGTCACGACTTGACCAGATAGGACTGCCTTCTCCCCGTCTTCTAGTTCCAATACTTGCTTGGTCTTGAAGTCTTCATAGCGGAAAGGAAAGTAGAGCAAGAGATCTTGCAAGTTTTCAATTCCTAGTTTGGCGTACTTCTCTGCTGACTTTGGCCCCACACCAGGCAAGACATGCAAGGGTTGATGTAGATTCATGCTCCCCCTCCTTTCTTTGTTTTAATAATACTCTCTCGGAATACGATCACTGAGGAGGCAAACCACCTCATAGTTAATAGTCCCACGGTAGGTCGCTACCTGAGTAGCTGTGATTCCCTTGTCACCGTTGGTGCCGATCAGGGTGACTTTTGTTCCCAAAGGATAAACCTTAGGCAAACGAATGGTGATTTGATCCATAGAAACCCGTCCGACAATTGGGCAAGCTTGGCCATCTACCAAGACGAAGAAATTCTGCATGTCTCGTGTCCAACCATCCGCATAGCCGATTGATACCGTCGCAATGACTTGCTCGCTATCCGCCTGATAGGTCGCCCCATAGCCCATGCAAGCTCCAGCTGGAACCGTCTTGACATGGACCAGAGCAGACTCCAAGGTCAAGGCTGGTGTCAGGTCATAAGGCAAGTCCAAGACCTCTCCGCTGGGATTCAAGCCATACATGGCGTCTCCCATACGGACTGCATTGAAAATAGTCTCTGCATGCCAAAGAGTCGTGGCAGAATTGCTGGCATGGATCAGCTCTGGCACTTCCTTCATACTTGACAGAATGGTTTTAAATCGTTCCAACTGGGCATTAAAGTAAGTATCTGATGCTTCATCTGCAGTCGCAAAGTGAGTAAAGATTCCTTCAACGCGAGCGCCATATTGTTGGAGCAAATCTTGAGCCTGCTCAGCCTCACTGGCATCTCGGAAACCAATTCGTCCCATTCCTGAGTCAATCTTGAGGTGGACAGTCAAGCCAGCTAAATCTGCTTCCTTGTCTAACAGTGCTTGAATCCATTCCAGTCCAGCCACTGTCAAGGTGATGTCGTATTCTTTAGCTAAAGCAACAGCTTCTAGCTCAGAAACTCCTAAGATGAGGATTTTCTTATTTATACCTGCTTGACGCAACTCGATAGCTTCATCGATATTGGAAACACAAAAACCGTCGACATCATCTTGAATCGCCTTGGCAACGGCAACAGCTCCATGACCATAAGCATTGGCCTTGACCACTGCCCACTTGAGCGTTCCTTCAGGGATATGAGCCCCCATTTGTTGAATATTTTGTCGAATGGCTCCCAGATGAATCAGAGCCTTGGTTGGTCTATGTGGACTAGCTTTCATGATTTTCCTCCAAAATGACACTGGCTGTCACAAACTGATCTGTATGGCTGATAGATAGCCAAATTTTTCCTGAAAATGGGGACTGACTAAAATAAGGTGCCCCGCGTTCATTATTCAAAACTTCCAAATCCTGAAAGGTCAGTTTGCCAATTCCTGTTCCCATAGCCTTGGAAAAGGCCTCCTTAGCCGACCAGCGGCCTGCCAAGTATTCAATCTGTCTGCGCCCTTTGAGACTGGCAAAACGCTCCATTTCTTTAGGGGTCAGCACGCGCTTGGCAAAGCCCTCACGTCGTGTAACTGCGTTTTCTATCGAAGCCAATTCTTCGATGTCAATTCCGTGTCCAACTATCATACTCATAAAAGGAGTTGAGATTCCCCCAACTCCATCCTTTTCACTTATTTTGTTAAGGTAGTATAAATTTCTTTTACCAAGGCTACTGTATTCTCCCAACCTAGACAAGGGTCAGTTATGGAGCAACCAAAAACCTCTGGTTGATTTTGGCGACCGTCTGCTAGGTAAGATTCGATCATAAAGCCTCGAACCGTCTTTTTAATCTTTTCATTCCAATCACGATTTAGCAAGGCTTGACGAACAATGCGAATTTGTTCCATATACTGCTTGCCAGAATTGTCATGATTGGTATCGATGATAATGAAGGGATTTTCAAGTCCCATAGTCTCATAGCGATTGATGGCATTTAAGAGGGTTTCATAGTAGAAGTTGGGTTCATTTTTACCATATTCGTTCATGGCGCCACGAAGGATAACGTGGGCCAAAGGATTTCCTGAAGTTTCTACTTCTTGGCCATGGTAAAGGAAGGTTTGCTTGTTTTGAGCCGCATAGATGGCATTAAACATGACCCCAAGGTTCCCAGATGTTGGATTTTTCATTCCAACTGGAGCATCAATCCCAGAGGCTACAAAGCGGTGTTCCTGGTCTTCCACTGAACGAGCCCCTACAGCATGGTAGCTGACCAGGTCATCAACCAAAGCGAGATTTGACGGATAGAGCATCTCATCAGCCGTCGTCAAGCCCGTTTCGGTAATCACACGGTAGTGGAGCTGACGAACAGCCTGCAAACCATTGATGAGACTAGGCGCTTCGCTGGTATTTGGTTGATGAATCATGCCTTTATAGCCATCTCCATTAGTACGAGGTTTAGCCGTATAGACACGCATCACAATAAAGATTTTATCCGCAACTTTTTTCTGCAAGTCTGCTAAACGACGAGCATATTCCAACACAGCCTCTTCATTGTCAGAAGAGCAAGGCCCCATCACCAAAAGAATTCGGTCGTCCTCACCTGAGATAATGGCTGCCAACTCTCGATCACGGGCTTCTTTCTTTCGCAAGGCTTCAGGTGACAACTGGGTCGCAGCCTTGATTGCTTCAATATCTATTTCTTGACCTTTTTCGATAAATGCCATCTTACTCTCCTAGCGTTTGGTAAATTTCGCGAACAAGTGCTTCTGTGTTGTCCCATCCGAGACACGGATCTGTAATGGACTTCCCAAAAACTTCTGGCTCATTTTGACGTCCATCTTCTAGATAGGACTCAATCATAAAACCACGAACATATTTCTTGATCTTCTCATTCCAGTCACGGTTAATCAAGGTCTGACGAACGATACGGATTTGTTCCATGTACTGCTTGCCCGAATTGTCATGATTGGTATCGATGATAATAAAGGGATTTTCCAAGCCCATCTTTTCATACTGGGCAATGGTATCTATCAAATTGTCATAGTAGTAGTTAGGAATATTCTTACCATATTCATTCAAGGCTCCGCGAAGAATGGCGTGGGACAAAGGATTCCCTGTTGTTTCCACCTCTTTACCGAGGAAAAGGAAACTCTGTTTATTTTGCGCTGCGTAAATCCCGTTAAACATAACATTGAGATTTCCAGATGTTGGATTTTTAAATCCTGTTGAGAAATCTGCTCCACTCGCTACAAAACGGTGCTGTTGATCCTCTACAGAACGAGCTCCAACAGCCATATAAGAAATCAAATCATCCACCAGCGGAAGATTTTCAGGATAAAGCATCTCATCAGCTGTTGTCATGCCTGTCTCGGTAATCACACGGTAGTGTAGCTGACGAACAGCCTTGATCCCATTGATCAAGCTAGGAGCTTCTGTCGCATTTGGTTGATGAATCAAGCCCTTATAGCCATCTCCATTGGTACGAGGTTTAGCTGTATAGACACGCATGACCATAAAAATACGGTCTTTGACCTCTTCTTGCAAAGCAGACAAGCGCTTAGCATACTCGAGAACCGCCTCTTCGTTATCAGATGAACATGGTCCAATCACCAAGAGAATACGCTGGTCTTCCCCACGGATGATGGCTTCCAATTCCTGATCACGTTGGTTTTTTCTTGCAAGAGCCGCTCCCTCTAATTTAGACAAGGCGCGAACTTCTTCAATGTTAATTTTAGGACTTTTAGCTGTAAATACCATGATTCATCTCCTTATAAAGCAAACGGACACCAAGCAAAAATGTATTTTCACCAGGTATCCGCCTGTATCTTATCTCATATTATTGTCTCTTACCATGACAGTTCTTGAATTTCTTACCAGATCCACATGGGCATTGGTCATTTCGTCCGATTTGGCTCAAGTCCACATCTGCTGGAAGATGAGTCTGCTGCGCTGCGATATTACGAGTCGCAGTTGTACTGATATTGTGTTCAGTCTGTGGACGTTCTTGTTCATGGATTTGTGCCTTCATCATCAAGCGGGTCACATCGAATTCAATCGAACCAATCATGTCGTTAAACATGCGGAAACCTTCTGCTTGATATTCTACAACAGGGTTGTTTTGGGCATATCCACGAAGACCAACAGCATTTCGCAACTGGTCAAGAGCATCGATATGGTCCGTCCACTTGTTGTCTACAACACGTAGAATCAAGACTTTTTGGAATTCTTTCACTACATCTTCATCACGAAGTTTAGCAACTTGGCTATCATAAACCTTCAATGCACGTTGATAAAGTTCATCTTTGATGGCTTGATCTGACAGACCTGCAAGATCTGAACGGCTGATTGAATCTTCTGGAAGCAAGTTATACTTAGCAAAGTTCAAGATTGCTTCTAGTTTTTCATCTTCTTTCGAACGAGCGTGTGCATCTACGATTCGTCCAATGGTACGACGGATCATAGCATGGATCTCAGGTGCCAAGTCACGGTCGGCAGTGATGACATCATAACGTTGTGCATAGATGATCTCACGTTGTTCACGCATGACATCATCGTATTGAAGGACCTGTTTACGTGTATCGTAGTTATTCCCCTCAACGCGTTTTTGAGCTGCTTCCACTTGACGCGTTAACATACGGGATTCAATGGCTTCGTCAGACATGTTGAGACGTTCAAAGACACCTTTCAAACGTTCAGAACCGAAACGTTTCATCAAGTCATCTTCAAGAGACAAGTAGAATTGTGACTCACCTGGATCTCCTTGACGTCCTGAACGTCCACGAAGCTGATTATCAATACGGCGACTTTCGTGACGCTCTGTACCGATAACACAAAGTCCACCAAGCTCACGAACCCCTTCACCAAGTTTAATGTCGGTACCACGACCGGCCATGTTGGTTGCGATGGTAACCGCACCACGTTGACCAGCGTTCATGATGATTTGCGCTTCTCTGTAGTGGTTCTTCGCATTCAAGACCTCGTGAGGAACACCTGCTGCTACCAATTTCTTAGAAAGGAAATCACTTGTTTCAACGGCAACTGTACCTACCAAGACTGGCTGACCCTTTTGATAACGTGCCTTCACATCTTCAACCACGGCCTTGAATTTTGCATCAAGGCTAGCATAGAGAAGGTCTGAATGGTCAATACGCTGGATTGGTCGGTTGGTTGGGATTGGGATGACGCGAATGTTGTAGATTTCGCGGAATTCTTCTTCTTCTGTTTTACCAGTACCTGTCATACCTGCCAATTTCTTATACATACGGAAGAGGTTTTGGTAGGTGATAGAAGCTGAAGTCTTAGTTTCGTCTTGGATTGGCACACCTTCCTTGGCTTCAATCGCCTGGTGCAAGCCATCAGAGTAACGGCGACCTTCCATGGTACGACCTGTAAATTGATCGACGATCAGGATTTCTTGCTCTTCACTGACCACATAGTCAATATCGAGAATCATGATATAGTTGGCACGGAGGGCATTGTCGATAAAGTGAGTAAGAGCCACATTTTCAATATCGTAGAGATTTTCCAGTTTGAAGTAGCTTTCAGCCTTATCAATCCCTGAATCAGACAAACCAATAGTCTTAGACTGAATGTCGATGATATAGTCATCTTTGTCCAAAGATTTGACAAAGTGATCCGCCATATGATACAGCTGACTAGTTTCCACAGCATTGGCTCCTGAAACGATCAAAGGAGTACGAGCCTCATCAATCAAGATCGAGTCAACCTCATCGACCAAAGCATAGTTGAGCGGACGCTGTACCATATTCTCTGCCCGAACAACCATGTTGTCACGAAGGTAGTCAAAACCAATCTCTGAGTTAGTCGAATAGGTAATATCACAGAGATAGGCTTCTTTCTTCTCCATTGGTGACTTAGCAGCCAAATTAATCCCTACTGACAAACCTAGCCATGAATACAATTCACCCATCTCAGTCGCATCACGTTCGGTTAGATACTCGTTGACCGTTACTACGTGAACCCCTTCACCTGCTAGAGCGTTGAGGTATACAGGCATGGTCGCTGTCAAGGTTTTTCCTTCACCTGTACGCATTTCTGGCACATCTCCATGGTGGAGGACAATCCCACCCATGACCTGAACCTTATAAGGAAACAGTCCAAGGACACGTTTTGCTGCTTCACGTACTACTGCAAAAGCCTCATAGAGCAATGAATCCAGCGATTCACCCTTATTGTAACGTTCCTTAAATTCATCTGTTTTTGCTTTTAGCTGGTCATCCGTCAAGGTTGCCATCTGATCTTCATATTTGAGAACCTTGTCTGCCATCTTTTCCAGACGACGAAGTTCTCCTTTATCATTTTCGATAATCGTTTTTAAAATATTAGCCATTATTTTCCTTACTTTAGATTCTGAATATTTTAGAATGTTCTTTTAATTTTAGCATATTTACTATTATTTTTCAAGAAAGAATCCGCGTTTCAACAGGGAAACGAGGCTAACTTCTAGGTCAGTCTCTTGGCTTTTTATGGACTACATTTCACACAAATAGTTAATTGCCAAGCAGAGCTGGCAAAATTCCAAAAATCAGGAAAAAATTGATCCAGAAGGCCATGCAAAATAGCACTCCAAAGAGGAAGAGACTCATCTTTTTAGTCAGTACTGAGAAAAAGATTGCCAATACACCAAAGAAGACAAAGAGTTTTTTCATGATGAAGAAATAAATCGAAACTCCTCCTATTTGCAAATCCCATGGAAGACAAAAGACCAGCATCCATAACAAGCAAATCGTAAGAATGTAGGTTTTGTAGTATTGATGAATGAACTGCTTTATTTTGAACATCGGAACCTCCTCTAAACTTTAGCTATTGATGGATGTCCTCGTTTTGTTCTCTTGTTTCAGCTTGACCATTCTCTTTAGACAGGCATATATTTTCCAGTCATTCACAAGAGACAAAAAAACTAAAAGGAACCATATCCCCCACCTTGTTAGATCAGCAGGATTTTTCAAGACAATATTGAAAATTAAGAATGAAAAAACGGTAAAAGCTAGACTAATTACAGCAAAAAGGGAAAGATAAATCCAGTAAAAATAATAGAAAAACGCAAATTATTTTCTATTTTTGTCCGCCTTCTCAATCCAATAAAAAAATAAAAGTAGGGTGATAAAAGCAATAATATAAAAAATTTCTCCATTACACACCTCTTTTTGATAACGTTTTCTTTGACTTCATTCTATCAAAAAGATCTGGAAATGTCTTCCCAGATCTTGCTTGTTTATTTCCGCTTTCTCGCAATCAAGTGAATCGGTGTTCCCTCAAAGACAAAGGCCTTGCGGATTTGATTTTCCAAGAAACGCAGGTAAGAGAAGTGCATGAGCTCTTCTTCATTGACAAAGATGACAAAGGTTGGTGGCTTGGTTGCCACTTGGGTCGCGTAGAAGATTTTGAGGCGTTTCCCTTTGTCTGTCGGTGTTGGATTGATAGCAATGGCATCCATAATGACATCGTTCAAGACAGCTGATGGGATACGCGTGTTTTGGCTTTCACTGATTTGCTTGATCATCTCAGGTAGTTTGTGGAGACGTTGCTTGGTAAGAGCTGATACAAAGACAATCGGTGCATAAGGCAGATATTGGAACTGCTCACGAATATCTTCTTCCCATTTCTTCATGGTGTGGTTGTCTTTCTCAAGGGTATCCCACTTATTGACCACGATAATCATCCCTTTACCTGCTTCGTGGGCAAAACCTGCGATACGCTTGTCGTACTCACGAATACCTTCCTCGGCATTGAGGACCATCAAGACCACGTCAGAACGGTCAATGGCACGCATGGCACGCATGACAGAATATTTTTCTGTATTTTCATAGACTTTACCAGACTTACGCATACCAGCTGTATCAATCATGGTAAACTCTTGTCCATCCGCATCCGTAAAATGAGTATCAATGGCGTCACGCGTCGTTCCAGCTACTGGACTAGCAATCACGCGGTCTTCTCCCAAAATAGCGTTGATCAAGCTTGATTTTCCAACATTAGGACGGCCAATCAAGCTAAATTTGATCACGTTAGGATTTTCTTCTTCGACTTCATGTGGTAGATTTTCCACGATGGCATCCAGCACATCCCCTGTCCCGATACCGTGGACAGACGAAATTGGCAATGGTTCGCCCAATCCTAGCGCATAGAAATCAAAAATATCATTTCGCATCTCAGGGTTGTCAACCTTGTTAACGGCAAGGATAACAGGTTTATGGGTTTTATAGAGTTTGCGAGCCACGTACTCGTCCGCATCCGTAATTCCTTCTTTGCCAGACACCACAAAAACGATAACATCTGCTTCTTCCATGGCAATTTCTGCCTGGTGTTTGATTTGCTCCATGAAGGGAGCATCGACGTCGTCAATCCCTCCAGTATCAATCATACTGAAAGAACGGTTGAGCCACTCACCCGTTGCATAGATACGGTCACGTGTCACACCCTCGACATCTTCTACGATTGAGATTCGCTCACCAGCGATTCGGTTAAATAGGGTTGATTTCCCAACATTGGGACGTCCTACAATGGCAACAGTTGGTAAGGCCATGTTTTCTCACTTTCTACAATAACTTTTTCTGTTCTAGATTCTTCCGAGTTGAACTAGGTTCGGCTTGACCAAACTGCTCTGCCAAACGCTGACTCCAAGAGGTCGTCGCACGCGCACCAGCATAGTCTGCCTGTACTTGGTCATAGTCCAAAATCGCTTCAACTGGCTGTTCTTGGTATTCTTCTTCAAAAACTACTTGGTTCAAAGGCAGTCTTGGTTTGACATCATGTTGTTGATTTGGCACACCGAGTGCAATCCCAAAAACGGGATAGGTATAGTCAGGCAAGTTAAAAAGCTCTGCCACTTCTTCTGACTTGTAACGGACCAAACCGATAATAACACCACTATATCCCAGACTTTCAGCTGCAAGCAAGGTATTTTGCCCAGCAAGCGCCGCGTCTACAGACGTGATAAGGAGACCTTCTACCCCTTGAGGTTGGAAAGTGTCCGTATGAAGGCTTGCTCCCTTTTCAGCTCGATTCAAGTCACCTACAAAAAGTAGGAAAGCTGCTGACTGGCGAATGGCTTCCTGCGGAACCAATTCATAAAGAGCATCTTTCTTCTCTTGACTGCGTACAAGAATCACAGAGTAGGATTGGAAATTTTTCCAAGATGACGCCATTTGTCCAGCAGTCAAAATCTCGTCCAAGTCTGCTTGAGGAATCTCTTGCTCCTTAAAGCGACGAACTGAAGTATGAGCTTTCATCAGTTTAATGGTTTCTGTCATCGGCGATTTTCTCCTTCTAGTCTCGTTTCCTCTGCTAAATAACGGATTCGCTCCATAACCCGTCTAGCTTCCCAAGTCTCGTCATTTCCATTCTTTCCTTTGGCAAAATGTTTTTCCAAATCTTGGAAATTAAAGTTGGAAGTAAAGAAGGTCGGCAAATCTTCCTGCATGCGGTACTGAAGAATGACTTGGAGAATCTCATCACGTACCCAAGGGGTCGACTGCTCTGCACCAATATCATCCAATACTAAGACCTCTGCTAACTTGATGTCATCCACCAAAGTCTTCACAGATCCTTCACCGATAGCATTTTTCACATCAATCACAAAACTTGGATAGTGGAGAATAGTCGTTGATGCCCCACGTTTTTCAGATAGGTCATGGGCAAGGGCCGCCATCATGAAACTCTTACCGACACCAAAATCTCCGTAAAGATAGAGACCTTTTCGGATGCTTGGGTAAAGATCGACAAAGGCATAGAGTCTCTCAAAAATCGGCAAACGACCTAGATCATCTAGGTCAATCTGAGCCAATTTCGCTTTCTTGAGACTTGCTGGTAGATTGATCAACTTGAGACGATTCTTAATTGCCGCCTCTTTTTCAGCCGCGATTAGCTCTGGTGTTTCTTCATAAGATACATCTGCATAGCCGTGATTCATGACCAAGATAGGCTTGTAGCCACGCGCTATATAGTCCGCATCCCCACGAAGAAACTTATCCCGTTCTGTGATATATTGGTTGAACTTGGAGATGCTACGATTCAACTCCTCTGGGCTGAGGGATTCTTTCTGGATAAAAGCCGCTACATCTGGGTCCTTCATGATCTGCTGGACTAGGTCCTGATACTGAAAACGACTTGTCTGACGTTTGATAACGTCACCCACACTTTCCATCTAGTCTCCTCCTTCTTCTAATCGAGCTAACATTTCTTGTTTTTTGCGTTCTAGTTCCAGACGAGTTTCCTCACTGGTTTGATTTTTGTATTCTGGATTACTCCACTTGGGAACATTTGTCTTAGTCGAGCTAGTTTTCGATTTCTGGACTTCCTGGCCTTTTTGCTGACGCTCTCGAATCCGAAGCACAGCTTCCTCTGCTGTCCGAATTTTGCGATAGGCATAGTCGTTGGCAACTTTCATGGCATATTTTTCATTGACATTGGCCGAATCAACCTTGTTAAAGGTTAAAAGCAAGACGATATTGATGACTTCGTCCAACAAGCCTAAAGACTCTATCTGGTGAAGGAGCTCCCTTTCACTCTGGGTGATGTGCCCTTTGCGCTCTTGTTTGAGAACTTGTAAAAAATCTCGGGGAGTTTTACTCTTTGCTTCCCTGATAATGGCCCTTTCTTTGGGGCTAAAGTCAGAAGACACTGGTTTTTGTGCTATCTTTTCACGCATGCGTTTGACTGAAATAACCTGAGCCACCGCTGTCGCCTTGGCTAATTGATAGGTTTCAAACCAGGTCCATTTTTTTTCATCTGCAATGGCAAACAATTCCAAAACATCTGCCTGCTCATTTTCAAAACGCAAACCATCTCGAGCCATCAGGCGCTGAAAATGTTCCAAGTCAAAATCATTTTTCATCTTGATTTTAGACTCGGTTGGTGTCACTTCTTCAGTCAGGGTTGGAAAGACTTGACTCAAAGAAACCGAGAGTGCTTCTCCCTCACTTGGAACCTGCTTCATAGCAGAAACAGCTGTATCCCCTATCTTTTTCTCCAATAGTCTGCTATAGACAGAATGACTTAAAAAATCCTGAATAGGTAGGGGAGGATGTAGCTGCAATTCATAGACTTCCCCCTTCTGATAAAGAGTCAACAGATCCACAGCAAATAAGATTTTAAAAGACTGGAGGAGCGTATTCATCCCGAAATTCAAATGATTAAGAATGTTAGCAAAAAGGTGTTCCTTTTGCCCACCATCCCAAAAGGTAATGGCATATAGATAGAGGCTCAGTGCCTCCTGACCGATAATCGGGAGGTAGCACTGCACCAGAGAAGAGGTATCTTGCGACACCCGATTATTCTTTAGAAAAGAAAAACGGTCATTTGGCTTCATCTATTTTTCCTTTTTCTTTTTAGAGGACTGGGTGATCTGCTGGAGCAGACTCTCCAACTCACTCACATCCTTAAAACTACGGTAAACGCTGGCAAAACGAACATAGGTAATCTCATCCAGCTCCGCCAATTCTTCCATGACTAAAGACCCAATATATTCACTTTGGATCTCATTCTCACTGCGACTACGGAGTTTTTGCTCGATACGATTGACCACCATGCCGATTTCATCACTTGAAACAGGGCGTTTCTGGGCTGAGCGAATAATCCCATTAAAGATTTTATCTCTCGAAAACTGCTCTCGCGTACCGTCTTTTTTGACGACAACCAGTGTTCTTTCTTCTACTCGTTCATAGGTTGTAAAACGATGCTGACACTCATCGCACTCACGTCTTCGACGGATAGTATTTCCTTCTTCGGCTTGTCGACTATCAACAACACTAGACTTGGTAGCCCCACATTTTGGACAACGCATGCATTTCCCTCCTTGTCGTTTTCTTTTCATTATACCATTTTTTGAGCAATTCCCAAAACAATTCTTATTTTTACTTGACAAGTTTTTTGTTTTATTGTATTATTTAATTAGAACAACAAAGAAAAAGAAAGGAGACTATGATGTCCTGGTCATTTGATAATACAAAACCCATTTATTTGCAGATTATGGAAAAAATCAAATTACAGATTGTTTCCCATGAACTAGAACCCAACCAACAGCTCCCAACCGTAAGGGAACTAGCGAGCGAGGCTGGGGTCAATCCCAATACAATTCAGCGTGCCTTGTCTGATCTTGAGCGCGAGGGCTTCGTTTATAGCAAGCGAACAACTGGCCGTTTTGTCACTGAGGACTTAAATCTCATCGTTCAGTCCCGCAAACAGCTTTCTGAGGAGCAACTGAAAAACTTTGTAACGGGCATGCTTCAATTTGGATATCAAAAAGAAGAACTGCCAAGTGTGCTTAGCGAATACATCAAAGGAGTGTAAAATTATGACATTACTAGCATTTGAAAATGTATCCAAATCCTATGGGGCTACAGCAGCCCTTAACAATGTTTCCCTTGAGATTCCCGCTGGAAAAATCGTCGGGCTTCTCGGCCCAAACGGATCTGGAAAAACAACCTTGATCAAGCTGATCAACGGACTTCTCCAACCAGACCAAGGTCGTGTCCTCATTAACAACATGGACCCAAGTCCTGCTACCAAGGCCATTGTCTCTTATCTACCAGACACGACTTATCTGAATGAACAGATGAAAATCAAGGAAGCACTGACCTACTTTAAAACTTTCTACCAAGATTTCAATCTTGAGCGGGCTCAGCACCTTTTAGCAGATCTTGGCATTGATGAAAACAGTCGCCTCAAGAAATTGTCAAAAGGAAACAAGGAAAAGGTTCAATTAATCCTGGTTATGAGCCGTGAAGCTCGTCTCTACGTGCTCGACGAACCGATTGGTGGTGTGGACCCGGCTGCCCGTGACTATATCTTGAACACCATCATCAACAACTACTCACCAACTTCAACTGTCTTGATTTCTACCCACTTGATTTCAGATATCGAACCGATCTTGGATGAAATCATCTTCCTCAATAACGGAAAAGTCGTCCGTCAAGGAAATGTAGATGATATTCGTTACGAGTCAGGTGAGTCGATTGACCAGCTCTTCCGCCAGGAGTTTAAAGCTTAGTTAAAGGAGATTATTATGTTTTGGAATTTAGTTCGTTATGAATTTAAAAATGTTAACAAATGGTATCTAGCTCTCTACGGTGCTGTGCTTGCAATTTCGGTTTTGATTGGTGCATCTATTTCTGGTATTAGTCAGACCTACACCAGCTATGGTAATAATCCCTACTATCTGTTAGGCTTTCTGATCTTAGTTTTTGGTGGGCTCAGCGTTACTCTTTGGATTGCAACAATCTTTTTAATCATTCGACGCTTCAAGGGAAGTGTCTACGATCGTCAGGGCTATCTGACATTGACTCTGCCCGTCTCTGAACACCAGATCATCACCGCCAAATTACTAGGTGCTCTCATTTGGTCAATCATAAGCTATATTGTATTTATCTTGAGTATCATTATTATCTTCTCACTCACCCCTGTAGTGAAAGATTTGCCACTCCTCTATCGATTTATCTCTCCTTATCTCGGTTACGGTTGGCTCTATGCCCTCTCTCTTCTGGTGGGTTCAATTACTTGGATTTTATCTATTTACCTTTGTATCTCAATTGGTCAACTATTTAACGAATATCGTACCGCTATGGGAATTTTAGCCTATATCGTGCTTAACATCGTGATTGGCTATATTTCTATCTTCTTCCGAATGGATTATGATTTTAACCTCCTAATTAGCGTTGATATCCTCAAAGATTTCATTCTAGCAATTATCTACTACCTCGGAACCTACTATATCTTGAAAAATAAGGTTAACTTGCAATAAAAAATGCCCAGCTAGAAAGCTGGGTTTTTCTTTAACTCAATATCAAACTGGCTACAATGGGACTAACAAAAACATAGAGAATACCGGTGACACCGATCGCCAAGCCACCCATGGCGCCTGCTACAGAGCCGTACCGGAAAGCCGTTCCCGTTCCGACAGCATGCCCTGTTCCTCCAAGGGAGAGCCCAACAGCTACTGGATCGTCAATTTTCAACCACTTCAAAAGGGTTGGTCCGATAACACTGGTTAAAATCCCAGTCGCCACTACGACGACCAAGGTTACAGTCGTCAAACCTTGCAATTTTTCTGTGATTCCCACTGCCATGGCGGTTGTCACTGACTTGGGAAAGAGAGAAATGGCTAGGAAAAAGTCCATGCCAAAGATTTTGGCCACTATGGCAGTGAAGCTAGTATTGACAACTACTGCTAGCAGACTACCAAAGAGAATACTCCGAGCATGGTGCTTCATCAGATGAAAACTTTTATAAAGCGGAATCCCTAGAGCTACGGTCGATGGGACTATTAAGTTATTCAGATAAACCCCACCTTGGTAGTAATCTTGGTAAGAAATACCCGTCACCTTAAGAAGGATGATAATGAAAATTGCCGACAAAAGCAAAGGCGTTGTCAATGGATGGGGGAAACGCCTATAAATCAACATTCCTACTAGATAAGCTAGTATAGATAATGCAATCCCAAACAGAGGATTCGATACAAATTCACTCATTTGGCTTCTCCTTTCTCATAATCTCCCTCAAATCGTCTCTTGATGAACTGAACCACTAGGGCGATGAGGATAATGTTGATGACAGCTGCAAAAAAGACAATTAAGACGATGGGCAAGAGATAGGGGGCAATCACATCAAACTTTTCCATGATACCCACTGCTGGCGGCAAAAAGAGAATGGTCATATTAGCCAGCAAGAAATTCCCGACCATGTTAACATGCCTGGTTCTCAGCCATTTGAACTGCAGGGCTAGAAAAAGAATAATCAAACCGATAATACTGCCTGGGATAGGCAGATGAAAGAAACTGGAGATTCCCTCACCGATTAGAGAAATCACAAAGAGAATCATTAATTGAACATATAACTTCATCTCAAACTCCTTGAAATAGAATTCTTGCATACCAGTTTACTCTTTTTTCAGGAAATTTCAAGGAAATACCGAAATTTTTCTTTCTTGCAAGGATTAGTTAAAAGTAGTATAATCATTGCATGCGCAATCATCTTGTGTTACAAAGATAATCAGTAATGACTTTGTGATTTTTACTTTGAAAAGAAAGGAGAAAGCAATGAGCTATTTGGAAAAGTGGTTTGACTACAACCGCCGTCAAAAGGAAATGGAATCCTTGTTGGAAGAAACTATTGCCCAGCAGAGCGAACAAAGGTTGACCTTGAAAGAGTTTTACCTACTCTACTATCTGGACCTAGCCGATGAAAAATCTTTACGACAGATTGACCTGCCAGATAAACTCCATCTCAGTCCGAGCGCTGTTTCTCGAATGGTGGCTCGCTTGGAAGAGAAAAACTGTGGTTTGCTTAGTCGCCGGTGTTGCGATCAGGATAGACGGGCTAGCTTTATCTGCCTGACTGACGAGGGACAGACAACTCTAGCTTACCTGCAAAAGGCTGTCGAAGAAAGACTGGAGATGAGTCTTGATTTCATTTCATAATCAGATTTTCTAAAAAGTTGCGTGCGCAATCATTTTTCTTGACATTCCTCTTTTCAAGGAGTAAAATAAAGTCAAGATCGAACAAAGGAGTTTTATATGATCGAAATTACTTATCTAGACGCCAGTAAGCAAGAGAGAACCATGACTTTCGAGTCTTACCAAGACTTTGAACGTTCTCAACATGCCTGCCTCATCGGCGTTGCTGATTACTATACTGTCCAAAAATTAACCTACAATGGTCATGATTTGGACTACCATGGGACTTATGGAGATGTCTTCTTCTATCTCATGAAACAAGATTTAAGCCAATATAACTAAAAAAGGAGAAATACAATGGCAAAAGCAATTACAGATGCAACATTTGAACAAGAAACAAAAGACGGTTTGGTCTTGGTAGACTTCTGGGCAACTTGGTGTGGTCCATGTCGTATGCAAGGTCCAATCTTAGACAAATTGTCTGAAGAACTTTCAGAAGATGTCTTGAAAATCGTTAAAATGGACGTTGATGAAAATCCAAACACAGCTCGTGATTTTGGAATCATGTCTATCCCAACTCTTCTCTTCAAAAAAGACGGCCAAGTGGTGAAACAAGTTGCAGGTGTTCATACTGCAGAACAAATCAAGGCCATCGTTGCTGAATTGAGCTAATCACACTAGAGACCAAGTGCTTCATTTGGTCTCTTTTTTCTTGCCCTTTGCCATTTTTCAAAAAATATGCTAGACTGTATGTAGAATATTACGATGTTTGGGACATGCCATCGCTAAAAAAAACCTCTACTTGGTATTTTTTAGCTCCCCTCAAGGGAGCTTTTTGCGTGCTCTGAACATTTCCCATTTTAGAAGGAGTACTATGAAACGTCAATCAGCCTTGGTCGTCTTTAGTGGTGGCCAAGATTCCACAACCTGCCTCTTTTGGGCTAAAGAACACTATGAAACGGTCGAAGCCGTCACCTTTGCCTACGGCCAACGCCATCATCTCGAAATTCAAGTTGCTAGAGAAATCGCTAAGGAACAAGGCATTCGTCATCACATCCTAGATATGTCTCTGCTGGGACAAATCACTGAAAATGCCTTGACCTCTGATATGGAAATCGAGCAAAAAGAGGGAGAGGTGCCCAATACCTTTGTTGACGGTCGCAACCACCTCTTTCTATCCTTTGCGGCAGTTCTTGCCAAGCAACTGGGCATTAAAGATATCGTGACAGGTGTCTGCGAGACAGATTTTTCTGGCTACCCTGACTGCCGGGATGTCTTTGTCAAATCCCTTAATGTTACCCTCAACCTTGCCATGGATTATGACTTTGTTATCCAAACACCTCTCATGTGGCTAGACAAGGCTGAAACTTGGGAATTAGCCGACCAACTCGGTGCCTTTGACTACGTTCGTGAAAAAACCTTGACCTGCTACAGTGGGATTATCGGAAGTGGCTGCGGTGATTGTCCAGCCTGCCACCTACGTCAACATGGTTTAGATGTTTATCTCTCACAGAAAGGAGAGGCCTAATGTTTTTTGCACCCAAAGAAATCAAGCAGGAAACTGGGGAGTCTCTTGTCTACAATCCTCACAGAACCTTGGTCTCAAAAGAGTTTACTTTCGATGCTGCCCACCACCTCTTTCACTATGAGGGAAAATGCAAATCCCTGCACGGCCACACCTACCATCTGCAGATTGCTGTCAGTGGATTTTTAGATGAACGGGGCATGACCTATGACTTTGGAGACATCAAAGCTATCTACAAGAACTACTTAGAACCCCACTTGGATCATCGCTATCTCAATGAAACCCTGCCCTATATGAACACAACTGCTGAAAATATGGTTTACTGGATTTTCCAAACCATGAGTCAAGAGTTGCCAGACGAACGCGGTCTCCGTTTGGAATACGTTCGCCTCTATGAGACTCCGACTGCCTTTGCGGAGTTTAGACGGGAGTGGTTAGATGACTAGGGAACGTGTCCTCAAACTACCTGTTCTGGAAATTTTCGGCCCAACCTTTCAAGGTGAAGGTCGTGCTATCGGGCAGAAAACTATGTTTGTCCGTACTGCAGGTTGCGACTACCACTGCGACTGGTGCGACTCTGCCTTTACTTGGGATGGTTCTGAAAAACCAACTCGTATGACGGCTGATGAAGTCATTGCTACCTTAGATAGATTGGGAAGCTACGACTACGTTACCTTGTCTGGCGGAAATCCTGCTATCCTAGCAGCCAACATGGCTCAACTGGTCACCAAGCTCAAAGAACGTGGAGTCACTCTGGCTGTTGAGACTCAAGGCTCCCGCTGGCAAAATTGGTTAAAAGATATCGACCAAGTCACTCTGAGCCCCAAACCTCCTTCCTCCAAGATGGAGGTCAACTTCGAGACCTTGGACTTCATCGTTTCCCAACTGGATCCCGACAAAGTCACCTTTAAAATTCCTGTCTTTGACGATGCCGATTTGGCCTTTGCCAAAGGCATTCAAGAACGCTACCAACCCGATGTTCTTTTCTTATCAGCTGGAAATCCTGATCCCAAGGCTACAGGTAATATTGTCCAAGACCAACTAGACCGACTCAAAGAACTCTGGGAACGCGTCGCCGCTGATGATAGCTGGGGCAATGTCCGCGTCCTCCCTCAACTGCATACTCTCCTCTACGATAACCAACGTGGTGTTTAAGATTAGAAAGAAAAAAATCATGTCACAACAAGAAGAATTGAAAAACCTAAGCCTACTGGGCAACAAAGAAACCAACTACATCTTTGACTATCAGCCAGAAGTTCTCGAATCTTTTGACAATCGTCATGTGGAAAATGACTATTTTATCAAATTCAACTGTCCTGAATTTACCTCACTTTGTCCTATTACGGCTCAACCAGACTTTGCGACCATTTATATTTCCTACATTCCTGACAAACTCTGTGTCGAGTCAAAATCCCTCAAACTCTACCTCTTTAGCTACCGAAATCATGGGGATTTTCACGAAAACTGTATCAACACCATCGGGAAAGACTTGGTCAACTTGCTAGATCCTCGCTATTTAGAAGTCTGGGGAAAATTCACTCCGCGAGGTGGCATCTCAATCGACCCCTACTACAACTACGGTAGACCTGGAAGCAAGTATGAAGGCTTGGCAGAACAACGCCTCTTCCAACACGACCTTTATCCAGAGAAAATTGACAACCGCTAATGCTCTTCGAAAATCTCTTCAACCCGCGTCAACGTCGCCTTGCCGTATATATGTTACTGACTTCGTCAGTTCTATCCACAACCTCAAAACAGTGTTTTGAGCTGACTTCGTCAGTTCTATCCACAACCTCAAAGCAGTGCTTTGAGCTGACTTCGTCAGTTCTATCCACAACCTCAAAACAGTGTTTTGAGCTGACTTCGTCAGTTTCATCTACAACCTCAAAACCATGTTTTGAGCAACCTGTGGCTAGTTTCCTAGTTTGCTCTTTGATTTTCATTGAGTATAAACAGATACGAAAAAGCCCTGTTCCTCAAGATGAGGAGCAAGGCTCTTTTTGTTTATTATTCTTCTGTGCCAAGGCAGTTTTTTGCAACAAGAGCTGCAAGAACGCCACCAACGATTGGAGCAAGGATAAAAATCCATACTTGTTGAAGGGCTGCGCCACCTACGAAGACAGCTGGTGCCAAGCTACGAGCTGGGTTAACTGAAAGTCCAGTGATGTTCAAACCCACAAGGATCATAGCTGTCAATGATAAACCAATCACCAAACCAGCAATCGCACCATTGCCTTTGCTTGCTGATGTTACAGTCATGATAACTAGGACAAACAAGAAGGTTGCGATGACTTCAAACAAGAAACCACCAAAGACAGTGACACCGTTTGCCAAGGCATTTTCACCAAGACTAGCAGTTGACATTCCTGAGTTAGACAAGAGGAAGAATACTGCAGCTGACGCAAGGAAAGCTCCAACTACTTGTCCAAGGATGTAGTTTACAAGCTCTGAAGATGACAAACGTTTGTTTACAAACATAGCGATCGAAACAGCTGGGTTCAAGTGAGCACCTGAAACAGTTCCGATTGAGAAAGCTGCGACTACGATTGCCAAACCAAAGGCAAAAGCAATTCCAAGGTGTCCAAGACCTTCAACACCATTTCCAAAAACAACAGCTCCTGTTCCGATGAACACAAGCATAAATGTACCGATTAATTCAGCAACAAATTTTTTCATATTAAGTCTCCTTTTTTCAAACTATGTATTAGTCTATCAGAAGAAGGAAAGGGTTTCAAGAAATGTGCTTGGAAAATAATGGTTTGCCTTACTATCTTTTAATTGAGGAATTAAACAGAAAAATACATTTCCTCTATAGGGCTTATCAGTCGCTTATCTCACTAGCATTTAGCAACTTGATATAATCCAGACCCCAGTTTTCGACAGCATCTAAAACAACTCTGAATTCCTGCCCCATTTCGGTTAAGCTGTACTCAACTCGTGGGGGAACTTCGGCATAGACCTTTCGTTGAACAATCTTATCCTTTTCTAATTGACGGAGATGACGGGTCAAAATAGTTTGAGTAATCCCAGGCAATAATCTCTGCAATTCTTTAAATCGTTTGGTACCCGTACTCAACTGATAAATGATTACCAGTGCCCATTTCCCTGTTAAAACCCTCTGCGTTGTCGCAAATGGACAAATACCATACTCACTCACTTTATTTGGCATAAAATATCTTCTTTCTATTTTTTTAAAAAAAATTTTATCTTTTAGTATCAACAATAGTACTAGTTTTGATACCAGCTATCGAAAAAGTGTCTACTTGTTTTTTTGATTTTAACTGTTACAATTATACCATAAAAAAGAAATGGAGAATAGATATGTCAACAAACTTAGAAATTTTCAATGCTTATAACCAAGCTCTAATTGCTGGTGACTTTCCTGGTATCTTTGAAACGATGGCAGATGATATTGTCTGGCATCAACCCGGTAATCATAGTATATCTGGTACAGTTGTTGGTAAGGACCTACTAGGATCTCACCTAGCTACATTTGCTGAGAAAACTAATGGAACCTTTAAGGTGATAACAAATTGGGTTTCTGACAATAAGGATTTAATCGCAGCTAATGTTACTTTTCTCGGAACACGTGCTGATGGTACTGAACTCAATATGAACGGGATTGACCTCTTCCGTATTGAAGACGGAAAAATCAAAGAAGTTTGGCTCTTCTCTTCAGATCAAGCTGAAGAAGATAGCTTTTGGGGATAATTTAAGAGGCCGGGACAAAAAATTTTGATTTTAGGAATTCTTTATTATAAATTTCTAAAATCGATAGATTAGAAAAAAAGCAAACAAAACAGTATTCTGAGTGTCAGATAACTCGTTTTGTTCGCTTTTTATATTTAAGGTTAGACTTTTGTCCCAGACTCTTTTAATTTACTCTCCCAACTCAGCACTGTAGGCGATAATCTGGTCAACTGTATCAGACAAGAACTGGATGGTATCACGGAGTGGTTTGTCTGTTGAGATATCCGCTCCAATAATCATGGCTGACTCAAGCGGCGTCTTACTTCCACCTGATTTGAGAAGATTGAGCCAGTCTTCGGCTCCAGTTTCTGAATGTTTCAGATGAAGATAACCCGCAGTCGAGATGACTAGTCCTGCTGAGTAAGTGTAACTATACAAGCCCATGTAGTAGTGAGCTTGGCGCATCCAAGTCAGAGCTGCATCGTCGTCGATTTCAATGGCATCTCCCCAGAAATCCGTCAAAACTTCCTTCATAATACTGTTAAGTTTGCTTGCTCCGAAGGTTTCTCCTTCTTCAATCAATGTATAAACCTTGCGCTGGAAGGCTGCTTCCAAGAGGTGGGTAATAAAGTTATGGAAGTAGGTGTCTGTCAAACGGTGAGCAAGGGCAAAGCGTTTTTGACGCGGATCATCAGACTGATGTTCCAAATAATCACTTAAAAGCAATTCATTAAAGGTTGACGGTGCTTCGACATAGTAGGTCGACATGTGGGCATTAAAGTAACTTTGGTGATTGTCAGAAAAGATGAATTGACCAGAATGCCCGATCTCATGAATCAAGGTATAGACATCACTCAAACGGCCTGTCCAGCTCATGAGGACATAAGGGTGCACGCGATATGGATCCGCCGCATAACCACCAGAATCCTTGCCACTATTGGCAGCGAAGTCAACCCAGCGCTCTTCTTGATAGCGAGCAACTTCCTGACAATATTCCTGCCCCAAAGGTTCTACCGACTTCATGACCAAATCATAGGCGTCGTCAATAGTCACTTCAGGATTCAGGACGCTGTCCAAATCCAATTTCCAGTCTGCAAAGGTCATCTTTTCAAGACCATTTACCTTGGCAACATGCTTGAGGTATCTCTGAGCTACTGGTGCAAAGTCCTTCATGATGAGGTCAATCTGGCGGTCAAACATGGCACGATCCACTTCTTGCTCAGCTAGAAGATAATCAAAGACGGAGTCATATCCCTTCATATCTGCCAACAATTTCTCAGACTTGACCTGAGCAAGATAGGCTGCCGCAGCTGTATTTTGGTGCTTACGAAGTCCTTCTGAGAAAGAACGGAAGGATTTCTCACGAACCTCAGCGTCCTCGTGGTTTTGGTAGAAATTCTCATAGGTCACAAAGCTGTTTTTGTAGGTCTTGCCATGGGCTTCAAAGTCAGCCATTTCAAAGTCCCCAGCTCGCATCTTAGTGTAGATATCTTGTGGACTGTAGAAAACTTCACCGAGATTAGTCAAGGCCTTTTCCACATCAGCCCCAAGATAGTGGGCTTTTTTGATTTTTGCCTGACGAATGGCTGCCGTCAAGTGAGGCAATTCACCCAAACGGTCCAAGACTTCCTCATCAGCTTCCACCAAGGCGTCGTCAAAGAAGGTCAAGGCTACACTGGCGTCTGTTTCAAATTCCATCCCAGCTTGGGCGATATTAGCAAAATCTTCATTGCTATAGTCCGTCGTCTGAGGCATAAAGGCATAATTACCTATATGGCTCATCTGGATATAGATTTGCTCCAATTCCGCAAAGGCCTTCTCGAAATCCTCAAAAGTGTGAAGATTACCCTTGTAGTCACGGCTAAATTGATTGATGTCTTCACGCGTTTTCTCGATTGCACGTAAGAAATCCTCACGGTCTTGGTATAGGGCAGTTAAATCCCAAAGTTCCTTTTCAGGAAATTCTGAACGGTGTTTTTGTTCCATTTTCTTCCTCTTATTTTTCTAATTCTAATAAAACACTAATGGCTGATAAGGCATAAAGCGGCGCTGTTTCTGCTCGCAAGATGCGAGGTCCAAGACCTGCCAAAACAGCTCCTTTGGCTTCAAAACTTTCAATTTCCGCAGGTGATAAACCACCTTCTGGGCCAAAGATAAAGAGCAATTTGGCTCCTTTTTCAAGACCAGTGACTGCTTGCAGAAGCGCAGCAGCTTCTCCCTCTTTTGCTGATTCTTCATAGGCTACTACAATAGAGTCAAACTGGTCAAACTGAGCTAGAAAATCTGCTTTTTTCTCAAAAAGTTTGACACTTGGGACCAGATTACGCTTGCTTTGTTCGGCTGCTCCAAGGGCGATTTTTTCTAGTTTTTCGACTTTCTTGCCTAATTTCTTGCCGTCCCACTTGGCTACCGACCAATCGGCAGGAAAGGCCCAGATTTGGCTAGCACCCAGTTCTGTCACTTTTTGAGTGATGAATTCCAGCTTATCTCCCTTGGGAAAGCCAGATGCGATGGTCACTTGAACTGGCAATTCCACATTGTCAGCTAATTCTTGGATCAACTCAAACTGACGGTTTTCCACATCTAGCACGCGAGCCAAGCGCTTAATGCCATCATCAAAGACCAAGGTCACCTGATCATCTTCCTTCAAGCGCATGACCTGAAACATGTGCTTGCTGGTTTCCTTGTCCTCAATGGTCACAGGTGATGTAGGACTGCCTTTGACAAAATACTGTTGCATGCTAGCCTCCAATCACACCTGAAATATCCTTAGTCTTCTTAAAGACACAGGCGTTCCATTCCCCTTGAACCATGTGAGTTTCGAGGAAAAATCCAGCTAACTCAGCCGACTCGCGCACCATGTCCCACTTGTCCTTGATAATGCCACTCATGATGAGGTAGCCCTCATCCTTGACCAAGCGATAAGCATCCTCTGTCAGATGAATGAGAATATCCGCCAAGATATTAGCCACGATGACATCTGCCTCAATTTCAACACCCTTAAGCAAATCTCCAGCCGCTACATGAATATTTTCCATGCCAGGGTTGAGTTCAATATTTTCCTGAGCGACCCGAACCGCCACATCATCGAGGTCATAGGCGAAAATCTCCTTAGCACCAAGAAGCGAGCTGGCAATGGAAAGAACTCCTGATCCAGTTCCCACATCAAGCACCGTTTCGCCACCACGAAGGACCTGCTCCAAGGCAAAAAGGCTCATCTTAGTAGTTGGATGCGTCCCAGTTCCGAAGGCCATACCAGGATCTAGCTTGATAATCTTTTCTCCCGTAGTCGCCTCATAGTCTGTCCAGGACGGCACGATGGTCAAATCATGAGTGATGCGAGCGGGTTCATAGTATTTCTTCCAGTTGTCTGCCCAGTCTTCCTCAGCCAAGGCGGTCGTTCCCATCTTGACTTCTCCCAAGTCTATAAAATCCGTCAAGTCTGCCAAGCGAGCCTGCAAATCCGCCTCAACCACTGCCACATCAACCGTATCAGGGTAGTAGGCTGTCACCACGATTTCTTCCTGCTGCTCGACCTCTGGGAAAATCTCACCAAAACGATCCACATTCCCCACATAATCCATGCTGTCTTCGATCGCAACACCTTGAGCACCTAGCTCAATCAAGAGATTGGAGACCAACTCCTCTCCCTCACGCTTCACTGTAACTTTTAACTCTTGCCATGTTTCCATAATTAAGATACCAAGCCCGTAAAACACAAAGCCAAAATAGGAAACTCTCTGAAGACGCTTGTGTCTAAGAGAAGTTTATCTTTTTGGCACAGTGTTTAGGGCGGGTTCAGTTTAGAAATTTAACTGAACCATCCTTTCTATTTGTCAATCAATTTTTTCATGTAGACCATATCCATACCTTCTTTTTCAGGTTCGATATGGGTTTGACGGTAACCATTTTTCTCATAAAAAGCGACCATGCCCGCATCCTGTAATACCGTACACAAATCCCACTGCTTAATCGTCGGAAATTCCTTTTCCAGCAATTCCAATCCTTCAGAACCATAACCTTTTCCTTGATACTGGGGTAAAATCGCTGCCGTTCCCAACCAAGCCTCCGTCAACTCTTCATTGGTCTGAACTCGTAAAAATCCGATATTTTCGTCCTTTTCTTTCACAAAGTAGTAATAGCTATTGGGACGCTCAACCAATTTCCACTTGATTCGTTCACGATCCTCGAGATAAGGATCATACTCATCTTGGTATTTTTCATAGACAGCCTTAAAGCTAGCTCTTTGAATCGCAATGATGGTCTCCAAATCCTCTGCTCCTGCTCTCTCAAGTGTTATCATAATTCTCCTCCAAATACTCCCTCACTCTGTCCTGCAACTGGGGGACAACCTTATCTGAGCTAAGAAACTCCTCAATGCTCATCAGTCTATATCCCTGCCCTTCGTCACCAAAGACAATCTTGTCAAATTGTTCCTGAGCCAACTTACCAACCAAAAAGACGGATTTCTTCCCCTCAAAAAGCATACTTGGATAAACCTTACTCAAAAGCAGACAATCTTTAGTCAGACGAATCCCCAGTTCCTCAAAAACTTCACGCGCTGCGCACTCAAAAGGACTTTCATCCCCTTCACGCCCACCACCTGGTAGTTCCCACATATTGGGCCATGGGATGTTTTCCTTGTCATCACGTAAGATAGTTAAGAGCTTATCACCACAAAAGAGGGCAATTTTGCAACCTGTGAAATCAGAAATTTCTATTTCCATGTTAGACTCCTTCAGCTAATTCCTTTTCCAGCTCTGCTAACCAGTTTTCATAATAGCGTTTCTCGTCCCGTAGCATTCGGCTGCTATTCATTTTCTGTCTAGCAATCTTCATAGCCTTGCGAGTTTGAGCTATATTTTTCTTTACCTTAAATTGATACCAGGCTTGAATCATCTGCACATCTGCCATTTTTAGAGATAAAAAGGATTTAACACTTCGAATACTTGCATATTTCTCCGCTTTCTCATTATCTCCTTCCAGCAAGGCGATTTGAAGAAGGTATAGCTGGCAAAAAGTTTCAGACAGCGAGTGTTCTGTTCTCTCTAGTAAAGATTGAAATAGCTTTTTAGCTGTCTCCAAATGACCATCCAATATGAAAACCACTCCCTGAAGAGTTTGAATACTTTCTGCAAAACTCCCACTTGCATCCTCAGGAACAGGCATGATAAAGTCTTTCAAATCATATTCTTGAGGAGCTAGCAGGGTCTGGGCAGAATGCCTCAACACCATGTAGGCGTATTTGGTATTTTCAGGGTGTTGTCGCAATTCCCATATTTTTGCTCCATCGGTGATGCCGACTGGCAAAGTGTTGTTTAGGAAGAAAGACAAATTCAGAAAAATCCAAGTACCAGCAAAATACCAGCTTCTTGTCAAAAATCCAAACAATATCGCCAATAATATCAAGCTAAGATGAACCAGCAAACCTCCTGAAAGCATCAAGATGATTCTTTGATCGCTTTCATCTTCTTTCAATCCAATATACTGAGCACCAACATTTTTCAGAACGGCTGTTCGACTAAGATGAAACCTGCCTGACTTTTTGGTCAAAAGAAAATGTCCTAATCCAAAAGCCACCAGCCGATAGCCTGTCAAGTAGCCACAAAAAGCATGACCCAGCTCATGAAGAATAAAGATTAAATACATACTTAAAAGAGCGAAGGAATAACCAAAAGTGAATGCTAAAACTGCGGAATACCCCAACTCTGCAAATGCGATAGTGCCACAAGCAAAAGCTAGCATAATAAAGGCAAAAGCTAGCACATAAACCAAATAAATCCCAATTTTCTTCATAAAATCTCCAACCAACTCCTAGTATCTCGGATAAGGATAAAACTCTCCCTCTTCCAAGCCGACTTTTCCTTCTTCAAAGACTTCTTGGTTCCATTCCATGACGAATTCTTCTGCTTCTGGGTCTTCCAAAAAATCCATGAGCGCATCTAGCCCAACCTCAGCAGTATCTTTGAGAAATAGCGCAAAATAAGTTAAAAATTCACGAGAGAAACCTTTCTTCGGCAGGTAAGGGATAACTGTCAAGTAGTCTTCTGCATTAACAGTTGACTTGGCAGGATTGTAAAAGAGTACCGCTTCTTCAAATAGAATATCGTCTGATGACACCTCTCCGTCTTCATCCAGCATCTCTACCCCAGCAGCATTTTGCGCTTCCAAGAGAAAACTCACTTCAACCGCATGGTTGCGCTTGTCCCAGCTAATCTCAAAGTCAAAAGGAAAGTTCTTGTCCAATTCTTCCTCTAAAACATCTAAAAATCCGTATGTTGCCATTTTGTCCTCTTTCTATGCGACTCTTAAATCGCCCCGATTGCTCGGAAATATGCTAAAATAGATACTACCATCTTACCACATATACATCAGAAAATCCATGTTAGAAAGGACTGCTATGCCAGACAATCTCGCGCTTCGCATGCGCCCAAAAACCATTGACCAGGTCATCGGTCAAGAGCATCTGGTCGGACCTGGAAAAATTATCCGTCGCATGGTGGAAGCCAATCGTCTGTCCTCCATGATTCTCTACGGACCTCCAGGAATCGGCAAGACCAGTATCGCCTCAGCCATCGCTGGAACCACCAAGTATGCCTTTCGGACCTTTAATGCGACTGTTGATAGTAAGAAACGACTGCAAGAAATCGCTGAAGAGGCTAAATTCTCTGGTGGCTTGGTGCTGTTACTAGACGAGATTCATCGTCTCGATAAGACCAAGCAAGACTTTCTTCTGCCACTCTTGGAAAGTGGTCTGGTTATCATGATTGGCGCTACGACTGAAAATCCCTTCTTTTCGGTCACTCCTGCCATCCGTAGCCGTGTTCAGATTTTTGAATTGGAGCCCTTGTCTAACCAAGATGTTAAAGAAGCCATTCAAATCGCCCTGACTGACCCTGAGCGCGGTTTTGACTTCCCAGTTGAGCTAGATGAGGATGCGCTGGATTTCATCGCAACATCTACAAACGGTGATCTGCGTTCTGCCTTTAACTCACTGGATTTGGCAGCTCTCTCTACCCCTGAGAATGACGAGGGCATCCGCCATATCACCCTAGACATCATGGAAAATAGCCTGCAGCGGAGCTACATTACCATGGACAAGGATGGAGACGGTCACTATGATGTTCTATCTGCTCTGCAAAAGTCTATCCGTGGCTCAGATGTGGATGCCAGTCTCCACTATGCTGCCCGCTTGATTGAGGCTGGTGATTTGCCAAGTCTCGCTCGTCGTTTGACTGTTATCGCCTATGAAGATATCGGCTTAGCCAATCCTGAAGCCCAGATTCACACCGTGACTGCTCTGGATGCCGCCCAAAAGATTGGTTTCCCAGAAGCACGTATTCTCATTGCCAATGTCGTGATTGATTTGGCCCTTTCTCCAAAATCCAACTCAGCTTATGTGGCTATGGATAAGGCACTTGCTGACCTCAAAACATCAGGGCACTTGCCTATTCCGCGACACCTGCGTGATGGGCACTACAGCGGAAGCAAGGAACTGGGGAATGCCCAAGACTATCTCTATCCTCACAACTATCCTGGAAATTGGATTAAACAAAACTATCTGCCAGAAAAAATTCGTAATCATCACTATTTCCAAGCAGAAGATACTGGTAAATATGAACGGGCTTTGGCTCAAAGAAAGGAAGCTATCGACCGTTTGCGAAAAATCTGAAATCCTTTTCAAAAAATTGCACTTTCCTCTTGATTTTTTTTGAAAAAGTGGTATTATATAAACATAGAAACGCTGTGGTGTACGACTTCACACTTAAGTGTTGACCGACTATTTTTTGTATTATTAGGGAAACAAAAGTCTTCTAACAGCATGTAGGCCGTCTCACACGGAAACAGCTTCAGTTAGAGCGAGTTGCCCACCTGCTTAATTGCGCGGGTTCAATACAAACCGTGAAGTTTCGGCACCAATACAGCTTTTTTCTTTGCCTCCTTAGCTCAGCTGGCAGAGCAGCGGACTCTTAATCCGTGGGTCACAGGTTCGATCCCTGTAGGGGGCATCTAAATACAACAGGAAAAAGCCTTGTAAATCAAGGCTTTTTTTGCTTGTCTATAACTGATTTACCCCATCATTTGTCCCACATTTTAAATCTATCTTTTCTTTTTGAATCAAATTACATCTTTACAAATAGTGTAAAGCCAGTTACTTTTGCTTTGATTCCATACAATATTTTCATGTAGAGAAGACAAATTTTATCTTCTCTTTTTATTTTCAAAATAATAAAAACTGATTTTCTTTTCATAAATCAGACTGAAACTTCCAAATTTTCCATTTTGTTTATTGACATTTCCTCTAAAAAGGTGTATAATATTTTTATTATCAAACTATACTATACTATATAGGGGGTATTGAAATGAAATTTTCTAATCGTTTACTGCTATTCCTTGCAGGAGTTGTTTTTGTCCTTTTAGGACTTTTCCTATTTACAAACCCAGTAGCTAATCTTGTTGCTTACAGCTGGTGGATTGCATTTGGTTTACTGGTTTCTTCTATAGCAGCTATTTTAGGCTATTTCTCTGTACCAAAAGAGCTTCGCTCACCAGCTCATCTTTTCCAAGGGATTGTTAATCTTCTCTTAGCTCTTTACCTCGTTGCCTATGGCTTTGTGACGCTGCCAGTTGTCATTCCAACTATTTTAGGAATTTGGTTAATTGTAGAAGCCATTATAGTTTTCTTTAAAGGCAATCGTCTGGGATTGATTTTCCCTATTATTGGCAACCATATCATGTGGATAGCGTTGCTTGCATTTTTACTAGGTCTAGTGATTTTGTTCAATCCAGTAGCTACAAGTGTCTTTGTCGTTTATGTCGTTGCCTTTGCATTTTTAATTGTTGGTTTCACCTATATCCTTGATGCCTTTCGTAAATAATCTAGCTGCCATTTTGGGCATATTAAAATAGCTGGGAAGTTACATTCTCAGCTTTTTCTGTTGCCTCCTTAGCTCAGTTGGTAGAGCAGTAGACTCTTAAGCTATGGGGCGCAGGTTCGAGCCCTGCAGGGGGCACATCTAAATCAACAGAAATAAGCCTTGAAACCAAGGCTTTTTTTAACGTCTAATAGCTTTTTGTAGAAAAGTATTTAAAAATAAAAGAGAAGAGAATCTCTCACTCTCTTCTCAGTATATCTTATTAAATTTAGTTTTTCTTAATCTAGCTGATTTTCCTTTGCAACGACAAATTCCTTAACCAATCGATAGATAACAGCAAATATCGGTGTAAAGAATATCATCCCAAGTAAGCCAAAGAGATTGCCTCCAATACTAGCAGCCGCAAGCGTGAAAATAGCTGGCAAACCAATAGATTGACCTACAACTCTAGGATAAATAAGGTTTCCTTCAATCAGCTGTATAACTTGATATAGAAGAAGAGAAAGTAAGGCTTGAGTAGGACTCACTGTGAAGATAAAAATCGCTCCCACAACACAAGCAATCATAGGCCCTACATAAGGAATGAACGATAGCACTCCTGCAAATATACCTGTCATTACCCCATAAGGTAGTCCAAACAGGCTGTAGCCAACCGCTATCATAACTCCTATGATGACTGCTTCAATCAGCTGACTCATCAAAAATTGGTCATAAGTCTCTAGTGCTACTTGTCCAATGTAAGTTAACTTTGTCACCACTTTCTCTGGAAATATAACTTTTAGAAGTCTACTCGTCATCGCTGCCAGATGTTCCTTACTGGATAAAAATAAAAAGGTAAATACTATAATCAGAAAGGCATTCATCAAACTTGAAAAAATATTGCCGATATTACTAGTCAGACCTGATAAAAAACCTATCAAAGCTTGGCTAATAGAACTAGATTGTCCCTGTATGCCTGATACGATAGTTGACAACATGTCTTTGGTTACAAATTCCGAGCTGCCTAGCAATTTCCCAAGTTGAGTCAGGACTGTTGAAAGGACTGTTCCCAGCTGACTAATAGTCTGGGCTAGGGTTGGCAGCACCAAAACCAAAAGAGCAATCACGATTAAGATAAGAGCTAGGAAAACAAGTACCATGGCAATCGGACGACGCAACTCTGCCTTTACCTTCAATTTAACTAAGTACTGTTCAATTTTTTTCATAGGAACATTAAGCACAAAAGCAATAACAGCACCATAAATCAAGGTTGATATTACATCAAAGAGAGAGATTGCTCCTGATATAAAGCTCGATGCATTCAGAATTACAAGAGCAACCAGCCCTATAAAAAGTATTAACGGGGTGTATTTTTTTACTAAGTTCATAAATTCTCCTTAATAAACATGTTTAGATACGACTATACTATTTGGTTTTTCAAACTCTCGATTAAGGTAGGCTTGGTAAGTTCCTGGAGCGATAAATCCTTTGGGTGAGAGGATATCGGTGCCAGCCTGACCGACTATGGTATCAGCCAAGAGCACACAGTTTGTAGATAAGACAAAGTAGGATTTAAACTTAGATTTGATAAATTTATAAAGTTCCCCATCTGTCTCATGTCTGATTTTATAAGCGTAGGTGTAGTCTTCCTTACCATCACCTGTCATGATTTTATCTGCACTTGGCTCCCATGGAATCGTCAGTTGTTTCAATTCAGCCAACTTTTTCTGAACTGCTTTTTCCATTTCAGGCGTCAAATCTATCCCATAACCAAAAAGCGTTTTTTGACTCTCACGTTTACATAGGTCAATGTACTTGTCACGATCACAGAAATATAAGACACCATCTCCTACCATGCCAAATAAGGTCTCAGAAGACGGATCATAGTTGCCATAAGAAATAACACGGCCTTGATAGCAGATATCCACATGACCAATTGCCGAAAACAGAGAGGTCTCAGCTGTATGAACAAAAATTTCAAGCTCCGCTGTCTTACCAGACTTCACCATTCCAAGATGGATATCTTCTTCCTCATCAGCATTTTCCAGCATAAATTTGTTAATTTTTGCTAAAGTTCTTGCAGGGATGAGAGCGGCTAGGACAATAGGTAAGCTAATTCTAATGCGACGTTTGAGATGGTTTTTCCCAATTTCCTCCTCAAACAAGAAACCGTCACGGATATTGGACACACCATAAAGGAAAAAATAAGCCCCTAATACAAAGAGTTGAAAGACAGAATTTCCTGTAGAGGACAAAAGACTAGTCCCACCAAGAAAAACTAGTACGAGTCCATCTAGTAAGAGACGAAAACGAGGTCGAATTTTGTTTTTGCGGTAGAGAACATAGGTGACAAGGTTGATAGTAGCATGAAAAATCTGATAAACTCCAATCACAAGAGCCAAAATATAAATCGGCACATCCGTCGCAAAATTGGAGCCAAGCAAATATCCCAGCACTAACAATTTAACCAGTGCAACTCCCAAGGTGTCCGTTGACTGACTTTTTTTGAAAATACGTAATACTAAATCTAAGACCGTTGCTATCCAAGCTAAAAACAGAACCAGTCGAATAACCGTTACTGGCAACCAAGTCCCCGTAACCATCAAGATAAGACCTAGCAGAACAAATAAGAAACCCTGAGCAAGTAATTTCCTACCTGTCAGACCTAAAGATAGAATTTTCGCCATATAAAAACCTTTCAACAATAAAAATTAAACACTCCGATTAAACTGACTAGTAAATAGCCAACACTACAAACAGCCTGTGCCAGCAACATATGGTGACTAGAAATGACTGTAGTAATGTCACCATCTTGTCTTATGCACTTCTAAAATTTGTTATATTGATTAGAAACCAGAGCTTATAAAAACTAGCTAAACTCGAGAGATAGACACAATTGCGACGAAAAAATGTATAACCAATTCAACTTGTTAAGGTAAGAAAGCATTATTTCCAATCTATTAATTATTCATCTATTACTTATTATGACACAATATTCCCTATAGTTCAACTTTCTACTTGTTTTTATATTACACGGACTAAAAAGTTTTCAACAGTTGATTGCATGTGTTTTAATAAGTTTTAACCTTTCTTGGTTAGATAAAAAAAGAACCATACAGTTTAGAATCTGTATGGTTTTTGCCCCACTTTTGTCCCATTTTTAAATCATGACATTGAAAATACCTAAAATCACTTATATTTCAATATTTTTAATTGCTCTCAATATGAAAGTCCTTTCCAAATCCCTGTAGGGGGCATCTAAATACAACAGGAAAAAGCCTTGATTTACTAGGCTTTTTTGTGTAGTCTTAGCACTAAAAAACGATAGAAAAAACACCCCTTCTGAACTGCACCCCAAAAGTTAGACAGAAAAAACCTAACTTTTGTGGCGCAGTTCATTCGCGTCACATGAAGTTATTTAAGCATCTCCCTTTTTTTTTATTACCATTTTCTGTTATAATAAATTGTACTTCTAAAATAGAAAGGTCTTAAGATGACAACTCTTATTAAACATAAACGTGTAGAATTTTCAGAACTTTTTTATGACCTAGTTTTTGTTTTTGCAATTTCAAAAGTAACTACTTTAATTGACCATCTTCATAACGGTATTTTGACTTGGAATTCTTTCCTTGATTTTTTCATTGCTACTTTGTTTCTCATCGATTCCTGGATGATTCAAACCGATTATACCAATCGCTATGGAAAGAACTCTTTATTTAACATAGTAATCATGTTTATCAAAATGGGAATTTTACTCTTTATAGCCAATATGATTGGACCTGATTGGCAACAATATTTTCATTATCTCTGTTGGGCTATTGGTACATTAACCCTTACCTTATTTTTTCAATATTTGGTTGAATTTTTTAGAAAATCAACCGATGATGCTAATCGGGAAAGTATCAAAGGTTTTCTATGGATAACAGGTCTAGGAAGTTTAGGATTCTATCTAGCAGCTCTTCTTCCTATTTACCTTAGAGTCTATATCTTATTTGCTAGTATTCTGCTAACATTTATTATGCCAAGTATCTTGCTTAATAAAGATAAGCATTACCAGGTAAATCTCCCCCATTTAATCGAGCGCATCTCCCTTCTTGTCATTATTACGTTTGGAGAGATGATTACGGAGCTAGCTAACTTCTTTACAATCGAGAATTTCTCGATTTATTCGGTTCTTTATTTCATTATTATGATTTCTCTGTTCTTGTTTTATTTTGGTCAATTCGACCATGCTATTGATGAAGAATCTAATCAAAAGGGACTATTTCTAATTTACAGTCACTATCCTATTTTTATTGGAATTCTTATGATGACCGTTTCGATGAGTTTTCTTCTGAATCCTGAAGCTAATCTTCTCTTTGCAACCAGCTTCTTTTATATCGGAATTGGCCTCTTCCAAGCTGCTGTCCTAGCAAATGGGCCCTATAACAAACACTATCTTCGCTATTCGAAAAGTTACTACTGTGTCCAAGCTACACTCTATCTGGCTGCCTTGATTCTCTCTTTAATCTTTGCTTCTAATCCTATAATAGTAGTAAGTATTACAACCATTTTAGCTCTAGCTATAGCTATTCATTCTATTTATTTTTATATGACACAGAATAAAAAATATTCCAAATCTAACTGGGAGTTATTTTAATGAGTTTATAAGATTAAAAAAGCTTTGGGAACCAAGGCTTTTTGCTTTCTATCTAAACTTTTTCATAACGTATTTTCGTACAGGTGCTTCAATGGTTTTAACGATTTCAAATCCTTCTTTTTGATAAAGATGCTTGGCTGCCTGATTTGCCTCGAAGACATTTAGAGAAATACTATCTATGTCTCCATTTTCAAAGACCAAACTAACAAATTTCCTTAAGGCCTGACTACCTAAGCCTTGCCCCTGTTTCTGGGGATTGATTAAAAACCGTCCGATATGTAGATTCCTGTCTTCTAGCCTGATTTTCTGGACAAGCCCGACAAACTCTTGTCCAGCAAAGATTGAAAAGATTCCTTCCAAATCTTGCAAGACTTGAATTGTCAAGGGAAAAGGAATCATTGTTCCCATCCATTGTTCTTGAAAGGATTTGCCTAGGGAGTTGGACCATTGGCATACGAGCTGAGCATTTTCTGTGCTCACATTTTCTTCAAAACGAATTATCATCTTTGCCTCACCATCTTATCTATGTTTCTCCATTATACTACTTCTCCTATTTTTTACGAATAGATAAGTATGATTGATATTTATTTTTTTCTTGTCGGGAGTATTCTCGCTTCCTTTCTTGGTTTGGTCATTGACCGTTTTCCAGAGCAATCCATTATCCAACCTGCTAGTCACTGCGATTCCTGTCAGACTCGCTTGCGCCCCTTAGATTTGATTCCGATTCTCTCGCAGGTGCTCAATCGCTTTCGCTGTCGCTACTGCAAGGCTCCTTATCCTGTCTGGTATGCCCTCTTTGAACTAGGCTTAGGGCTCCTCTTTCTATCTTGGTATTGGGGCTTTCTTTCCTTGGGACAAGTCATCCTAATCACTGCTGGTTTGACCTTGGGCATCTACGACTTTCACCATCAGGAATATCCCTTACTGGTCTGGATGACTTTCCACCTAATCCTCATGGTTTCCTCTGGCTGGGATCTGGTCATGGTCTTTTTCCTTGTCCTAGGAATTCTAGCTCATTTTATCGATATCCGCATGGGCTCAGGGGATTTTCTCTTTCTTGCTTCTTGCGCTCTCGTCTTTAGTGCGACTGAACTACTGATCTTGATTCAGTTCGCTTCTGCGACGGGAATCCTAGCCTTTCTCCTGCAAAAGAAAAAGGAAAGACTTCCTTTCGTGCCTTTCCTCTTACTCGCTGCTTGTTTGATTATTTTTGGTAAGCTACTGCTTGTTTGATAAAGTTCTCAATTGGCTCTCCTTGGTGGAGGGCTTTTACGATTTTTGAACCGACGATCACGCCATCTGACACCGCATTGAAGCGTTCTACATCGGCTTGACTAGATACGCCAAAACCTGTCAAGACTGGGATGTCAGCTACTTGATGCAATTGCGCCAAGTGCTTATCCAAGTCTGCACGGTAATTTCCTGACTTCCCTGTCACCCCATTGATGGCAACAGCATAGACAAAACCTTCTGCTCCCTTGATCAACTCTTTTTGACGTTCAAGTCCTGTTGTCAAACTAACTAAGGGAATCAAAGCAATGTCTGTATCTGCCAAATAAGGCTCCACAAAGTTAGCATGTTCATGAGGCAGGTCTGGAATAATCAATCCTTTAACCGCTGTATCTGCCAAATCTTTGACAAATTTCTCCACACCGTACTGAAAGAGGGGGTTGAAGTAGGTCATGATGACAAGTGGCACCTCTGTTTGAATGGTTTTCAAGGTTTCCACCAAAGCCTGGGTAGAAGTCCCGTTAGCTAGACTGCGCAATCCTGCTTCTTCGATCACAGGTCCATCTGCAACAGGGTCTGAAAAGGGAATGCCCACTTCAATGGCTGAAACGCCTAAATCTTCTAAAAAGTGGATTGTTTCAGCGAGACCATCCAAACCTTTCTCATAGTCTCCAGCCATGATATAGGGAACAAAAATTCCTTTTCCAGCTGCTTTGATAGCATTCAATTTTTCTGTTAGAGTCTTAGGCATGAGCTTCTCCCTTCTTTGCTGCATCTGCTTCCAAGCGGTCTTTGACTTGAACCACATCCTTGTCCCCACGACCTGATAGGCAGACAATCATAGACTTTTCTGGTCCAAGTTCTTTGGCCAATTTCACCGCAAAAGCAATAGCGTGGCTAGATTCCAAGGCTGGGATAATCCCTTCCACACGAGACAAGAGTTGGAATCCTTCCAAGGCTTCTTCGTCTGTCACAGGGACATAGCTGGCACGTTTAATATCGTGGTAGTGAGAATGTTCTGGACCGATACCAGGATAGTCCAAGCCTGCTGAGATAGAGAAGGCTTCAAGAATTTGACCATGGGCATCTTGGAGCACATCCATGAGGGAACCGTGAAGGACACCAGGACGACCCTTGGTCAAGGTAGCTGCATGGTGCTCCGTATCCACACCAAGCCCAGCTGCTTCAGCCCCATACATAGCTACTGACTCATCTTCTACAAATGGATGGAAGAGCCCGATAGCATTCGACCCACCACCAACACAGGCTACTAGGGCATCTGGTAAGTCTTGACCTGTCATATTGCGATACTGTTGTTTAGCTTCTCGACCAATGACACTTTGGAAGTCACGAACAATTTCTGGGAAAGGATGAGGCCCCAAGGCAGAACCAAGGATATAGTGGGTATCATCGATATTAGCCACCCATGAACGAAGGGCTGCATTAACAGCATCCTTGAGCACGCGCGAACCGTCTGTCACTGCCTCAACCTTGGCTCCTAAAAGCTCCATGCGGAAGACATTGAGAGCTTGGCGTTTAACATCCTCTTCACCCATATAGATGGTACATTCCATGTTAAAGAGGGCTGCAGCTGTTGCAGTTGCCACACCGTGCTGACCAGCACCTGTTTCAGCGATAATTTTCTTTTTACCCATGCGTTTAGCAAGCAAAACTTGTCCTAAGGCATTGTTAATCTTATGGGCCCCTGTATGGTTGAGGTCTTCACGTTTGAGATAAATCTTGGCTCCGCCAATATGCTGGGTCAAGTTTTTTGCGTAGTAAAGGGGAGTTTCACGTCCTACATACTGGCGCAAAAGTTGGTTTAATTCCTCTTGGAAACTTGGGTCTGCCTGACTTTCACGGTAGGCCTTCTCCAACTCCAAAACTGCTGTCATCAATGTTTCTGGGACGAAACGTCCGCCGAATTTTCCGTAAAATCCATCTTTATTTGGTTCTTGATATGCCATTCTTTACCCTCTCTATAAATCTTATAATCTTTTCATGATCTTTTTGTCCGTCTGTCTCCACTCCACTCGATACATCTACTGCATAGGGAGTAAAGTGTTGAATTGCTTTTACTACATTATCTTCCTTAAGCCCACCTGCGATAAAGAAGGGCTGAGTTAGTCCAGTCGTATCCAGTTGGCCCCAGTCAAAGGTCTGGCCACTCCCAGCCACAGGGGCATCAAAGAGTAGATAGTCTGCCTGAGAATTGGGCACATGACCCTCTCCATCCACCTGCACAGCCTGAATACTGGCAGAAGGCAAATTCTCAAACAAATCATCTGCCACCTGACCGTGAACTTGAACCAAGTCCAAGCCAACTTTGTCAATGACTTCTAACAGTTGAGCCCGACTTGGTGAAACAAATACACCAACCTTTTTGACATCTGTAGGAATAAGCTTTGCCAGCTCAGCAGCCTGATCCAAGGTCACCTGTCTTTTACTAGGTGCGAAGACAAAACCGATGTAGTCGGCCCCTACTGATACGGCTGTTTCCACCGCTTCTTTGGTCGATAGTCCACAAATCTTAACCTTTGTCAATCTGCAACTCCTTGATTCTCTGGGCTACATCTTCTGCCTGCATGAGAGCTGTCCCTATTAAAATTCCGTTAAAGTATGGTGCTACTCGCTCTGCATCCTGCCCTGTGAAAATAGCCGATTCAGAAATGTACAAGCAATCATCTTTGAAATGTTTAGCCAAATCTACACTGGTCTGCAAGTCAACTTCAAAGGTAGTTAAGTTGCGGTTATTGACCCCAATAATCTGGGCACCAAGTCTGTGAGCCACTTCTAGTTCAGCTAGATTGTGAGTCTCCACTAAAACTTCCAGACCAAGCTCTGTCGCATAGTCGTACAGTTCCTTGAGACGTTCTTCTGACAAGGCAGCCACAATGAGCAAGATGACTGTCGCACCTGCATTACGAGCACGAATGATTTGTTTTTCATCAATGATAAAGTCCTTGTTAAGCGTCGGAATCTGTACCTGACTGGAAATCTCCCGCAGATAATCCAAATGACCTTTAAAGAAAACTTCATCTGTCAGAACAGAAATCATCACTGCTCCGTTTTCTTCATAAGTCTGAGCCTGTTGCACAATATCCACATCGAGATTGATATCTCCCAGACTAGGGCTAGCCTTCTTGACTTCAGCGATCACCTGCAAGCGGTCTTGGTGTTGTTTTAGATAGTCAGCCAAGCGATAGGTCTGGCGCAGGGGCTGGATTTCCTCCAGCTGCATCTGCTCAACCTCACGCGCCTTCTGCTCCAAAATTCGTGCTAAAAATTCCTGACTCATTTTTGGTACTCCTGTAACAGTCTGAGTTTTTCAAGGGCCTTGCCACTAGCAATCACTTGACGGGCCAAGGCAACTCCTTCCTTGATACTAGCTACCTTACCATTAGCATAGAAACCAAGACCAGCATTTAAAACTGTAGTTTCCAAGAATGGACTTGGTTCATTTTTAAGAACGCTGAGCAAAATTTCTGCATTTTCCTGAGCATTGCCTCCACGAATATCGTCGATAGCGTAGCCTTCCATCCCCAGATCTTCTGGAGTAAAGCTTGACAAGGTGATTTCGCCATTTTCAAGCAGAGCAATCTTGGTTGTTCCGTTCAAGCCAGCTTCATCCAGTCCTTCTGGTCCAGCAACTACGATGGCACGTTTGCGACCCATATTTTTCAATACCTGAGCTGTACTTTCTAGCAGTTCTGGACGACTAATACCAAGAAGCTGTGTTTCCAAGGCCATTGGGTGAATCAGGGGACCAGTCAAGTTCATAATCGTTGGAATTCCTAGTTCCAAACGAGCTGGCATGATGTATTTCATAGCTGGGTGCATATTTTTAGCAAAGAGAAAGACGATGCCAGTTTTATCAAAAACCTTACCTAGTTCAGCTGGTTTGAGGTCTAGGTTGATACCCAAGGCTTCGAGGACATCTGCAGAACCAGATTTAGAAGAAATCGAGCGGTTACCATGCTTGGCCATGTGAACACCACCACCAGCCAAGACAAAGGCTGCAGTTGTGGAAATATTAAAACTGAAAGACTTGTCCCCACCTGTACCACAGTTGTCCATGGCATCATGAATTTCAGTCGGAATATGTTGAGCATGTCCTCTCATGACTTGAGCAATGGCTGTGCGTTCTTCAGGTGTTTCCCCCTTCATCTTAAGAGCCAAAAGGAGAGAAGCAATCTGCGCTTCAGTTACACGCCCAGTTACGATACGCTCAATGACATCCGTCATTTCCACACCTGATAAATTTTCAAATTTTGCTAGTTTTTCAATAATCTCTTTCATCCTAGTTTCCTCACTTTACAACCTTCTCGATAAAATTCCGAATAGAAGACAAGCCATCTGGCGTTCCAATACTCTCTGGATGGTACTGGAAGCCATAAATCGGTAGGTTTTTATGTTGAATCCCCATGATGGCTTGGTCATCAGTAGAACGAGCTGTCACTTCAAATTCTTCTGGCATTTCTTCAATTAAAATACTGTGATAACGCATGACCGCACGGCCATCCTCAATGCCTTGATACAAAACAGATGGCGCTTCAAAGCTGATATTGCTCTGTTTCCCATGCATGACTTTTGGAGCCAAACCTAACTTACCACCAAAGACTTCTGCAATGGCTTGGTGGCCCAAACAAATCCCAAGAATCGGCTTCTTGCCAGCAAAATCACGAATCATGTCTTCCATCTTTCCAGCATCAACTGGCCAACCTGGGCCGGGCGAAAAGACCAGACCATCTGCTTTTTCAGCTTCTTCATACAGCTTGGGATCATCATTTCTCAAGACCTGCACTTCTGTAAAATTCCCAATGTACTGCGCCAAGTTATAGGTAAAAGAATCATAGTTGTCAATCAATAAAATCATGGTCTTAGTTCTCCAATTCTAGTCATAGATTTAGCCTTGTTAATGGTTTCTTGGTATTCGTTTTGGGCAATAGAGTCATAGACAATCCCTGCCCCAGCCTGCACATAGGCTGTTTGATCTTTAAGAATCATGGTTCGGATGGCAATGGCCAAATCCATATCACCCGTCGCAGACAAGTAGCCGATTGCTCCTGCGTATACGCCTCGTTTTTCCGTCTCCAGTTCATAGATGCGTCTCATAGCTCGAATCTTTGGAGCTCCTGACACTGTTCCAGCTGGAAGTGTAGCTTTCAATGCATCCATGGCAGTGAGTTCTGGAAGCAAACGTCCCTTGACCACGCTGGTCAAATGCATGACATAGCGGAAGAGCTCCACTTCCATATACTTGGTGACTTGAACACTGGCTGTTTCAGAGATACGACCAATATCATTGCGTCCCAAGTCTACCAACATCCGATGTTCTGCTGTTTCCTTCTCGTCAGAAAGGAGGTCTGTCGCCAAAGCCTTGTCCTCTTCATCTGTAGCTCCTCTTGGTCGTGTCCCTGCAATCGGATTAGTTGTCACGATGCCATTTTTGACAGAAACCAAACTTTCAGGACTAGCACCGATGATTTGATAATCACCAAAGTCATAGAAATAGAGGTAATTAGATGGATTGGTCACGCGAAGATTTCTGTAGAAGTCAAATGAATTTCCAGTAACTTCTGCTGAGAAGCGCTGACTGAGCACGCATTGGAACATATCGCCATTTCGAATCAAGTCACGAGCTGTTTCTACCATTTCCTCAAATTTCTGAGGAGCGATATGGGGTTTGAAGTCAAGCGGAGATAAATCCAAGTCTTCAAATTCATTTGCTGCAGGAATGCGTAATTCCTCAAGTACTTGGTTCAAAGCTTTTTCCAAGTCTTCTTGAACACGCTCGCTGTAAAGAGCATCCTCGATGACATGGATTTTTTCCTTCTTGTGGTCAAAGACCATGTAGCTCTCATAGACAAAGAAATGCATGTCTGGCGTCCCAATGGTATCCTCAGGGATTTGACCAATTTCTTCATAAAGCGAAATCATATCGTAACCCACAAAGCCAATGGCTCCCCCACCAAAAGGTAGGTCTGAATGATGTTGGCTCTTATGAGTAACTTCATAAAGGAAATCCAAGGGATCACGATCAATCACTTGCCCATTTTGATAAAGAACTCCATTTTCAAACTTAATCTCAAAAACTGGATTATAGGCTAGGATAGAAAAACGAGCTGTTTCCTTGTCTCTCGGAATACTTTCTAAAATAACCTTGTGTTGCCCCTTTAGGCGCATATAAGCCAAGATTGGCGATAAGACATCTCCATGAATGATTCGTTCCATTGTAATTTCCCTTTCAGTTCCTTATTTTTATTTTTTTCTATTTCCCTTAAATAGTGCGGACGGGAGGTAAAATTATCCAGTGGATGATTTTAGAAAACCATGAAATGAAAGACCTAATTTTTGAGCTCCTCGCTCATTCATTTCTAGGCTCAGGCTAAAATAGTTCCCCAAACTATTTTACTCTCAAAAATTCCGTTCTAGAGAAGCATCTTTGCTTCTCTAGGATACCACTATGGCGGGAAACATCTTTTAGAAACTCACTTCGTTCGTAAATATTTTATAGAAATCTATCTATTGATGAAGCATAATTTAAAACTGATGACCATATCTACGATAAATATATAAAAATCCCCACGCAAAATAACTTGCGTGAGGACGAAATTCGCGGTGCCACCTCAATTATAGGATTTCTCCCATCTCTCATTCCTGTCTCAGAACCTTCTTGTAACAGGCTGTGCGATAAAGGGCACTCCCTTGAGAATTATGTTTTCTTCTCTCGTTTCAGATGGACCCAACCTTACAGCTTTCTCTGCTTGTTTCCAGCAACCACAAGCTCTCTGTGAAAGAAATAACTGTAATTTTTCCATCTCTTATTTTTTAGCTTCTAGGTAGTCTGCAATCGCAGCTACGTCCTTGTCTCCACGACCAGAGACATTGATGATAATAATCTCATCTTTACTTAGTTTCGGTGCACGTTTAACTGCTTCTGCGATAGCATGTGAGTTTTCAATCGCTGGGATAATTCCTTCAGTCTTACTAAGAAGGAGCAAGGCTTGAACCGCTTCTTCATCCGTCGCAGCCACATATTCCACGCGACCTGAATCTTTAAAGTAGGCGTGTTCTGGGCCAACCCCTGGATAGTCCAAACCAGCTGAGATAGAGTAAACTGGCGCCAGCTCTCCATCTTCCTTAAAGACTGCATAGGTCTTCATTCCGTCGACAATTCCAACACTACCTTTTGTCATAGTAGCTGCGTGCTTGTCTGTATCGAGTCCATGACCAGCGGCTTCGACCCCAACCAATTTGACTTCTTCATCAGCCACATACTGTGAAAAAGCACCGATGGCATTAGAACCACCACCTACACAGGCAATAACGTAGTCTGGTAAACGACCTTCTTTTTCTAAGATTTGACGGCGAGATTCTTCACTGATGACCTTTTGGAATTCATGAACAATGGTAGGATAAGGGTGAGGTCCTACAGCAGATCCCAGAACATAAAAGGCTTCAAGGTCATTCATCCATGCTCCAAAAGCCGCATCAACCGCATCCTTGAGGGTACGAGTGCCTGTTTCAACTGCATGCACAGTTGCTCCCATCATCTCCATGCGGAAGACATTGAGACGTTGACGTTCCACATCCTCTGCTCCCATGTAGACATCACAGGCCATACCAAATTTGGCTGCTGCAGCTGCAGTCGCAACTCCATGCTGACCAGCCCCTGTTTCTGCGATCACTCGTTTTTTGCCCATACGTTTGGCAAGAAGAATTTGACCTAGAACATTGTTAAGCTTGTGAGAACCAAGGTGGTTCAGGTCTTCGCGCTTGAGATAAATCTTAGCGCCACCTAGGTGGTCTGTCAAACTTTCCGCAAAATAAAGCGGTGTTTCGCGACCTGAATAGTCTTTTAAGTAATGGCGAAATTCTGCCAAAAACTCTGGATCATCCTTGTATTTGTCAAATGTCACTTCCAGCTCATCCAACAAAGCCTGAATCGGCTCTGGCACAAAACTACCACCAAATTGTCCAAAATAACCTTTAATTGTCATAAATTTTTCCTCTTTCAGTATTGATTTCAAGATATGAAAAAGCCCACACACGGAATTCACTTCCGTGTGAGGGCGTTGGTAACGCGGTGCCACCTCAATTGTAAAGGGACTATCCCCTTTACATCTCTGCCTTGTCTAACAACAAGTTGCACTGTAAGGTGTGCGCACCGAATTTTCATTGTTTCAAATTCATTTTTAAAATCAGCCCACTTTCACTACTTCCAACCACCTGTTCACAATCACCACAGGCTCCCTGAAGATCAAAAATAGTTACTTTTCTGATTTATTGAAAATATTATATGTTATTGTTCTATCTTTGTCAAGATTTTTTTTATGATTTTTTTCCTGAACCGAGGATTTCTTCGGAAATTCTTACCAAAGTCTTAACGATGTAGTCTACTTCTTCATCGCTTAATTTAGTGTGAAGAGGAAGCGTAATTTCATTTTCAAAGAAGGCATAGGCTCTTGGATAATCTGCCATATCAAAACCAAGATTCTTATAGGCTGTCAAGAGCGGAAGCGGTTTGTAGTGAACATTACTTGCAATTCCTGCTTTGGCCAATTCTTGGATTATGAGATTGCGTTCTTCTAAACTTGCTCCTTCTACATGGGTGATGTAGAGGTGACGACAAGATTCGACAGTATCAGTCTTGTGCGCCAATGGGTGAATACGAGTATCCGCAAATCCACGATCATAGCGGTCCACGATATCCTTACGACGTTGTAGCAAACCAGGGTAACGGTCCAATTGTACCAAACCAATCGAAGCCATGATATCCGTCATGTTACACTTGTAGGCCGGCGTTACGATATCGTATTCCCATGAACCGAGTTGCATCTTGGCAAGGGCATCCTTTGTTTGACCATGAAGGGAAAGGATTTGGAATTCCTTGTACATCTCTTCGTCGTTAATCGCTGGGTTGGCTTTCCAAGTCGCACTTCCTCCCTCAGCAGTTGTAAAGTTTTTAACGGCATGGAATGAGAAGGAAGTAAAGTCAGCAATAGAACCAGCTGGTTGCCCTTTATAAGTAGATCCCAAAGCATGGGCACTATCAGAGACAATCACGATACGGTTAAAAACCCTTTGCCACTTGCTAGCAGCAGTAAAGAGATTGCGTTTTTTCTCCACCATTTGGAACAAACGGTCATAGTTGCAAACAATCCCTGCAAGGTCTACTGGGATGATGACCTTAGTCTTTTCAGTGATGGCTTGCTCAAGAAGGTCATAGTCCATCTCAAAAGTATCTGCTTGGATATCCACCATGACAGGGGTTGCTCCTACGTGAGTGATGACACTACATGAAGCTGTATAGGTCATGGCTGGAACGATGACTTCATCACCAGGTCCCACTTCCAAGACGCGCAAAATCAACTCAAGAGCGGCTGTCGCAGAGTTGAGGCAGACAGTCTTAGGTGTCTGTGTGTATTGGGACAAGCGACGCTCCAGTTCTTTTGTCTTAGGACCCGTTGTGATCCAACCAGAACGTAGGGTATCCGCTACTTCAGCAATTTCAGCTTCTGTAATATCGGGTGGTGAAAATGGAATATTGTAATTTGGCATTGATTTGCTCCTTTTATCTGTACTCATTTTCTCATGACTACTTTATTTTAGTACCTCAAACACGGTTTGAAACATGATTTTGATGTCTCCAAGGAAACTAAACTCTCGGAGATAGGCGAGGTTATAGCGCATCTTTTCAGGGAGGACATGTTCGACATAGGCCTGGTCAACTGATAGACCTTTCTCCGTCATTTGACTGATGATCGTATCCTCATCCTTGTAGTTGATGCTAGCTGGAGAGGTAATCCCTGCTGGCAAGAGCAAGGTCGCCATCATTTCAGGACTATACTGCTCGGTGTAACGTGGCACCTCAGGTCTTGTGCCTACAAAGGACATCTCGCCTTTAAGGACATTGACCAGCTGAGGCAGTTCGTCCAAGCGCACACGGCGGATGAAATTTCCCACTTTGGTAATGCGACTATCATTAGCTGAAGTCACTAGACTTCCTTTTTTATCCGCATCCGTTACCATGGTACGGAACTTCCAAATCTTGAACGGACGATTGTACTGGGTCACGCGCTCTTGCTTGTAAATGACAGGTCCCTTGCTATCCAACTTGATCCAAATGCTCAAGATGAGAAAGATTGGGGAAGTCAAAATCAGTAAAACCAAGGCCAGAACCCAGTCCAGACAACGCTTGAAAATCAGCGAACCCTTCCTTTTAGAGACAAGCTGGTAGTAAGACTCAACCTCGCTTGATTTCATTTCCACGGGCAAGTCTTCCCATTTCAGCATGCTGTTTCTCCTTTGTTTTTATTATACTATTTGTCAACATTTTTCATTATACCACAAAATGGAAAAGGCGGTGCAAGAAAGCTGTAATTTGGAGGAATTCTTATTAGGACATGGCCCCAGCCTGCAAACTATACATCTTGTGATAGATTCCTCCCAAGGTCAAGAGTTCCTCATGGGTTCCACTCTCGATGATGCGCCCCTTGTCCAAGACATAAATGCAGTTGGCGTCTTGAATGGTAGAAAGGCGATGAGCGATGGCAATGGTCGTCCGCCCCTGCCTCATTTTAGCCAGAGAATCTTGAACCAAGCTTTCTGTTTCAGAGTCAATATTGGCTGTCGCTTCATCCAAAATCAGGATTTTAGGCTGACTGGCGACTGTTCTAGCAAAGGCAAGAAGCTGGCGCTGTCCAGTAGAAAAGCTCGAACCACGCTCGGAAACAGGAGCATCATAGCCCAGAGGAAGATCCTGAATAAAGGAATCTGCATCTACAAAGGTAGCTGCGTCCTTTACTTGATCATCACTGATATCTTGGTACATGGCGATATTGGACTTGATAGTCCCATGATAGAGGAAGGGATCCTGCAAGACCAGACCGATGTTCTTCCTCAGCTCTTCCTGACTGTAGTCTCTAATATCCATATCATCTAAGAGAACTCGCCCTGACTGAAATTCGTAAAAGCGCATGAGGACATTGATAATCGAAGATTTCCCCGAACCTGTATGACCGACAAAGGCAATGGTCTCACCCTTGTTAACAGAAAAAGAAATATCATCTAGGATCTGGTGTTTGCCATCATATGAGAAACACACATGTTCAAAACGGATATTGCCTTCTTGAACTTTGGCTTGCCCATCGTTTTGAAGAGGCTCATAGTTCGTCTCGTCAATCAAGGCAAATACACGCCCTGCAGAAACCATAGACGTTTGCAGGGTTGAAAAGTTTTGCGTCACCTCAATCAAGGGGTCAAAGAGCCGATTGATGTACTGGATAAAGGCATACATGGTTCCTGCTGTTATTCCCAGATAAAGCCCACGGTAGCCAAAGTAGGCCATCAAGACGGCATATCCTAGCAGTTTCAGTAAACTCATGGCAGGTCTCAAAAAGAGGGCATCCAAGGCCACAGAACGGTTGGCATAGACCAAGTGTTCTTGGTTGATTTCATCAAATTCTGCCTGCAGGCGCTTCTCTTGATTAAAGGCCTGGATAATCCTGATTCCCTCGATATTCTCTGCCAGCTTACTATTGATATCCGACAAGAGACTTCTGGTTTTCTCGATAATTTTCACTGATTTTTTCCGATAGAGATTGACCAAAAGGAAAATCAAGGGAAGAAAGAGCAAGACTAATGCTGTCAAACGAAAATCCAGTACCAACATGGTATACAGAGTTGTCAGAAAGATAAAAACTGCTGAAATAAAGCTGGATAAAATCCCCGAAAACATATCACTGATGGTCTCGGTATCATTTGTCAAACGAGAGACGATGGAACCTGCTGGAGTCTTGTCAAAATAAGACATGCCCAGTTTTTCCATATTGGCAAAGGCATCCCGACGAATATCCCTAACAATGCTGTAGGACACTCTCGCAAAGAGAAGATTGCCGACATACTGAACTAGAGTTTGTAGGAGATAAAGACCATAGTAGGCCAGCAAAACGGTCACGGCAAGTTGGTTAAGATTGCTGAGATACTGGTCGATAAAGTGCGAAGCTACAAGGGGAATGACACTTTTAATGACCGTAGTCGCGAGGAGAAAACTTAATGCCAAAAAGGTCAGAAGACCATAAGGCTTGAGATAGGACAGTAGGCGTTTTAACACAGCCCATTGTTCTTGTTTATTCTGCATCTTCTTCTCCTTTCATTTCCAACTGCTGAGACTGGTAGGTTTGGGCATACCAGCCATCCAGAGCTAGCAGCTCATCGTGCGTGCCCCGTTCGATAATCTGTCCATTTTGCAGGACTAAAATCAAATCTGCATGGACTACTGCACTGAGGCGATGAGCCGTAATAATGGTTGTCTTGTCCTTTCGCGTCTCCTTGAGGTTGTCGATAATCGCATACTCTGTCTTGGCATCCACAGCTGACAAGGAATCATCTAGAATCAAGATATCAGGGTCTAAAATCATAGCCCGACTCATGGCCAGACGTTGCTTTTGCCCACCAGATAAACTAACTCCTTTTTCACCGATTAGTGTATCAAATCCCTGAGGCATGACTATAATATCTTGGTAAACTTGGGCTAGCTTAGTCGCTTCCTCGACCGTTGAAAGGGGCAAATTAGGATTGCCAAAGCGGATATTGTCTAAGATCGAAGTCGCAAAGAGGAACTGGTCCTGAGGAACATAGCCCATAAGGCTGCGAAGGTCTGTCAGACGATAGTCCCGAATATCGTGACCGTTTAGGTAAATGGCTCCCTTATCCACATCGTATTCACGCAAGAGGAGCTTAATCAAGGACGTTTTCCCAGAGCCTGTCTGTCCGACCAAGCCAAGGGTTTGCCCTTTTTCCAAGCTAAAGTGAATATCCGTCAGCGTTTCTTCATCTTCAAAGGCAAAGCTTTCAACGGCATACTCCAAGCGCCCATTTTCAATACTGTCCAGAGGGAACTCGGGGTCTTGTACAGGTGATTCCTGAGACAAAAGATCCTCAATCCGCTGATAGGACACTTTCCCTCGCTGGGTAATATTAAAGAGGAAACCAATAGCCATAAGAGGCCAAACCAACATATCCAAGTAGCTGATAAAGGTAACCAGATTTCCAACCGTAATCTGCCCCTCCTGAACCATCAAGGAACCGACCAAAAGAGTTAAAACATAGGACGAACCAACAAACAAGAGAACCATGGGATCAAAGAGGCTATCGTATTTCATGGTTTGCAGGTTCTTTTGAAAGGTCAATTCATTAACTGTCTGAAAGGACTTCAACTCATCCGCCTGATAACCGAAAGACTTGGTCACTTTTATACCTGATACAGACTCCTGCACCTTGTTATTGAGTTCAGAGAAAGCAGCTTGCGATTCGCCAAAGGCCTTGTGGGTCTTTCTCCCTAAACGACTGGTCGCATAAGCCATGAAAGGCAGGGGCAAAATGGCAACCAGAGTCATTTGCCATGAAATGCTAAAAAGCATAGTCAGTAAAGTCACCAGAGCCGTGATAGAGGCATCGACCGCAGACATGACACCACCACCTGCGAGACGAGTCAAGGCGTTGATATCATTGGTGGCGTGTGCCATCAGATCTCCCGTTCGATAGGTCTGATAAAAGGCTGGCGACATCTTGGTAAAGTGTTCAAATAAGCGTGAACGCATGATTTGCCCCAGACGGTAGGAAGTCCCAAGGATATACATGCGCCAAACATAGCGCAGATAATACATCCCAAAGGCTGCAAGCATCAGATAAAATAGATTAAGAAGGAGGTCCTGCTGGGTTAATTGTCCCCCAGTGATGGCATCAATGACCCGTCCCATGACCATGGGGGGAATGAGATTGAGGACAGAAACCAAGACCAAGGCCACAATCCCGACTAGATAACGGCGTTTTTCTAACTTGAAAAACCACCAGAGTTTTTGAATAATGGACATAAACTCCCTTTCTGATTGCAAATGGAAACCTGAGGCAGATACCCCAGGTTTTTCTTATTCATAAGTTACGACTGAGACGGCACCCTTGTCATACTCAGCGATAAAGATATTGGCCACATTGTCATGCCCTTGTTTGCTGAGATTATCAAGCAACCACTCTTCGCTACGGTCAATATATTCCAAAACATCGACTTGGATCACACCGTCAGTCACAACTGGATACTTAGGATTTTCATCTCCCATTTGGACCACGATGAGTTGGCCATTTTGCTCATGCACAGCTCGTTTGACCTGTTTCATCTGGAAAATTCCTTGGCTACGAAGTTTGAGAGCAACTTCTGCTGCAGACAAACCAACTGAACGACAGGCTTCTGGGTCAATCTGCCCATTTTTGATAAGGAGAGTTGGTTTTCCATCAATCAAGCGTTTGACAAAACGAACATTGTTATTGAGCCACTTGAGGGTCAAGACCAAAATCGTCCACATCATCAAAATCACTGCGTACTGCAGAATGCTGATTGAACTATTGTAAATCACCCCACCGATGATACCACCAAGAACATAGTTCTGAATTTGGTCTGTAGCAGAGTTAGGTGCTAGATTCCCCTTTCCTGTCACATTAATAACAAAAACAAGAGAGAAAAGACCCAAGGCCAGTTTGATTAAAATTTCCATATAATTGAGTGTCATTTGTTTACCTCCACCAATTCAATAGCGTCTGTTTGATGCAATTCTAATTTCTCTAAAAGATACTTGTCTGGTTGGCTCCCGTTCATGGCACGATAGAAATTTGAACCTACCTTGATAAGTGCTCCATCAGTGGCTGCAGAAGTATTGACATAAACTTCTGATTTATCCACTCCCAAGTCTTTGGAAACAACCTCTATGAAATGAAGGGAAGTTTGAAATTGGTTGTTAGAGGCTTGATTGGTCTGGTATTTTGAGATTGTTACCAAAAGCATGGCTACCAAGGTCAAGGCCAAAATCATGACCAATTCCCGAAACTTAGTCCCCTTTTTATCTCGATAGGCTTTAAAAGCAAAAAATCCTGTGATAGCTAGGAGCACAATCCCAAAGCCAATCATGATGCCATTTTGCTGACCAATTTGGCTGAGGACATAGTCATATGAGTAAAATTTCATTTATTTTCACTCCCTTTCATAAAATCATTCTTAATTATAAACGAAAGAGAGTGATTTTTCAAGCCATACGTTGGGGAAATGGACCTTTTTTTGGTATAATAAAATCTATAATCTGAATGAAAAAGGTAACTTTATGAAACTCATCTCATGGAATATTGATTCCCTCAATGCTGCCCTAACTAGTGACTCAACTCGTGCCAAATTGTCCCAAGAAGTACTACAAACCTTGGTCGCTGAAAATGCTGATATCATCGCTATCCAAGAAACCAAGCTTTCTGCCAAGGGTCCTACTAAAAAACACTTGGAAATTTTAGCTGAACTCTTTCCAAACTACGAAAACACGTGGCGTTCTTCTCAAGAACCTGCCCGCAAAGGCTATGCTGGAACCATGTTCCTTTATAAGAAAGAACTCACACCCACTGTCACTTTTCCAGAAATCGGTGCCCCTTCTACCATGGACTTAGAAGGTCGCATCATCACTCTAGAATTTGATGAATTTTTCGTGACCCAAGTTTACACTCCAAACGCTGGCGACGGCCTCAAACGTTTGGAAGAACGCCAAGTCTGGGATGTCAAATATGCGGAGTACTTGGCTGAACTAGACAAAGAAAAACCAGTCCTTGCGACCGGTGACTACAATGTAGCCCACAATGAAATTGACCTTGCAAATCCTGCCAGCAACCGCCGTTCACCTGGATTTACCGACGAGGAACGTGCTGGATTTACCAACCTCTTGGCAACTGGATTTACCGACACCTTCCGTCATCTTCACGGCGATGTCCCAGAACGTTATACTTGGTGGGCACAACGCAGCAAGACTTCTAAAATCAACAATACAGGCTGGAGAATCGACTACTGGCTCACCAGTAACCGCGTCGCTGACAAGGTAACCAAGTCAGACATGATTGACTCAGGAGCTCGTCAAGACCATACACCGATTGTATTGGAAATTGAACTTTAAGGGGGTTGTCTTCATGAACTACAATGCAGTTATTCCCGAGTTTGTTGTATCGAATATCGAACAGTCTCGTTCCTTCTACTGCGATTTGCTCGGTTTTAGGATCGAATACGAGCGTCCAGAAGAAAACTTTCTCTTTCTTTCTCTTGAAGAGTGTCAGCTAATGCTAGAGGAAGGAACCCCCGAGGAGCTGGCTAACCTTACCTACCCTTTTGGAAAAGGTGTCAATATTTCCTTTGGCATTGAAGATGTCCCTCAGCTCCACCAAAAACTGCTGGAAGCTGACTATCCTATTTATCGTCCGCTGACCAAAAGAAAATTTCGTGTTGGAGATCACTATATCTATCCTCACGAATTTGCAGTCTTGGATCCAGATGGTTATTTTTTAAGATTTAGCGAATAGAAGAATAAAAGAATAAAAGGCTACAATATTTTCTAGTGTTGCAACCTTTTATTCGTTCGCTTTTATGATCTATTTACTAACAAAATATTTGATTTCTAAAGCTATTTAGTGTAAAATAATGACATTAACGCTATTGCGTTTGATAATAGTACCATTTTACTTGTTTATGTCGTGAATTGGCACGACGTTTCTACAAGGTGCCGGAACACCTAACAATGAGTATGTCAGCTGAAGGTATGGTGTTGGCCATGCCTATTTTGGGGACTTACTTAGGGGATTAAGTAGGTCCTTTTTTCTAGCCCTTTTTGAGATGATAAAGGCGATAGAAAAACACAAAAGAGTTTAGACTTTAGGAGGTCTTATGAAATTATTAGAAGAGCGCATCCTTCAGGATGGGCACATCTTGGGTGACAACATCCTCAAGGTGGATTCCTTTTTAACCCACCAAGTTGACTTTAGCTTGATGCGAGAGATTGGTAAGGTATTTGCGGAAAAATTCGCTTCTGCTGGCATTACCAAAGTTGTAACGATTGAAGCTTCAGGTATCGCCCCAGCTGTTTTTACAGCTGAAGCCTTAGACGTTCCCATGATTTTCGCAAAGAAAGCTAAAAACATCACCATGAACGAAGGCATCTTAACTGCTGAAGTTTACTCCTTTACCAAACAGGTGACCAGCACGGTTTCCATCGCTGGAAAATTCCTCTCACCTGAGGACAAGGTCTTGATTATCGATGATTTCCTAGCAAATGGACAAGCTGCCAAAGGCTTGATCCAAATCATCGAACAGGCTGGAGCCAAAGTCGAAGCCATCGGTATTGTTATCGAAAAATCCTTCCAGGATGGTCGTGATTTGCTCGAGAAAGCTGGCTATCCAGTTCTATCACTCGCTCGTTTGGAACGTTTTGAAAACGGTCAGGTCGTATTTAAGGAGGCAGATCTCTAATGCAAAAACAAGAAAAACACTCGCAAGCAGCCGTTCTTGGCTTACAGCACTTACTAGCCATGTACTCAGGCTCTATCCTAGTTCCTATTATGATTGCGACAGCTCTTGGCTATTCAGCTGAGCAGTTGACCTACCTGATTTCAACAGATATCTTCATGTGTGGGGTGGCCACCTTCCTCCAACTCCAACTCAACAAACACTTTGGTGTTGGACTACCAGTCGTTCTTGGAGTTGCCTTCCAGTCAGTTGCTCCTTTGATTATGATTGGGCAGAGTCACGGTAGCGGAGCCATGTTTGGTGCCCTTATCGTTTCAGGGATTTATGTGGTTCTGATTTCAGGCATTTTCTCAAAAGTTGCCAATCTCTTCCCATCTATCGTTACAGGATCTGTCATTACCACGATTGGATTAACCCTGATTCCTGTCGCTATTGGAAATATGGGAAATAACGTCCCAGAGCCAACTGGTCAAAGTCTCTTGCTTGCAGCCATCACTGTTCTGATCATCCTCTTGATCAACATCTTTACCAAAGGATTTATCAAGTCTATCTCCATTTTGATTGGTCTGGTTGTCGGAACCGCCATTGCTGCTACTATGGGCTTGGTTGATTTCTCTCCTGTTGCGGTAGCACCACTAGTCCATGTCCCAACTCCCCTCTACTTTGGGATGCCAACCTTTGAAATCTCTTCTATCGTCATGATGTGTATCATCGCAACGGTTTCCATGGTGGAGTCGACTGGTGTTTACCTAGCCTTGTCAGATATTACCAATGACCCAATCGACAGCACGCGCCTTCGCAACGGTTACCGAGCAGAAGGTTTGGCCGTACTTCTCGGAGGAATCTTTAACACCTTCCCTTACACAGGATTTTCACAAAACGTTGGCTTGGTCAAATTGTCAGGTATCAAAACCCGTCTGCCAATCTACTACGCAGCTGGTTTCCTAGTCCTCCTTGGACTCCTTCCTAAGTTTGGTGCCCTCGCCCAAATCATTCCGAGTCCTGTCCTTGGTGGTGCCATGCTGGTTATGTTTGGCTTTGTTTCCCTTCAAGGGATGCAAATCCTCGCCCGCGTTGACTTTGCTAATAATGAACATAACTTCCTTATCGCAGCTGTTTCAATCGCTGCAGGTGTTGGACTCAACAATAGCAATCTCTTTGTCAGCATGCCAACAGCCTTCCAAATGTTCTTCTCAAACGGAATCGTCGTAGCCAGCCTACTTGCCATTGTACTCAATGCCGTATTAAATCGGAAAAAGAAATAAGAAAAAGAGGTGTGAGCCTCCAGATTGAAGAAAAGTTCATTTTGGACGATTTTTCAATCTTTTTCTTTCGGTCCAAAATGAGACTACCCTTAAAAAAGTTGGAATAATAGCCCTTCTGAGAAAATATTCGTTAAATCAGAAATTAAATTATTTCCAAAATAATTGTAAGAGTATCCACTTTCTAATAGGTCGCTCAAAAAGTTTTAAAAATCATAAAAACGCATAATATCAGGCATTCAAAAACCTTAATATTATGCGTTTTATCAGGGAAAAATTTGCTAGATTTTCTCCTCAAATTGAGTCATTACCCAGCCTCTTCTATTATCTTCTTTTACCCTTTTTTACAGGCATGAGCGTAATATCTCTCAAGCTAAAGTAGGCTAGAGCCAGCATGGCGATTGTGACAAAGAATTCTGTTGGTAACTGGAAGATTTGCAAGATGGACAACATCAGCAAAATCAAGAGTGCAACAACTAAAAAGACCAAGATAACGATGTTGACTGTTCCTTTGATACTTTGGGGTGTCGCAAATACATAGAGTAGTAATAAGAGTATCCCTATGATTAAATAGACCATCTTTATCTCTTTCTAGCTGTTACTCAGCTGATTTTTTCTTTTTGTTGGCTTTCTCACGCTCTGCCTTGTTGAGGATTTGTTTACGCAAACGGATAGACTCAGGCGTTACTTCCATGTACTCATCGTCATTCAAGAACTCAAGAGACTCTTCAAGCGTCAAGATACGAGGTGTCTTGATAACCGCTGTTTGGTCCTTGGTTGCAGAACGAACGTTGGTCATTTGTTTGGCCTTAGTGATGTTAACGGTCAAATCGTTTTCACGAGAGTTTTCACCGATAATCATTCCTTCGTAAACCTCAGTACCTGGGTTGACAAAGATGGTTCCACGTTCTTCGATAGACATGATTGAGTATGTTGTTGCCTTACCAGCATCGATGGAAACAAGGGCACCACGATGACGTCCCCCAATTTCACCTGGAATCAATGGCAAGTATTGGTCGAAGGTATGGTTCATGATACCGTAACCACGAGTCATTGACAAGAACTCAGTTGAGTATCCGATCAAACCACGCGCTGGAACAAGGAAGACCAAACGAGTTTGACCATTACCAGTTGAAATCATATCCAACATTTCACCCTTACGTTCAGAGAGGCTTTGGATAACAGATCCTTGGTATTCTTCTGGAGTATCGATTTGAACACGTTCAAATGGCTCACATTTCACACCATCGATTTCTTTTACGATAACTTCTGGACGAGATACTTGAAGTTCATATCCCTCACGGCGCATTGTTTCGATAAGGATTGATAAGTGCAATTCTCCACGTCCTGAAACAGTCCATTTATCTGGTGAATCAGTTGGGTCAACACGAAGGGAAACGTCTGTTTGCAATTCAGCCTGTAAACGTTCTTCCACCTTACGAGAAGTCACCCATTTACCTTCTTTACCAGCAAATGGTGAGTTGTTGACCAAGAAAGTCATTTGAAGAGTTGGCTCATCGATGTGTAGGATTGGAAGAGCTTCAATGGCATCTGTCGGAGTAATAGTTTCACCAACAAAGATATCTTCCATACCGGATACGGCAATCAAGTCACCTGCTTTGGCTTCTTGGATTTCACGACGTTCCAAACCAAAGAAACCGAAGAGTTTTGTGACACGGAAGTTCTTCGTTGTACCATCTAGTTTAGAAAGGGTAACTTGGTCCCCAACCTTAACAGTACCACGGAAGACACGACCGATACCGATACGACCAACGAAGTCATTGTAGTCCAAAAGTGAGACTTGGAACTGTAACGGTTCATCTGAGTTGTCCACTGGAGCTGGGATATGGTCGATGATGGTGTCAAAGATTGGCGCCATTGTTTTTTCTTGATCAGCTGGATCATCTGACAATGAAGAAGTCCCGTTGATAGCTGAAGCATACACCACTGGGAAATCAAGCTGGTCATCGTCTGCACCAAGCTCAATGAAGAGCTCCAATACTTCGTCTACTACTTCTGCTGGACGAGCTGATGGTTTATCGATTTTGTTGACAACCACGATTGGGACAAGGTCTTGTTCCAAGGCTTTTTTCAATACGAAACGAGTCTGTGGCATTGTTCCTTCGTAGGCATCTACGACCAAGACAACACCATCAACCATTTTCATGATACGCTCAACTTCTCCACCGAAGTCCGCGTGTCCTGGTGTGTCCATTATATTGATACGAGTTCCGTTGTAGGCTACGGCTGTATTTTTCGCAAGGATAGTAATTCCACGCTCTTTTTCGATATCGTTTGAGTCCATAGCACGCTCTGCCAATTCAGTACGTGCATCAAGAGTTTCAGACTGCTTCAATAATTCATCAACGAGGGTTGTTTTACCGTGGTCAACGTGGGCGATAATCGCAATGTTACGGATATCTTCTCTTAATTTTGTCATGATTTCCTCTAATATTTAAATTTTTATTTCTAACTGAACAATTATACCACAGTCTCATTCAAAAATCACAGTTCAGCTAAGTGTAAATGTTTTCACTCTGCTTTTCTAGTCAAGGCAACTCTTTTCAAAGTCAGAGACTTATGATAAGATAAGCTGGTATGCGTTTAGATAGATTATTAGCCCAAGAAAAGGTCAGTCGCAAGGCTATGAAACAGGCTCTATTAAAAAAAGAAATCCTAATCGACGATTGTCCAGCTCGCTCCCTGGCTCAAAATGTCGACACTGGATTACAGAAATTAGTCTTTCAAGGACGACAAATCCAAGGCTACGAGCACAACTACCTCATGCTTCATAAGCCAAACGGAGTCGTTACAGCTAGCAAGGATAAGAAACTTCCAACCGTCATGGACCTCCTTCCTCCGGACATCCAGTCTGACCAACTCTATGCTGTCGGCAGACTAGACCGCGATACGACGGGACTACTGCTTTTGACAGACAATGGACCTCTTGGTTTTCAACTCCTTCATCCCCAGTACCATGTCGATAAATCCTATCAAGTGGTGGTCAACGGACTGCTCACACCAGACCATATTCAGTACTTCAAAGAGGGGATTGTCTTTTTAGATGGGACCACTTGTAAACCTGCAAAACTAGATATTCTGTCCGCAAGCCCAACAGAGAGCCGTGCCTCCATCACCATCTCAGAAGGCAAATTTCATCAGGTTAAAAAAATGTTCCTCTCAGTTGGTGTCAAGGTGACCTCTCTCAAACGAGTTCAGTTCGGTGATTTTACGTTAGATTCAGAACTTGCAGAAGGGCAATACCGTCCCTTGAATCCAGAGGAATTGGAAATCATAAAAAACTATTTAGAGATGGGGCGATAAAACAAAAAAAGCTTTATGTTTAAAGCTTTTTGTTTTTTGCTTATCTAAAAAATACTGCGACGGCTAGAATCCAGTTAAGAACAGAAACTACAAGTCCTATGATATTCAGAATTTTTTCTGTTTGATAGTTTAGTCCAGATTCTTTTTGGTATGAAAAAGCCAAGACCAATCCTATGATCCCCAAAATCAGACCCACTATTGGAGAAAGCAAACCAAGGACGATAGATAAGATACCTAAAATAAGTGAAGGTTTTTTCTTTTGTTGTGAATTCATATTACAAAATCTCCTTAAATTTAATATAAATGATGATACCTTAAGATACTAGCTTTATCTACCATTCGACAGATTTTAATAGAATGTTAACTCGTCTTCACTTTCCCTTTCCAAGAATCTAGTCCATAAGAAAGAATATAAATCTCAGAGAAACCTTGTTTTTTCAAATAAAGTGCTGCATTGGTCACTCGTTGTCCACGTTGATTTTCGTAGAGAAGGACAGGTTTATCCTTGCGAAGGGCTGCAAGGCTTGACTTCAACTGATTTGAAGGAATATTGCGAGCTCCGAGGATATGTTTTCTGTGAAATTCTGCTGGTTCACGGACATCAATCAATTGCCCTTTTCGAATCAAGGCTTCAAATTCTGCATTATCCACTATCTTAGCCGCACGACGAATACGAAGGTAGTTATACCCCATCCATGCCGCCATCGCTAGTACGATTCCCCACAAAACCCAAATTGTCATAAGTTCTTATCTCCATTTTTCTCTATGTAGTCTAATTCTATCTTGTGCTCTCTACGAAGAACAGCTTCCGCTTCTAGGTAATCTAGCTTGTCCATGAGACCTGCATCATAAATCCGAGAGAGTTCGAGCTTCATCAGTTCAATATCATACAAACGCTTCCCCATGTAAACAATAATGCCAAATTGTTTGAGAAATTGCTGCACATCATAGAATGTTTTCATAGCTTCCATTCTAACAGATTTTAGACTTTTTTTCAATACTGGACCGGTTCTTTCCCCCTATTTTCTTCGTCTTCATTGCCCATTCTTCCGCAAGTATGGTACAATAAAAACATGAGAATTCAACAACTACACTATATTATCAAAATCGTCGAAACTGGCTCTATGAATGAGGCAGCCAAGCAACTCTTTATCACCCAACCCAGTCTCTCTAATGCTGTTCGAGACTTGGAAAATGAAATGGGCATTGAAATCTTTATCCGCAATCCCAAGGGAATTACCTTGACGCGTGATGGGATGGAGTTTCTCTCCTACGCTCGTCAAGTTGTCGAGCAAACTCAGCTTCTGGAGGAACGTTATAAAAATCCTATCGCCCACCGCGAACTTTTCAGCGTTTCCTCTCAGCACTATGCCTTTGTAGTCAATGCCTTTGTCTCTCTGCTCAAGAAAAGTGATATGGAGAAATACGAGCTCTTCCTTCGTGAAACTCGGACTTGGGAGATTATCGATGACGTCAAGAACTTCCGTAGCGAGGTCGGTGTCCTCTTTTTAAACAGCTACAATCGTGATGTTTTAACGAAAATGCTGGATGACAATCACCTGCTAGCCCACCACCTCTTTACCGCTCAACCCCATATCTTTGTCAGCAAGACCAACCCTCTAGCTAAAAAAGACAAGGTCAAACTGGCTGATTTGGAAGACTTTCCTTATCTGAGTTATGACCAGGGGACGCACAACTCCTTCTACTTTTCAGAGGAGATTCTTTCACAAGAGCACCACAAGAAATCCATCGTAGTCAGTGACCGTGCCACCCTCTTTAATCTTTTGATTGGTTTGGATGGTTACACCATTGCAACAGGGATATTGAACAGCAACCTCAACGGAGACAATATCGTTTCCATTCCACTGGACATTGACGACCCGATTGAACTAGTCTATATCCAACATGAAAAAACCAGCCTGTCTAAGATGGGCGAACGCTTTATCGAATACTTACTAGAAGAAGTTCAATTCGATAATTAATAGAAAAATGAAAAAGGGAAAAAGAAAAAGTTAGGAAATAAAAAGTGAAAAAGATACTACTGACCAGTGCTTTAATCCTTTCAATCGCAGGATTAGCACCCGCATCCGTCTTAGGAGAAGAAAACACAACTCAATCCACATCTGCTGTCAAGGAAGCAATTGCCAAAGAAGAAAAGAAAGAGTCGAGTGTTGAGGAAAACTCTAAATCAGAAGTTCTTCCTAAAGTAGATGTGCAAGAAGACAAGCCCAAAAAAGAAGGATGGTACCAAGAAAATCATCACTGGCGCTTTTACCAAGATGATAAACCTGCTTTGAACTGGAAACAAATCCAAGGCAAATGGTACTACTTCGATCAAGATGGTAATCGTCTTCATTCTACTGTCTACAAAGGTTATGCCTTTGACCAAGATGGTGTCATGACAGAAAATAGCTGGACCAAACTGGACAATCAATGGTATTATGCTGATTCCTCTGGACGACTTGCTCAGAACACCTGGAAAAAAATCAATGGTTCTTGGTATTATTTTGACCAAACTGGAAGCATGCTCAGCAACACTGCCGTTGACGGCTATCTGCTCACAAAAAGCGGGGCTATGGCGGAAAAGGGCTGGACAAAATTAGATCAAATTTGGTACTATGTCGCTCCTTCTGGAAAGATCTCGCAGGATAAATGGGAGAAAATCAACGGTTCTTGGTATTACTTTGACAAAGACGGTGGAATGCTGAGTGCGACAACCTTCAAGGGCTACCTCTTCAACCAGAGCGGAGCTATGGCAGAAAACAACTGGGTCAAAATCAAGGATACTTGGTTCTATGCGAACGGGTCAGGGAGATATGTCCAAGAAAACTGGCAAAAGATTCAAGGTTCCTGGTACTCATTTGACCAGAATGGTGGGATGCTAGCAGACAAATGGAAAGAAAGCTACTACCTTAAAACCAGTGGAGCCATGGCGGAGAATGAGTGGATCTTCGATAAAGCCTACAAGAGCTGGTTCTATCTAAAAGCGGATGGTCGTTATGCAAATCAGGAGTGGATTGGAGCATACTACCTCAAGTCAGGTGGTTACATGGCAAAGAGCGAATGGATTTACGATAACTCTGACAAAGCACGCTACTACCTAGATGATAATGGGCATTATGTTTCAGGAACTTACAAGATAGACGGTAAGGAACACCTGTTCCAAAAATACGGCCAATGGATTTCAGAAGTTTCAACTGAAGGCGGATTTACAAAAGGCCTATACAGCAATACCATTTTCCTAGACCCTGGGCATGGTGGTCGAGATTCAGGTGCCTTTTACTACAATGTAGCTGAAAAAGATCTCAACATGCAGATTTACCGTAAGCTTCGTACTAAGTTAGAAGAACTAGGCTACAAGGTCCTCACTTCTCGTGATAGTGATATTGACGTTGATTTTGTTACCGAACGTTCTCGTATGGTTAATAAGACCAACTCTGATATTTTTATCAGTATTCACTTCAACGCTACTGGTAATACCTACTCAAAAGCGAGCGGTATTCAAACCTACTCCTATAGCGATGAACCTGATTATCCAAGTAAGATTAATAAATACTGGCACAATCACCCTGATCGTATGAGTGAAAGCAAACGCCTCGCCGCTGCCATCCACTCCTCTCTTCTAGCAGAAACAGGAGCCAAGGATGCTGGCCTGTTGGAGAGCAGCTATGCCGTACTACGCGAAACCGCCAAACCAGCCGTCCTCCTTGAACTTGGTTATATGGATAATTTCTCCGAAAACCAACAAATCAGAGATAGCCACTACCAAGATAAACTGGTCGCAGGCATCGTAAAGGGGATCCAAAAATATTACGCTGGTAAATAAAAACAAAGTCTCGAGAAAACTCGAGACTTTTCTATTTATCTTTATCAGGAAAGAGGTAGCCAAGTCCTACACAAGCTAGCACACCGGCACCAATCACCAAACCACTTGAAATGGGCAAGAGATCAAAAATAGCATTTGCAATGATAAAGGCAATGATCAAGCACATCAGACTAGCCTTGTAGTCTTTTTTCAAAAAGTTTTCTAGCGTGAAATAGAGGAACAATCCTACCGGAATGAGTGACCAGAGGTTGACATCCAAACTTGGCCAGCCAACAGATCCGAAATACAATACTAGCGCTGCTGCTACTAAAAATACAAGTCCTAATAATTTTTTCATTTTTTTGTCTCCATTTTCTTTTTTTGGTTCTTGAGTTGTCTGATACTGACCCCTCACGTCCCTTACATGAACCATTATAGCAGAGGAATTTTTCAAGAACAAGCCCTTTTGCCTATCTGGTCAATATCTCTGTCTAAGTGGTTGAGTATTTGTAACAAAAGAAAAAGAAGCTCTAATGGGCTTCTTGATTCTGCCGATTATAACAGTATTTTTGAACGAATACAACCTAGTTTTTCTTTTCCTTTGCCTCAAGAGAAGATTTGATTGATTCACGATCTGCTTGTAGTTGAGCTAAGTTCTTTTCTTCTTCCTCAAGTTTACTGGTATCTGGTTTCACACGATAATAAACATTTTCTGGTTTCATTAACATAGACCCATAATCTTGTCCTGAAAGTAGTCTTTCTTCAGCATGATTGCTTTTATCCGTAATCTTTCCATCATCAGCAGGTTGCATAACAACTCCACTTGGAACAGCAACTACTACAAATCCTCCAGCAACAGAATCTTTTACCCATGCACTGATAGAAGCTGTCTCAGGATTACGACTATCTTGACCTTTTGATACCTTTAATCCAACTACAGATTCGTACTTTTGATCATTTGTAAACCAAGTCGCACGTACTTCTCCAGAATCATTAATAATGTATTCATTACCAGATTGACTACGCCAAGTACCCTCTAAACTAGACAAGTCATTGTTCTTAATTGCTTCAATATCTAATTTTGGAACGGTAGTTTCTTTCTTCAACTTGCTAACAAGTGCTTCTGCTTCCGTAATCTTGGTATCTAAAGCAGCAAGTTGATTCTTGAGTTTCTGAATTTCCTCTTGTTTATCCTTATCAGTCTCATCCGTTTTTCCTTGGCTTGTAGAAGCTTGACTTGTTGTCTCTGTAGTTGAAACTGCAGACGATGCTTGATTTGGCTCTTTCTTTCCAATCAGAAGATATGAGAAAATACTTACCAAGATGAGAGTGACTAAAACAGAGAGTGCTAGGCCAATATAGATTTTTATATTTTTATTCGGAGCCGACTTTGATTCAGACCGCTTAGGTCCATTGATCTCTTCAAATTGTTTTTCCCGTTCTTTCTTATTCATAATTTTCTCCTTTTTGATTGATATTCAGCCAAGCTTACGATACTTCATTCGTTACTATCCATGAACTTTTATGACTTTTAAAAAAAATCCAAGCAAAAATTTCTAGAATAAATAACTATAAAAATATCTCTAGATTGGTATCAAAACAAGTATTTATTACAATACATTATACCACAAAATATAAACCATAGTTTGTATTTATATTTTTATAAGCCGAAGAAATGGATTTTAAACAGAACCCATCTCCATTAGAAAAAGCCTGTCCTGTGACAAGGCTTTTACATATATCTCTTTAAAATCTCCTATTTTCATAGAAATCTAAATAATATATTTATAAATCAATATTTTCACAAAACTATGTCATCACCTCACTATCTAATCTCAGTACTTAAAGCATTTTTTCTATAGCTTTTGTCTTAATCTTTATTTTTTCTCTTCAATCCAAGAAAAGCTCCTACTATAAACATGATTCCGGCAGCTAATAGTGTCTGGGCTCCGCTTGCTGTTCCGGTTTTTGGCAACTGATTAGGATTGTTACTAGTTGATTTACTATTGATGTTAGTATTTTTATTAGTTAAGTTCCCTTGTTCATTTAGATAAACGTTCTTGTCAATTTCAAAGTTTTTATCATTTTCATCAGAAACAATACTGTTGACATCATTAGTTGAATCAGATTGTGTTTTTTCTTTCTTTTTCGATACATCAAAAGTAGGTTTATTTTCCTCCTCCTTTTTCTCCTCTATTTTCTTGAATACAGGTTTTATAAAGGTATCTTTTGATAGATTAAGAACATAGCCGGCGTCTTTTTTCCCTTCGAAACCAGAAATTTCCCAACCATCAAATTGGTATCCTTTTTCTAATTCACCCTTATAGACAGGTAACATAAAATCTTCTTCCGACACTATCGTTGAACTCATTTCTTTTCCATTTTGAATGGTCACAGTTACCCTATGAGGTTTTAGTTCACTTACCTCTCCCGTATCTTTGTTTAAAATGAATTCTTTTACGGTTGTATTTCTTGCAAAATCTTTTACAACAATCTTAATGTTTAGTGTCTTATCTGTTATTTGTTTAATATCATCAAGTGATCTATATTCTTTTCCATTTACATAAATATGTTGTTCTTGAATTTCACCATCGAATCCATTATTTCTTTTATCATTGATGTTAAAGACTACAGATTTTCCGTTAGCATATTCGATACTAGTATTTCCCTTAGGGTCAATGTTTACTTCTGGTTTGACATTATCATATAAAAATTGATAGTGTACTCCAACCGCTTTTGCATTCAAATCGCTATAGCCAGTTTGAAGATAAACATTTCCATCCATATCTGTTACCTTATCTGGAAATCCGTTTGCTTTATAGTCTTTCATCCCCCAGTCCATGATGTCACCGTCTTTAACATTAAGCTTAATGTTAAAATCTCTAGTGTTATCAATGTGTAAATCTCCGTAGATTAAATAATTATCTACAACCGATTCATTAACTCTCAACTCCCAGTTAAAACCACCCTTATCAGAAATCTTACCTCTTAAATAAAATTCTGGATTTCGTACATAAATTTTATTAGTTTTAGATGGATTAAAGTAGTTCTTGTCCATTGAAAGATTTACTGGTTTTGCATCAATAAATAACGTAGAGCCATCTTCTTTTATAGCTTCTACATTGGACTTATCCTCTCCTGTGTACTCTTTACCATCCTTACCAAATAATACCAGTTTAGAAGGATCTGTCACAAGATTGCCATCTTTATCGATTGCCTCCCCTTTATCATTCATTTTAAAGGTAAACACTTGATATCTTACAATGTTAAAGCCGTCCAAAGCCGACATTAATACTGATTGAGTACTTCTTCCATCTTCAACATTTCTACTATCAGCATAAATTGTTGTTTCTGATAAGACTCTTAGATTAGGATTGGCCTTTTGGATTTTTGCTATATCTTCCTGGCTATAAACTCCATTCCCTTCTAACATATCCGTTTTTCCAGGATTATAGGTAGTCACTTTTAGTGCATAGCCTTTTCTCAGAATGATATTATCCTTTAACAGATATTGTTGTTTTTCTGAATCAGCATAGATTTTACCAGATTCCATGTCCGTTAAATTGTTTGGTTTGTTTTTTGAGAGATCTCCTTCTCCTAATTCTATTACATTCCCATAACTTGATGCATACGGATATTCTGCTTTAGTTTCCTTATTTTTTTCAGGCATTCTAATTTTAGTTTCAGCTTTTATCTGACCATCATCTTTGACAAAAAACCTCATATCTCCTGCAAAAGCTAATCCATCCACAATATCATTAATATTAGCGTATAAATCAAATGTCATCGTTTTTGAGTGGGAATCATACTTGGTCGTTTTGATTTCTATCGATTTATAATTATTGCCATAATATACCTTGGCATTTTTAGAAACATTACTGATCTTTCCAAGAATTTCAAAGTGTCCATCTTTAGACGGGTTTAGAATGCCATAAATTTTTGATTTGATTTCATCAAGTTTTTCAGTTTCATATTGTAAGGCACTACCATCGTCATAAGCAATGATATTTCCCTTATCATCGTATTTATAATCGTATTCCTCTATTCTCTTACCAGTTTCACTTGTAAAGTCATCAACTTCTCTAAATTTCTTTTTAATGAGTTTCTTTAAGTCTTTGCTTTCAAAATCTCTAATTGTTGAAATAGTTTTATGAATAGTCAAGCTAGATTTTTTTTCGATAGACTCTTCATTTTCTTGATGATGTTCTACTTCAGTTGTATCTTTTTTAAGACTATCCTCTTTTCTATTTTCTAAATTTTTAAATTTAGATTCGGAAATCTCGCCAAGCTTTTGGTATTTAGATGAATCCTGATCAGGATCTACTAGATAATAGGAAATCATCCCATTTTCATCAGCATGATCAGCAAATTTAATTCTATGAATCTTTGTGAAATTGCTAGAACCGTCTAATGCAATCACTTCAATGATTTTGCCCCTTAAATCTCCTGCACCTTTAATTTCATAAATGGTATTTCCGTCTTTGTCAAGTTTCCTATTCCTTCCTTGACCCTCACCTGCATAAGTTACTTCAAGATTTTTCTCAACCTCTCCATCTTCATTAACAAGAGCGGCCCCAGCATACCAAACTTCGTTGGCAATCTCGTCAAATTTTTCAGGATGTTCTTTTTGATCTCTCGCAAATAGCGTTTCATTCTTGTATTGCTCTTTGACCTTGTGATAAGTATCCTTTGTAATCAACTTAATTTTTTCAGGGTTTGAAAAATCAATTGAAACAATCTTTGGAGGGGTGTTATCAATTTTTACAGGAATATAGGAAACCTGCCATGGGTAATCCTTGGTTAATCTATATTTAAATTTATAGAAATATTGGCCTTCCGCAATCGGTTCAAATTGTCCTCGTATCTTAGTAGCAGGATCTTTTTTGTCATTACTTTCTGGGGCATTTTCTTCTCTACCTCTAGGGTTATAAATGAGTCCATCCCATTTCAAATCACCCCAAACTTTTAGCTTAGAAGATTTAATGCCCTTTGCATCATTTCTTTTAGAGTTTAAAATTCCTTTAATAAAGTGTTCTCTCGAAATGACTTTTAAGTCTCTTTGATTTTCTCCTTCTTTATTTGTATTTACTATTGAAATCACTCCTTCTTCTGCACTTCTTAATACAAGTGGAGAAGGCGTTAATCCTCTCTCAAGTTGAGCATCTTGAGGATTTCCATTTGAATCTAAAGGATAAATTTTAGCAATATTAGAACCACTTGATGAGGGTGCGTTGATTCCTTCGTTATTGAAAGCAAATAGTTCTGGATTTTGATCTAGGGATGTTGTATTTTTATCTTTTCTATTTTGGATAACTCCTGCTGGATTAAATTTATCTATACCATGTTCTCCACCAATCCCCTTATTTAAGGTACCTGGAATTTTTGGTTTACCATCATCATCATAACCTTCCATTGCTTTTGATTTTGATCCTTCTTCCCAGGCCCATTTATCAAGGATTGGTTCGTGGTTCCAATTCCCAGCAAATCCCATTAGAGGCATCGACAAAGAAGGTTGGAAGTTTCTTTTCTTACCGTTGGAGTTTAGAGCTTCCATTTCTTCCACTGACTCAAAATGAATAAATGATTCTACAAATTTATTTTTGTTTTTAGCTTCTCCAACATTTATAACCGCATTTAAATCAAAGCTGGAATTTGGACCTATAGTGAAAGTATCATGCTCAAATGTGATATTTGCTCCTTTGACTTTTTCTGGGTGAATTTCTGGAACAATTTGCTTCCCGTCCGGAGATTTTTCATCTTTATATGTTTCATCGAGTTTTAGTCTATCAGTTAGAGCATCTGTAGTTACTGCGGATGCTGAAACTTTAAAGGTTAGAGGTCTATTTGAGGTATTGTGAAGCTTGATTGTAAAGTATTTTTTATCACCTTTTATTTCTTTAAGAGAAATGGAACCATATGAATTTACCAAACCTTTAGAATCCGTGTTTTTAAAAGTAGCTACAACTTCATTTCTCAAAGCATTAGCAACATTAATTAGCCCCGCTCCCTGCTGTCTAGGTGATGCAAAGTATTGACTCTTTTCTTTCCAAGAGGTTGCATCCATCATAGGTCTTGCAGTATTTTGTAGGGCTATTTTTGTAAGACTTGTGAGGTCTATTTTGTCATCTCCCTTAAGATTTTTCAAGACAGGTCTTTCAAGCAATTCCTTTAATTTTGGCCGAATCAAAACAGTAGAAGCTGCTACGATTGGAGTTGCCATGCTAGTTCCTGACATATAACCATAAGTGGATTTACCATTAATAACATTTAGAGTGGATTTAATATTTTTACCAGGTGCTGAAACATCCGGTTTTAAAAGCAAGTCTGTTCTTGGCCCCCAAGATGTAGACCCTGCTGGAACGATAATATCTTCTTTATAAAGTTCTTTGTCTGTGTCAGCTGCAAATTTAAAGTCAATTTCTTTTTCATCACCTACATTCGGTTTATTAGAATTATAGCTTTCCATATCAATTGGATAGTATTGTTCTAAGTTATCTTTAAAATCTTCCTTATTATTTCTTTTGACTTCAGTTTTTTTATCAGGGTTAATCATGTTCCATAATTTTACACCATCATCTCCTGAAATTGAAAATACTTGACTTTTAGTCCCTTCATCCGCTTCATATCCCATAGCTGGAAGGTCTGTCCAATTATCTCTATTGTAGTAATTTACAGTATTTACAACCATAATGGCACGTGCGCCTTTATCCATAGCTCTTTTAAAAGCATCTTTTAAATCCTTGGTATAAATTCTATCCATTACTGCAATTTTGCCCTTAAGATCCAAGCCTATCAAATCTTGGTCTTGACCTTTGCCTATATATACAAATTTTAATTTATTTGGAGTTTTTGAGCCATCCTCATTTGTTATGATTTTATTCTTATCGAAAAAAGCTCCTATATTTCTGTATTTAAAACTTTGTCCACCTATGTTAACTTTATCAAACTCAATGGTTTGATTTTTAGCAGAAGCGACCGCTATCGCATCTTCATGTGCGGCAGTTCGTGTTACATTTCCAGTATCTGTCATTTTCAGATTATTATTTGCTACTAAATCCCAAGAAGAACTTGAAGCAGAAGTCGCAAAATTACCTGTAGCAACAACCATTGGGATTCCAGCTTTTCTTAATGCTCTAATAGCCTCCCAGTATTTCTCACCTACAAGACCTGTTCCCGTAAAGCCAGATGATACCGAAACAACATCGACATTGTGTTTGATCGAATCTTCAATAGCATGAAACATTGTTTCATCACCCGCAAACCCAGATCCTGCGTCAGAGTACATTTTATAAGAGAAAATTTGTGCATTAGGCGCAATTCCATCTATGCCATTAAAGTTCTTGATGTCTTTTTCAGTATCATTTCCAGCAAGAATCCCTGCAATATGCATCCCATGTGGGTCAAAATAATCCCTACCATCATCATATTTTTCTACAGTGATTTTACCACCATTATAATAATTGAACGCATGAGGGATTTTATCACTCAACCAATAATTTTTATCAGTGCCTTTTAAGTCATCTTTTTTAAATTTCATCGAGTCTTTGGCATCATCATCGATTCTCATAGCCTTATGCCTATAATCTGTTCCAGTATCGATATTTGAAATAACCATACCTCTACCATCAAAATTTTTCCCAAATGGAGCATTAATAGACTTTAGGTAATCAATAGCTTCCTCAACTCCAATTTCCTTTCTGGCATGATTCATCATTGGTTGGACTTTTTGTGATCGTTCAACCGACGAAACACCTTCTATTTGTTTAATTTTGTCCAAATTATCTGGAGTTGTTTCAATGGCAGCGCCATTAAAAATCGTATTATAGGTATATAAAACTTTTGTATCCTTAAGATTGGATAGTTCCTTGATTGCTTTTTCTCCAGATTCTTTATCTTTAAATTCAGCAATATAGACAAGTTTATCTTCTTTTTTCGGATTTTCTGTATCTTTATTTACAAATGAGTCCGCATCATCTCCTTTGGGTTGCTTGGAGTCTTCTTTGATACTTGCTCCTTCGTTACTAGTTTTTTTGTCTATCTCAGACTTTCTACTAACAACCTCTTTTTCCTCAATAACTGTTGTCTTCTTCTCCTCAATATCCTTTGAAGTTTCTATAACATTATGAATATCTTCAGATTGTTCATTGTTTTCTGTTTCTTTATCTGCTACTACTTTTTCTTTACCAGAAATTTTTAAAGCATCTTCAGAACTAGGTGCATCTGCTACTACTTTTTCTTTATCAGAAATTCTTAAAGCATCTTCAGAACTAGGTGCATCTGCTAAAATTACCTCATTGGGGGCATATGCTGCTAAAATAACTGCAGCAGTAGTTAATGACAATACCGTACTTTTTTTCATTATAATTCCTTCATTTTTTATTTTAAACCCAATAGATAGAAAACTTTAACTTTGCTAGCCTTTGTTATAAAAAGTTTTATGACGTATTATCTAGTGGGATAGAGTAGTACATTTATATATAATTGTTAGCTCTCTGAAAAATAGTATATCAATTAAAAAAATTTAAGTCAAGAAAAATTAACCCAGGTTAATTTTTTTTTTAATCCATGTTAACAAATAGGTTAGTCAATAAATATTATAGTTAACTGGGTACAATATAAACTCATTCCTCCCATCAAAAATAGTAGCAATCAACTGGAATAATTACCAAAATCGCAAAAAGGGGTATGGATAGAATATATGCCTTAATAAACATGCAAAAACAACCGCTATAATTTTCAACGGTTGTTTGTAACATATTTAATGTTTAAATCTCATCCTATTTTATATCTTACGAACCCGCACTTTCGTATGCGTCCAAGCCCCTGTCCCAGAGTTTTAAAGAAATAACAAAGAAAACAAGGGAAATCAAAATCAACCCACCAATGTTAAAGAGCCCGTCTTTATCCTGCAAGAAATAGCTGGCAGGATAGTAGGCTGTAAAGGCGAAAGGTACGATAAAGCTAATCAACCAACGAAGGAGCGAATTGTAAATGGAAATCGGGTACTTGGCAAAATCATTAAACATATAGAAAATATAAATCATGGCACCTGACTGCTTGGTCCAAAAAGCGATGCTGGCAGTCGCGATTTTCAAGGAAGTATAGATCAAGGTCGCAAAAGGAATGCAGACTAAGAAAAGCAGGAATTTGGGAAAAGTCCAAGCAATACTAGTTACCGTTGTCGCTAGCAAAATACCTCCGACCAAAAGTTCGCCCAAGGCATCAATCTGAAAGGTCTCAACGAGGATATGGAAGAGCGGATTGATAGGACGAGTCAGATACTTATCAAACTCTCCCTTTCGCACCAAGCGCTGCCCTAGTGCCCAGAGATTGTCAAAAAAGAGATGGTCCAGTCCCTTGGGAATCAAGGAAAAACCATAGATAAAGGCTATTTCTTGAAAGGTCCAGCCTTCAAGGGATGGGATGTGTTGAAAGATGACATTGAGAAACAAGAGATTCAAACCTTGGGTCAGAAAGACACCTAAAACACCAACCACAAAATCAACCTTGTATTCCATGATTTGCTTGATGTATTGTCTGATAAAAATCAAATGCATGCGTTGATATTTTTTCATACTAACCTCCTTGAATGGTGATGAAGGACTGGACTCGTTTCCAAATCAGCTGAGACAAGCCCACCATCACTAAGAGCCAGAAAACCTGTAGCAAGATAGCTTGAAGAATCTGATTGGCATCGTATTTCCCAACAATGATCATGACAGGAGTGTAGATCAAGGATGAAAAAGGCAAGAAGGACAGAATATCTGAAACCACCTTTGGAAAGAAAGCCAAGGGAATCAGACTTCCAGACATAAAGGCCACTATGGAAGTCTTGAGTAGATTGGAACCCCATAGATTTTTAAAGACAAAGGCTGAAAATCCAAAGCAGATATTAAAGAAAAAGTTAATCAGGTAGGCCAGCATTAAGCTAAAAAGATATAGGACCGTTAATCCCAGCACTTCTACAATCCCTTGCCCCGATAAGATTTTCATCAAGACAATGACACTTAAAAATGGCAGTCCAACAGAGATAAAAATCAACCACTTGGAGCCAAGCTCGGTGAAGAGATATGAGGCCGCAAAATGCACTGGTCTCAGCAAGCGCATGATAATGGAGCCATCCTTAACCTCCTCCCCAATCATAAAGGAAGAATCTGACTTGGTCAAGAGATTGGTCACAAAACTCATGATGATGTAGAGGGTGATATCAGCCATACTGAAGCCTTGAATCAAGGACTCTTGTGAGGAATCAAAGACGGCCTTCCAGAGATAAAAGGCCACAAAAGCTCCCATCACATCACCAATCCGATAGAGAAGAAAATTCACTCGATAGGTAATCAACTCCTGAATCCCTGCATTGATAAAGGGTTTATAACGTCTCCACAATTTGACCATCTTAGAGCTCCTTTCGGTAGAAGCGACGGATAATATCCTCAATATCCGTATCCAACATCTTCAAATCGCGAATTTCAAAATCAGACAGGGTTTGCTTGATAATATCAGCTGACTGGTAGCGGGAACTATCAAATTCAATGTTGAGGCTATTTCCTTGTCTATCAATAGTCATATCAGACAGGCCTTCATAGTGAGAGACGAGATGACTTTGACCTGGTACCAGTTCAAAAGAAAGAGTCTTCATCTTGCCAAAAGTTTCCTTGAGCTGACTCACCGTTCCATCAAAAATCTCTTGCCCCTTATCAATCATAAAAATCCGATCACAAAGTTGCTCAATGTCGCTCAAGTCGTGAGTGGTCAAGAGAATAGTGGTCTCTTCCTCTTGATTGATCTGAGTAATGGCGCGACGAATATTATCCTTAACGGAAACATCCAAACCAATAGTCGGTTCATCTAAAAAGAGAACTTTAGGATTGTGGAGCAAGGAAGCCGCAATGTCCGCCCGCATCCGTTGGCCAAGTGAAAGAGTCCGCACGGGATCCTTGATAAATTCCTTTAAATCCAAGACCTCATTCAAAAAGTCCATGCGCTTATGGAAGAGCGAGTCTGGCACATCGTAAATCTCTTTCAAGACCGTGTAGGTCTCTTGAAGAGCCAAATCCCACCATAGCTGAGTACGTTGACCAAAGACCACCCCAATATCCTTGACATAGTCTTGACGATTGTTCTGCGGAATCTTGCCGTTAATCCGACAAAAACCAGATGTCGGTTTCAAAATCCCTGTCAGCATTTTGATGGTTGTCGACTTCCCAGCACCATTGGCTCCGATAAAGCCTAAAATCTGGCCCTTTGGTACCTCGAAGGTCAAATCCTTGACCGCTTCAAAAGTCTGCTTTTCAGGATGAATAAAGGAGCGCAAAGCCCCCTTTAATCCAGGTTCCTTTACTGTCTTCACAAAATTTTTCTGAAGATGTTCCACTTCTATCATTGCCATATCTATCTCCCTGTCGCAAGGAATAGCAACATTGTATTTTTGACTACAAAAATTCTAAATCCTTACCTTCTAAACCCTCTACATTTTATTATTACAGAAGGCCTTATACCAAACTATTATAGTCCAATAAAAAACGGAATGCAAGCGTTTGCCTGTAGATTATAAAATTAGAAATTTCACTCTTAAAATAATAGTTTTAATCAAAAATTCTGGTTTGATATTTTCCTTAAAACATCAAAAAAACCTGCCCAATGGGCAGGATTTTGGGTAAGAAAAAGAATTTTTTTAATCGAAAAAATTCACGATTCTACTGTTAATTCTTCAGCATTTAATTATTGGCATCAATCCAAATAGATTTATAACCTCTCAATTATTCTCTAAAAATTCTTTAATGCGAGAAACAATAGCATCGCTTTGATAATGATAGAGGTCATGAGGAGCATCCATATAAACGACTTGAACATTAGACTGGTCGCTTGCAAATCTCTCTGCATAACGTTGCCATTCTGATTGGCTAAAACTAGTACCATCACCATTAGGAACCATTAGTAAGGCCGGAATTTTCGGATTAATGTTTGAAGTAACTTTCTTGGCATTTTCCTTTACCGTTTGGGATTCATGAAACATAGCTTGTGACATCAACTGCTTATAAGCTAGAAGTTTATATTGTTTTCGTTCACTTTCGATCAGAGTTTGATTTTTTATATAAAAGGACTCAGGGAAATAACGTAATAACCCAATCTTACTGCTCCAATAGGCCAACGTAAGCAAGGCCTGATTATCCTTTAAATTCTCATAACTTGACGGCAGTGCCCAATCTAAACCAATCAAGGCTTTCACTTCATTAGGATATTTCTCCTGCCAAGCCAGACTCTCAAGACTCGCTATGGAATGAGACAGAATGATAAAAGGACCTGTTACATTTGCTTGTGAAAGTGCTTGACGAGTCTCAGACAAAACTTCCATCACATCTCTTGAATGATTGCTATCATCACTATAACCATATCCCGCTCGCTCCACGATGACTACCTTATATCGTTTCGATAAGGATTCCGATACATTTTTAAAGTCCAATATGGGAGAAGCAATACCAGCACCTGAGAGAACTACTATAGTCTCAGGTCCATCCCCTTCAACGTAAATATTTATTTGATGTCCATTGACAAGAACTTGTTGTCCCATAGGTGATAGTGAGGCTTCTTCCTTTTCCAAACTGATACGGTGAAAGATGAATGTAGCGAGTAAAAACAAAAGAATGAAACTAAGAATGCCAAGAAACCATTTTTTCAGTATTTTCATAGCATTATTGTACAAAAAATAGAACCTTTTAGCAACTTAAGATTGGTTCTTCTACAGTATATTCGCTATATATCCAGACACAAAAAACCCACCCAATGGGCAGGTTTCATCTGTATTGTTCAGCTAGATTATGCTTTACCTTCTGAACCGAATACGTCGATACGTTCTTCAACTGATGCTTGGATAGCTTTTACACCGTCAGCCAAGAATTTACGTGGGTCGAAGAGTTTTTTCTTGTCGTATTCTGCTTCGTTTGCTTCGTAGTCACGAGCAAATTTACGAGTTGCGTTAGCGAATGCGATTTGGCATTCAGTGTTAACGTTAACTTTCGCAACACCAAGTTTGATAGCTGCTTGGATTTGGTCATCAGGAATACCTGAACCACCGTGCAATACGATTGGGAAGCCTGGAAGAGCTTCTGTCAATTTCTTCAAGTGGTCAAGGTCAAGACCTTCCCAGTTTGCTGGGTAAGGACCGTGGATGTTACCGATACCAGCTGCCAAGAAGTCGATACCAGTTGCAACCATTGCTTTAGCGTCTTCGATTGGAGCCAATTCACCTTTACCGATGATACCGTCTTCTTCACCACCGATAGTACCAACTTCAGCTTCTACTGAGATACCTTTAGCGTGTGCTTTTTCAACAACGTCTTTAGCCAATTTAAGGTTTTCTTCAACTGGAAGGTGTGAACCGTCAAACATGATTGAAGTGTAACCAACTTCGATACACTCAAGTGCATCTTCGTAGTGACCGTGGTCAAGATGGATAGCTACTGGTACAGTGATACCCATTGACTCAACAAGGTTAGCGATCAAGTTGCGAGCAACTTTGTAACCACCCATGTATTTAGCAGCACCCATTGAAGTTTGGATCAAAACTGGAGCTTTTTTAGCTTCTGCTGCACGCAAGATAGCTTGAGTCCACTCAAGGTTGTTTGTGTTAAATCCACCAACTGCATAACCGTTGTCACGAGCTGCTTGGACAAATTTTTCTGCTGAAACGATTGCCATTTGTCAGGCCTCCTATATATTTTTTGGGACATCCCATTTACATTGTTCATTTTATCACTTTTTGATAAAAAAAGCTAGTTTTTCCCATACTTTAGATTGAATTTCTTCCAATCCAATCAATGTAACCCCTTTCTTCTCCTTAGTCCTGAGTGACTTTGGGATAACGTATGAAGAAGGTCAATCGAGCATCCTGCATCTCAAAATGATAAGGTAATTTCTCGTGTTCTAATAAACTTTTGACCACAAAGAGTCCCATCCCCGAACCCTTGGCCTTACGACTAGCATTTTCAGAAAAAGACTGGGCCAGTTTTTCTTGTTCTTCAGGACTACAGCTATTCTCGATAAAGAGTTCTCCTTCTCTCTCGCCGATATGAACCAAACCACCTGGAGTGGAGTGCTTGATAGCATTGCTGATGAGATTCGATAATATCAGTTTCATGACAGATGGGTTTATGTAAGCCTGCTGATGGGTTAGGCTAATGTCTACCTGAAGTTCTCGCTCCTTGGCGAGCAAAGCATAATCCTTGACCAAACTTTGCGTCATCTGAAGGAGGTCAACCTCTTCTTTCTCGTCTCGCAATTCCTGCACAGAAGAGAGAGACAATATCTGGAGAACGTGGTGACTGAGGTCGTCCACAATCCTCAAGGCAACTCCAAGATAATGGTCTCTATCCTTATAACGACCGATATTTTCTTTCATATTTTCGATTAGGATTTTGAGACTAGCCAGAGGGGTTTTCAGTTCATGAGAAGCCCCTCGTAGGAACTCAACCTTCATCTTCTCCAGCTGGAGAATAGCTTCATTCTTGTCATGCAAGTCCGCAATAACAGTCAAGAGATGCTGGTAAAGGCTATTGATTTGTTCCTTGAGATCACCTATCTCATCCTTAGAATCCACGCGCAATCGCACTTGGGCATCCAAATCCATCATCCGACGGGTCACCCGCTTGATTTCCAAAATAGGGGCAACAATGGTCCGAGCATAGATGTAGGCCACCAAGAGGGAAATCAGAAAGGATGCCAACAAAGTATAGGGAAGAAACTGGAGACTGATCTGCTCTGCTTCTTTTTGCAAGTCCATGGACGCTAAAAACTGGAGAGTCATAGTGCTACCATCTTGCGTTTTCACCTCACGCTCCTCAATAAAGAGAGAGGTAGTCTGGCGGTCCGTATCCAGAGGAAGATTGTCCTTGACTTCTAACTTGTCCTCGGTCATCTCTCCCTTGACAGCTCCTTTGATATCACTGGTCTGGGAATACAAGTCTAAGACTTGCTCAATATTCTGCCTATCTTTTCCATCCAGGGACTGGGCAATGGCTGTCGCTTTCTGGTCAATGGTTTCCTGACGATGGCTTAGATAAGTTGACGGAAAGAGAAAATAAATGGCTAAATGAAGACAAATAACCAGAACACTAAAAATCGAGAAGGTATAGATAAATATCTTTGTAAATAAACCTGTTCGTTTCATTTTCTCTCCAATTTATAACCAACGTTGCGCACAGTAAGGATACAATCCAAGTCTAGCTTTTTCCGCAGTTCCTTGATATAGACATCAATGACACGATCAAAAGGAATCTCATCTGTTGCCTTCCAGACAGCATCGATAATCTGAGAACGAGTCAAGGCCCGTCCCTCATTTTTCACCAGATAGTCCAGAATTTCCAACTCTTTGGCATTAATGGCCACTTCTTGACCTGCGAGGCTTGCACTGTAACTCTCAAAATCCACCTTGGTATCCTTATAGGAGAAGACTCGTCCCGTATCGTAGTTTCGCTTGAAAATTGCATCCACCCTCACTTTTAAGAGAGACAGGGAGAAGGGTTTTTCCAGATAGCCGTCTGCCAGAGAGGCAAAGGCGCTCATCTTGTATTCTTCATCCTGAAAGGCGGTCAGCATCAAGACAGGAACCTGACTGGTCTTACGAATCTCTGCTAGGACTTCGAGGCCATTGAGCTTGGGCATCTGGATATCCAGCAGTACTAGGGCTACTTCATAGCTGGAAAATTTTTCCAGAGCTTCTTGTCCATCTGCTGCCTCAATGGTTTCATAACCACAATCCGTCAAATAGTCACTGATTCCCTCACGGATCATCTCTTCATCTTCTACAATTAAAATTTTCATAGAAAAAACGTTTCACATTCCTTTAAATTTCTTGTAAATCTTCTCTGTTTCATCCTGATAAGAAGAGTCCTTATACTCAATGAAAATCAAAGAGCAAACTAGGAAGCTAGCCGCAGGCTGTACTTGAGTACGGCAAGGTGAAGCTGACGTGGTTTGAATTTGATTTTCGAAGAGTATTATCAAGATGAAATAGATAAAAATGCTACCTATATTATACCCCATTTAGGGGAGAATAGGTAGCAAGTTTTTTATTCGCTATCGAGCAAGAGCTCTTTTGGTTGTTTTCTGAGGAGATTGCTTGAAGCAAGCGCCATAACGAGAACCACTAGAACCAAAGCAAGGACAAAGACGATGATAAAGTCTGATGTCTGAATGGAAATATCTAAGCTCGACAAGGTCTTGCTAAAGCCATCTACTTCTGCACCACCACCAAGATTAGAGGCTTGAGCAGCCTTACTGGCTTGCTTGGCAACACCTGAAGTGACATTGGCAAGAACAGTATTTCCGATGGCACGAGCTGTGTAGTTGGCTAGGAAGTAAGCAGAAACGAGAGCAGGGATGGCAATCAAGATAGATTCGGTAATGAATTGCCCCAAGATACTTGCCTGCTTGAGACCGATAGAGAGGAGGATTCCTACTTCCTTGCGACGGGCATTGATCCAAAGACTGAGCAAGAGGGCAAGGAGAAGAACTGAGAAGCTCAAGCTACCCCAGAAGAGGAGGTTGGCCATCTTGTACATACCAGAGATGGATTGCTCTAGAGCTGGGTAGTTAGAGGAGCTCTTCACAAGTGTGTAGCTCTTCCAGTTGATACCACTGATACCATTCAACTCTTTCATGACGTCATCCAAGTTCTTGTCTGCTGTTACAAAGAAGGTTGCGTCCCCATAAATAGCTGTGTCTTCTGTGTATCCATAAAGTTTTGCAGCTGTGTGAATGTCTGTGATAGCTGTATTTTCATAGAGTTCTTGTGAATAGGTTACTGCTGACTTATTGTGACCATCAAAGAGTCCCTTGATTGTCACTTCAACTGTTTCCTTGGCACCTTTTTCATTGTCTGCATCGTAAACATTGGAGTCTAGTTTGACCTTATCTCCGACTTTCCATCCGTGTTTGGCTGCCAAGTCCTTGTGCATGAGGATCTTGTCTTTGTCGTCGTTGGTTAGGTGCTCACCTTCAACCAGCTTATATGAGCCAGAGACAAACTTATCTTCTTTAGAGGAGTCATTGACACCTGTAATCATCAAACTACTTCCAAAACGCTTGGCACGGTCTGCAGTGAGATTTTTCTTGGTTTCTGGCGTTTCGATGAGATCATATCCAGTCAAATCTCCGATAGCGTTGATGCGTTTAACATAAGACTCGATGGCCTTATTTTCGGTGATTTTTTTGATATCCTCACCCTTGATATTCCCAGAACCACGTGGCGTTCCTTGATTGACGCGACGATTGATTTGCATGGAGAAGCTATTGGTGATATTTTTAAAGGTCTCCTGAGAAGCCTTGGCAGTAGCTCCCTTAATCGACAAGCCGACCAAACTCAAGCTCGCCATGAGGAGAATAATCAGGAAGATAACAATCGATTTGAAAAACTTCCTTGTAACATAGGCAAATGCGTTGTGTAACATAGGTTCCCTTTCTAGATTTGATTTCATAATTCTATCAAAACAAACTCATCTTATTTTGTAGTATTGCGAGTTTCAGTCAGTTTCTTGTCCTTCAATTCAAGTGTAATATCTGACGCTTGTGCCACTTCTTTACTGTGGGTGACGACGATCACACATTTACCTGTTTTCTGGGCAAGTGATTTGAGCAGTTCGATAATATCTCCAGCAGTTTTAGGGTCCAGATTTCCTGTTGGCTCATCAGCTAGAATAACTGGAGCTTCTGAGACTAAACTGCGAGCGATGGCTACACGTTGCTGTTGACCACCTGATAACTGGAGAACGTTCCGCTTGATCTGACTTTCATCCAAACCAAGCTCAAGAAGTGTATCCTTGCTTGCTTTTTTGTTGACCAAGCGGATATTTTCCAGCGGAGAAAGATAATCTATCAAGTTATAATTTTGAAAGACCAGGGAAATATGGTGCATGCGATGGTAAGAATACCCCTTATTCCGAATGTCCTCTCCTTGGAAAAGGATAGAACCTTCAACAGGACTATCTAGACCAGCAAGGAGGGACAAGAGAGTGGATTTCCCTGCTCCTGACTCACCAATGATACTATAAAATTTTCCGGGTTCAAAATTATACTTGATCTGATATAAAACTGCTTCAGCAGTGTTCTTATAACGGTAGGTAACATCTTGCAATTGTAATAAAGTCATGATTTCTCCTTCTTAACTAATAGATGATAAAATTTCTTTCGGCGATTTTCTAAATAGAAATACGAAACAAAGGGCTACAGACAAGCAACCAATCAGGAGCAGAAAGACATAGGATTCTGCAAAGGATAGGAGACTGGTTGATAGACCACTTGCTTTGGCTAGTGTGTCTTGTAAGGTTGCCTGATCTCCACTGGCTAGTACAGTTTGAAGTAGATAGGATGTGATGGCGTTTCCAGCGATAAAGGATGGAAGCAAAGCTCCGATTGATACCAAAACTACCTCTAAACAGAACTGGAGGAAGATCGAGCTCTTACCTTTTCCAAGTGCGAGTAAAATCCCCACTTCGTAGACCCTTTCTCTCAACCAGAGAGACAAGACCAAAATTAAGGCTCCAGCTCCAGCTATCAACATCCCATAAAGGAAGATGGTGAGGAAGGTTTGGAAGGTTGCAACTGAGTCTTTGATTTGTTCAAAGGCCTTGTTTTCCTTCTCTACTTGGTAACCTTGATTTTCTAAAGCCAAGCTTTCCACTTGCTTCATGAGTCCGTCCATTTCCTTAGGATTTTCTACATAGAAGCGCGCTGCACTGACTTGAGCTTCACTATTTCCCAGAAGGGTTTGGCTACTTTCATAGTCTGTAAAGACATTGTTTTCACTGAAGTCAGAAGACAAGCCTGTAAATTTCTCTTGCTTTTTACCAGAAAAGATGCCGACAATCTCAAACTCAACTGTTTGCCCTTTTCCAACTTCGGATTGACCAGCATCCAAGCGAATCTTGTCATGAAGCGAAAGACCGTTCTTCTTGGCCAACTCTTCGTGGATAAGGATTTTCTTAGAATCTCCTTTTTGAAGGTGTCGCCCTTCTTTTAGGTTGAAAGCTGAACTAGTAAAGGTGACATCCTTGGATGAATCCTCAAGAGCCGTTAAGCTAACCAAGTTCTTATCCGCAGCTGACAAATCATCGCGTTCTACGCTCTGCTCACCACTCACCGCTTCCTTGTCTTTCAGTTTTGCGACCGTTTCGAGTTCAGGAGAGACATTTTCCAGTCCCTTAATCTTGCTCACGGATGCTAGGTCTGACAACTTGAAGGTCTGTCCATTTTCTATCTTTTTGATAGAAAAAGAAGCATTGAGTGATTTGTAAAGATTGCTTTCTACTGTTTTGTTGGACTTCATCAGAGTCAAACAGGCTGAAATTCCGGCCAATAGGACCAATAAAATCAGAAATAAAATAAAACTTCTCAGTCGTTTTCTGCTGACATAAGCCCAAGCTCTTTGGATTGGATTCATTTGTCACCTCCATATTTGTAAGACTATTATAAAATCCAAATATGAAATGTTTATGAAATCGAAAATATTTTTTGATTTATTTTTTGAAAAAATGAAGAAAGCTAGCAACTGCTAACTTTCTTCATATTAGAACACGTTTTACCAATCAAAAAAACAACTCCATTCCATAAATGATAGTTCTTGATGCCAAGTTCTTCCGATAGTCGAACTGTACCTCTAACCTTCTTTGGAAAAACAAAAAGAGCTAGCCACAGCTAACTCTTATCCTATGCGGAGAGAGGGACTTGAACCCTCACGACCTAAAGCGGTCACAGGATCCTTAGTCCTGCGCGTCTGCCAATTCCGCCATCCCCGCGTCGATTACTTTACTAGTATATCAACTTTCAAAATCTTTGTCAACACTTTTTTCAGATTTTTTTCATTTTTCCAAGGGAATCATTCTTTAATTTCAGCCAAATTTTCATCCAACAATTTAGCTCCCAGAGTGTTCTTAAAATGTCCAAGAGCAAACTGATGATTTTCTGGCCAGATAGAGGCAACCGCAGGTTTGACAACTTCAATATTATAACCTAAATTGTAGGCATCAATAGCCGTATGGAGGACACAAATATCTGTCAAAACACCAGTTAAGATGACTGTATCAACTCGACGTTCTCGCAGGCGAATATCGAGATCCGTTCCTGAAAATGCTGAATAGTGACGCTTGTCCATCCAAAAGACGCGACTATCGTCCTTATTTTCCGCATAGAAATCAGCTAGGGAGTCATAGAGGTTACGGCCACTAGTCCCAATGATATTGTGCGGTGGAAAGAGTTTACTTTCCGGGTGGAAGGTATCCTTCTCCTCATGAGCATCAATAGTGAAGAAGACATAGTCTCCTCGATCAAAAGCCAGTCTGGTTACTTGATTGATTGCCTCTGATATGGCTTGAGCAGGAGCACCTGCTGTCAATTTTCCCTGATCTGCTACAAAATCCTCTGTATAGTCAATCGAGATTAAAGCCTTTGCCATTAGTAGTCCCTCTTTTTCACTTCCTCAAAGATATCTGAAATCAATACCTTGAGATAGGTTCCCTTCATTCCTAGTGAACGGCTTTCAATAATTCCTGCCGACTCCAGCTTACGGAGAGCATTGACGATTACTGAGCGCGTAATACCGATACGATCTGCAATGACAGATGCAGTCAATTGTCCTTCATTTCCATTTAGCTCAGATAAAATAGCTGAAACAGCACGAAGTTCTGAGTAGGAGAGGGTATTGACTGCCATGGTTACAGCAGTACGACGGCGAATATTTTTCTCGTCTTCTTCGCGTTGGAAGTTCAAGAGTTGAATCCCTACCACTGTACTCGCAATCTCAACAAGAATCAAATCCTCATCTTCAAATTTCTTATCATTGCGCCAAATAATCAAGGAACCTAGGCGAATCCCTGATACATGAATGGGAGCAATGGTTGTCAAACCATCTGGAAAATCCGCACGGCTCTCTACTGGGAAAATGGTCAAATCATGTTCAATAGGAAGATTGGCCTCCGTATCGTAGATCATGTTTGCCCCTTGTACATAGTCATCTGGGAACGTCTTGGTTTGGAAAAACTGCTCTACACGGTCTGTATTGGTTTTATAGCGCATAAAATAGCCCAAAAGTCGTCCCTTGCTATTGACAATACAGGCATTGCAATCAATAATGTCTGCTAGTTGACGTGTAATGGCATTGTATGGAAGTTCATCCTGCATTTGCTCTTCTGAGCGTTTTAAAATTGATGTAATTTTTCTTGTTTTTTCTAATAAATGTGCCATTTTTCACCTCGCATTTAATCGCTATCATTATAACATAAAGAACCTGAAATTTCAATAATTATCTGAAAATTGCTTATTGAATTGCAATTTTTAAAAGCAAAAATATTTTAGAAAAAATTATTATTTTTCATTGACAAAACTTCATTTTTTGATATTATAATATTATAAGAAGATGAGTTAAGGATCCCTTCCCATCTCACCTTTCCTTTACTATTATCCATCTTCTTTTCCCCTTGGTCTCCTTATATATAAAAGCGATTCACCCAGTGAATCGCTTTTTCCTATTTGTCTCCCTTGTTACGAATAACAAAGCCTGTTTGCTTTTCGCTTGAAGTGTTGCGAGGTTTTTTATTGTCTTTATTACGGTAACGTCTGTCTTTATCAAAACGATCATTTCCACGACTGCCTTTCTTGAACTCATCACGACGACCATTGCCACGGCGATCACGGTCTCGACGGTCGTCCCCACGACGGCCTCCACGACCTCCCTTAGCTTTGCCAGCAAAGCCATTACCTGATGGTTTAAATGGCAGTGGTTTTTCACGTGCAATCTCCACTTCTGGAAGGCTGTCAGGATCTTGAACAGTGAGACTCAAGATATACATAGCCAATTCTTCTGGACTAAATTCAGCAGCCAATTTACGGGCATCTTTAGCAAATTTCTCAAAGTTCCCACGAATGGTTTCATCTGCGAAATCACGTTCGATTTTCTTGAGAGCTACTTGTTTCTTAGCTTGGAAGGCTTCTTCTGCTGTCGCTGGTTTCAAGCCTTTCATGCGTTTCTTAGTCAAGTTTTCGATAATTTGAAGGTAACCCATTTCATTTGGCGCTACGAAAGTAATAGACTGACCTGACTTACCAGCACGACCTGTACGGCCGATACGGTGAACATAACTTTCAGGATCTTGAGGGATGTCGTAGTTATATACATGAGTAACACCAGAAATATCCAAACCACGAGCTGCTACGTCCGTCGCAACCAGAACATCTAGATTGCCATTTTTAAAGTCACGAAGGACACGAAGACGTTTATTTTGATCTAGGTCACCATGAATTCCCTCTGCACGGAAGCCACGGATTTTAAGTCCACGAGTCAATTCATCCACACGGCGTTTGGTACGACCAAATACAATGGACAATTCAGGTTGTTCAACATCCATAAGACGGGTCATGGTATCAAATTTTTCTTGTTCCTTGACACGGATATAGTACTGGTCAACCAGTTCTGTTGTCAATTCCTTGGCAGCAATTTTGACATGTTCAGGGTCTTTCATAAACTGGACACCGATACGTTTGATAGCATCTGGCATGGTTGCTGAGAAGAGCAAGGTTTGACGATTTGCAGGAACACGAGAGATAATGGCTTCGATGTCTTCAAGGAAGCCCATGTTGAGCATTTCATCCGCTTCATCAAGGATAAGCGTTTCAATATCTTGTAATTTCAAGGCCTTGCGTTTAATCAAGTCCAAGAGACGGCCTGGTGTTCCTACCACGATATGGGCACCAGATTTAAGGGCCTTGATTTGTTTTTCAATGCTTGAACCACCGTAAACTGAGCGAACTTTCACTCCCTTGCTACGGCCAAAGCGGAACAATTCCTCTTGGCTTTGAACAGCGAGTTCACGAGTTGGAGCGATGACCAAGGCTTGGATGGTCGCTTCTTCTGTACGGATTTTTTCAAGGGTTGGCAAGCCAAATGCCGCAGTTTTTCCTGTACCAGTCTGAGCTTGACCGATAACGTCTTTTCCTTCAAGAGCCAAAGGAATAGTTTGCTCTTGGATGGGACTTGCTTCTACAAATCCAGCTTTTTCAATCTCTGCTAGCAATTCAGCAGACAAGTTAAATTCATTAAATTTCACGTTTTTCTTCTTTCTAAAGGTGGTGCGAAGCCACCCTATAGCGCTTAGCATATACTTTTCTTTTCATGACGTATCTTCTTCAAAACGAGATACCGTGTTGCTTCTTTTCCACGAAAGAAAAGTACGAGTTTCTTTGCAACCTATCTAGTATAACACAAGAGAGAAGCAAAAGATAGTAGAATCCATTAGGAAAATCATGTAAACGATTTTCTAGCAGTAAAGTGGCATGAAAGTTGTTTATCAAAGAATTTGAAGGGAGCATTTCAAGCTCACTTCATTTCCCGTAGCAGATTTGTGCAAAAAGTGTTTTCTTGTGCTAGAATGAAAATCAAATAGGAGGACTATAAATGTTAACATATGATTTAATCGTTATTGGATTTGGTAAAGCTGGTAAAACACTAGCTGGTAAATTGGCTTCAGCTGGCAAAAAAGTTGCCCTTATTGAACGTAGCAAAGCTATGTACGGTGGAACTTGTATCAATATCGGCTGTATCCCAACTAAAACCTTGCTAGTCGCTGCTGAGAAAGATTTGTCTTTTGAAGAAGTCATTGCTACCAAAAATACCATCACTGGTCGCCTCAATGGTAAAAACTATGCCACTGTTGCGGGAACAGGTGTGGATATCTTTGATGCGGAAGCTCACTTCCTTTCAAACAAAGTCATCGAAATCCAAGCAGGTGACGAAAAACAAGAACTCACTGCTGAAACAATCGTCATCAACACTGGCGCTGTTTCAAACGTCTTGCCAATTCCTGGACTTGCTACAAGTAAAAATGTCTTTGACTCGACAGGTATCCAAAACTTGGATAAATTGCCTGAAAAACTTGGTGTCCTTGGTGGCGGAAATATCGGTCTTGAATTTGCAGGACTCTACAATAGACTTGGTAGTAAAGTTACAGTCCTAGATGCCTTGGATACTTTCCTACCTCGTGCAGAACCTTCCATCGCAGCTCTTGCTAAACAATACATGGAAGAAGACGGTATTGAATTGCTTCAAAACATCCGTACTACTGAAATCAAAAACGACGGTGACCAAGTCCTTGTCGTAACTGAAAAGGAAACTTACCGTTTCGATGCTCTTCTCTACGCAACTGGACGTAAGCCAAACGTAGAACCACTTCAACTTGAGAATACTAATATTGAACTAACAGAGCGTGGTGCTATCAAAGTAGACAAACATTGTCAAACAAACGTTCCTGGTGTCTTCGCAGTTGGAGACGTCAACGGTGGACCTCAATTTACCTACATTTCACTTGATGACTTCCGCGTTGTCTACAGCTATCTTGCTGGTGATGGCAGCTACACACTTGAAGACCGTCTCAACGTGCCAAACACCATGTTCATCACACCTGCACTTTCACAAGTCGGTTTGACGGAAAGCCAAGCAGCTGATTTGAAACTTCCATACGCTGTGAAGGAAATTCCTGTTGCTGCGATGCCTCGTGGTCACGTAAATGGAGACCTTCGTGGAGCCTTCAAAGCTGTTGTCAACACTGAAACAAAAGAAATTCTCGGTGCAAGCATCTTCTCAGAAGGTTCTCAAGAAATCATCAATATCATCACTGTTGCGATGGACAACAAGATTCCTTACACTTACTTCACAAAACAAATCTTCACTCACCCAACCTTGGCTGAGAACTTGAATGACTTGTTTGCGATCTAGATTTTCAGATATTCTCCACAAGACAAGCATCCATTTCGATGTTTGTCTTTTTCTATCCAGTCTATAGTTTCTTTGCAAGATTATTTGTGCTTTTATCTGTAAAAGCTTATAATATAGGTGTAGGATGTTGTCTTCATTTTCTGTTCAAAAAGGAGGCTAGTCAAATGGGAAAGCAAGTTAAACCACCAAAACACTCTCCTTTTTCCTTTCTATCCAAAGAAAAAAGTACGACTGTGAAAACACTGGTTTTCTGTGTCAGTATAGTCTTCATTTTTCTCCTACTTTGTTGGATGCTTTTTCGCTTGATTTCACCTCAAAAACAGCGATTCACAGTCAATCAAGCTGCTGATTTTTACCTTGTCAATTCGAAATCCATTCAAAGTTATCAGTTGCAAAACGATCAGTTTCAGCTCATGAAGACTGAGGATGTCTCCACTGCAGAAGATGTCAATTTCTGGTTTCCTCAGGGACGGTTTGACAATCGCTATCTCGTCTTTTCATCTGGAAATACCAGAGGGAAGGCATCCACTCAGAACATCGTATCTCTTGACTTTCAGACAGGGGACATACGGAAAACTTCAACTCCCTTCTATGCTTATTCAGGAGCTGGAGTATCAGACAAGTTCTTCTACACAGGCCAAACTACAACTGAGGATGGGGTGCTCAGTATGTTTGACATCTCAGGAAAGCTGATTACTCAAAAAACATTCTCCGAATCCACTTCCTTTCCGATCCAGTTTCATGGAAGAGGAAATCGCCTCTATCTCGGTCTGGGGTTTCATGATGAGTCCCGTCAACGACCCGCTTTAGTGTTCGATGGCTATTTAGTTGAATTGGACGAAAATGACCAACTAAAAGAATTGTCTCGCACGCCTCTGACAAGCGAAGGCAAAATCGTTGAAATGCTGACTTCTTCTGAATTAATCGGTGACAATTATTACAGTAGCGTTGCATATACCCGAAATACAGAAACTTTCTCCAAGGATCCAGACAATCGCATACTTGTCATGAACTTGTCTAGTAAGGAAAAGCACTTCATTACGCTACCAGAGGATAATCCCAATCTTCTCTATAAAACTCCAAAAGAGGATCGATTGATTGTTAAACATGAAGCGGATGGAAATGATCGCTGTGCCTTATCTATTGTTAATCTCTCTGATGAATCCAGCTATCTAATCAATGTCAGAAAAGATTTACCTGACTCTACAGAAGAGATAATACACATCGATACAAGTTTGACAAACAAGGTATTGATCGTAACTAATCAACATTTCTTATTGTATTCATTAGAAAATGGTCAACTTCTAACCAAAACAAAACTGGAACTGAAACAAAACGACTTTCCAATCGCAACTTGGTTTCAGAACTAATCACTCACAGCCCTCATCGGGCTGTTTTTGTTTCTGCGAAATCTCAAATCTGTCTTTTCTTTCTTTTATGATATAATGTCCACACTTTACTTAGCAGTCCTAATTATATATTGAGTCTCAGGTCGCTCTTTTAAATATCAGCAATACATATGACTTTAAATAACTTGCTTCAGCTCATCGTTTTATGGGTAATTTAAAAAGTATATTTTGCAATGATTGTTTCATGCCTAATTAGTAAACTATCCACTCTTTGCGCGGGTCGTATGTGTATTTTCATCATTTGTGAGAAGATTTTACTGTTTGCAAATTGATGGCTAAGTCGATATATTTTTTCTTCTTAAATATTTTACAAATTATTTGATCTTTTTAAAGATAAGAATCACTTTCTAATCAATCAAAGGATACTTCAAATTTCTTCGTTCTTGATAATATGAGCAATACTCCGCAAAATGTTTAAACTTTATCATTGTAAAAAATATCGAAAGAAATCCCATATTACATTAGTATATATTTGGTATGGGATGAAATTGACTTTCGAAAACATTAACTATATAATGTCTGTAAACAAGAAACAATGAGGTAACGATATGAATAAAACAGAATTACTATTACAAAGACTAAATAATATTGGTCAGTCTCTAAAAGATTCTAGACAAGCACTAGCTTTACTGGCACTTGGTTCTTGCGGAGCAGAAAGAGAACGATTGGATCAGTACTCCGATTTAGATTTCTTTGTTATTGTAAAAGATGGCTACAAGCAGGCCTATATCCAGGACCTAACCTGGTTAAGTAAGCTAGAACCAATTGCATTTCACTACCAAAATACAGTGGACGGACATAAAGTTTTATTTGAAGATGATGTTTTTTGTGAATTTGCTATCTTTGAAGCTCATGAACTAGTAAACATTCCCTTCGCTGAAGGCAAGATTATCTGGAAGGAGGTCGGTTTTGATGGAACAATCTGCCGGCCACAAAGATTGCCATCAAAAGAAAATAGAGACCGCGAATGGCTGTTGGGAGAAATTTTATGCAACCTATATATAGGACTAGGTCGCTATCAACGAGGCGAAAAATTGGCTGCTTATGATTTCATCCAAAACAGATCTGTCAAGCTCTGGACTGAACTAATCAATTTGGAAAAAACTTCTAAATCTAATTTTATAGATATTTTTAACAGCAACAGACGATTTGAAAAAGGTTATCCAAATGAAGCCAAACAATTACCCTACTTTTTGCAAGGTTACGAACGAATTTCTGAATCTGCTCAGGCACTCCTAGAATATCTTGATAAACACTATCCTCTTAACGCATTTATAAAAGAAAAAATTCGTAATTTATTATAAAAGAGACTTTCCAAAAAATAATCTAAATCCCAAAAGTTAGGTATCTTTGTCAACTATAATGGATTAATGAAATTTTAAAACCTGTAGAGGATAATCGATGTCCTCTCCTTTCTTATATTCAGAGTGAGAAAGATTTATTTCTTAAAGTTGCCAAAGTTATCAAATCCAAAGATATTGTATTTGATTGGTTTGGTTTAATCAGAACCTAAAAAGCACTTCTAAGGTTACTTCTTTAGTTGATCTTAGAGGTTACTTTAGTTATTGGACTGCTGGGCGCAGTATGATATAATAGAAACATGAAATTAAAAACTACTTTGGGCCTCCTAGCTGGGCGTTCTTCTCACTTCATCTTGAGCCGTCTTGGCCGTGGAAGTACGCTCCCAGGAAAACTCGCCCTTCAATTTGATAAAGATATTTTACAAAATTTAGCTAAGAACTACGAAATTGTCGTGGTCACTGGAACCAACGGGAAAACCCTGACAACTGCCCTCACTGTCGGCATTTTAAAAGAGGTTTATGGTCAGGTTCTGACCAATCCAAGCGGTGCCAATATGATTACAGGGATTACGACAACCTTCTTGACGGCCAAATCCTCTAAAACTGGGAAAAACATTGCCGTTCTAGAAATTGACGAGGCCAGTCTATCTCGTATCTGTGACTACATCCATCCTAGCCTTTTTGTCATTACTAATATTTTCCGTGACCAGATGGACCGCTACGGTGAGATTTACACAACTTATAAGATGATTTTGGATGCCATTCGTAAGGTGCCTACGGCTACTGTTCTCCTCAATGGTGACAGTCCACTTTTCTACAAACCAGCTATTCCAAATCCTGTACAGTATTTTGGTTTTGACTTGGAAAAAGGGCCAGCCCAACTAGCTCACTACAATACCGAAGGAATCCTCTGTCCTGACTGTCAAGGCATCCTCAAATATGAGCACAATACCTATGCCAACTTGGGTGCCTATATCTGCGAAAATTGTGGCTGCAAACGACCTGACTTGGACTACCGTCTGACAGACTTGGTTGAGTTAACCAACAATCGCTCCCGCTTTGTCATTGACGGACAAGAATACGGCATTCAAATCGGTGGACTTTACAACATCTACAATGCACTAGCTGCGGTTGCTATTGCCCGTTTCCTCGGCGCTGATTCACAACTCATCAAGCAAGGATTTGATAAGAGTCGCGCTGTCTTTGGACGCCAGGAAACCTTCCATATCGGCGACAAGGAATGTACTCTCGTCTTGATTAAGAATCCAGTCGGTGCAACTCAGGCTATCGAGATGATTAAACTAGCGCCTTATCCATTTAGCCTATCTGTTCTCCTCAATGCCAACTATGCAGACGGAATTGACACTAGCTGGATCTGGGATGCTGATTTTGAACAAATCATTGACATGGACATTCCAGAAATCAACGCTGGTGGTGTTCGTCATTCTGAAATCGCGCGTCGTCTACGGGTGACAGGATACCCAGCTGATAAAATCACTGAAACAAGCAATCTGGAGCAAGTTCTCAAAACCATTGAGAACCAAGACTGCAAGCATGCCTATATCCTAGCTACCTATACTGCGATGCTTGAACTCCGCGAACTGCTGGCTAGTCGTCAGATTGTTAGAAAGGAGATGAACTAATGGTTTATACTTCACTTTCCTCAAAAGATGGCAACTACCCTTATCAGCTCAACATTGCCCACCTCTATGGAAACCTCATGAATACCTACGGGGACAATGGAAACATCCTCATGCTCAAGTATGTGGCTGAAAAACTGGGAGCTCATGTAACAGTTGATATTGTTTCTCTCCATGATGACTTTGACGAAAACCACTATGATATCGCCTTTTTCGGCGGCGGTCAAGATTTTGAACAAAGTATTATCGCTAGCGATCTTCCTGCTAAAAAAGAGAGCATTGACAACTACATCCAAAATGACGGTGTGGTTCTCGCTATCTGCGGTGGTTTCCAACTATTGGGGCAATATTATGTTGAAGCTTCAGGCAAACGCATCGAAGGGCTAGGGGTCATGGGCCACTATACCCTCAACCAGACCAATAATCGCTTTATCGGTGACATCAAGATCCATAATGACGAATTCAATGAAACCTACTATGGATTTGAAAATCACCAAGGCCGTACCTTCCTCTCAGATGACCAAAAACCGCTGGGTCAGGTTGTCTATGGAAATGGAAATAACGAAGAAAAGATCGGTGAAGGGGTTCATTATAAGAATGTCTTTGGTTCCTACTTCCACGGACCTATCCTCTCTCGTAATGCCAATCTAGCTTATCGTCTGGTCACTACTGCCCTTAAGAAGAAATACGGCCAGAACATCCAACTCCCTGCCTATGAAGATATTCTCAGCCAAGAAGTTGCTGAAGAATACAACGATGTCAAAAGCAAGGCTGACTTTTCATAAAATAACGAAAGCTATACCAAAGGACTCCACAAAATTATCGGAGTTCTTTTTGCCTGCTCTTTTACCCTTCTCCCTTGCATTTTCTCTCTTTTTTTGCCAAAATAGAGGGGTAGAAAGAAGGTAGCATATGTCTAAATTACAACAAATCCTAACATATCTTGAATCAGAAAAACTAGACGTCGCTGTCGTATCTGACCCCGTCACTATTAATTACCTCACTGGCTTTTACAGTGATCCCCATGAACGCCAAATGTTCCTTTTTGTCTTAGCGGACCGGGAACCTCTCCTTTTTGTCCCAGCCCTTGAAGTGGAGCGTGCAAGCAGCACTGTAGCTTTCCCAGTTGTGGGCTATGTGGATTCTGAAAATCCATGGCAAAAAATCAAAAACGCTTTGCCTCAGCACGACTTCAAACGTGTCGCTGTTGAGTTTGATAATCTCATCTTGACCAAATACCATGGTTTGAAAACTGTCTTTGAAACTGCTGAGTTTGAAAATCTCACTCCTCGCATCCAACGCATGCGCCTCATCAAATCAGCTGACGAAGTGCAAAAAATGATGGTTGCAGGTCTCTATGCTGATAAGGCTGTTAAGGTTGGTTTTGACAATATTTCTCTTGATAAGACAGAGACAGATATCATTGCACAAATCGACTTTGCTATGAAACGTGAAGGCTATGAAATGAGCTTTGATACTATGGTCTTGACTGGCGATAACGCCGCAAATCCGCACGGAATTCCTGGTGCAAACAAGGTCGAAAAGGACGCCCTTCTCCTCTTTGACCTCGGTGTCATGGTCAATGGCTATGCATCAGATATGACTCGTACAGTCGCTGTCGGTAAACCTGACCAATTCAAGAAAGATATCTACAACTTGACCCTTGAAGCCCAACAAGCTGCCCTTGACTTTATAAAGCCAGGTGTGACTGCTCATGAAGTAGACCGCGCCGCCCGTGAAGTCATCGAAAAAGCTGGTTACGGTGAGTACTTCAACCACCGTCTCGGTCACGGTATCGGTATGGATGTCCACGAATTCCCATCTATCATGGAAGGAAACGACATGGTCATCGAAGAAGGCATGTGCTTCTCTGTTGAACCAGGTATCTATATCCCTGGTAAAGTCGGCGTTCGTATCGAAGACTGTGGTGTCGTAACCAAGGATGGCTTTGACCTCTTTACAAGCACCAGCAAAGATTTGCTTTATTTTGATTAAAGGAATTGTTTTTATGTTAGATGGGCTCTTTAAATTTGTAGATGATGTAGCTAACGAAACTTCTAAAGTCGTAAATGATATCGTCAATGAATCTTCAAAGGTTGTAAATAATATTGCAAATGAATCCTCAAAAGTTGTAAATGATATTGCAAATGAATCCTCAAAAGTTGTAAATGATATTGCAAATGAGACAGCAAAAGCCGTTAAAGTAGTTGTAGATGAAACTTCTAAAATAACCACCAATACTGTAGATGGAGCTGTTTGTATTGCCAATAATACTATGACAGGAATTTCTAATTTTATAAGTGTACCTAGTAAAGTTGTAAATTTAATTTTTGAAATACATTCATGGAATAATCAAGAGCGTCTTGAAAAGAAACAAGATGAAGAACTTAGACAATCTTTATCCATTCAATTCCCTGAATTCTTAACTCAAGAAGACTTTAATAGAATAATTCACGAAGAAACCAGTCAAATTATTCGAATTAAAAAGGTAGAAATTAATCAAGCTTTAATTAATTTTGAGGTGTATTCAATTAGCAGAATTTCAACTTGGTTTTTTACTTTAGATTATAATGATTATGGCAGTTTAACGGGAAAAGTTAGAATTTCAAGAGATAATACTGACTCAAGCATCCCTAAAAATATTAGTTTGCGAATTTCTGAGCGACTAAATGATATTTTAAAGAATCAGTATATACTTTCACCTGATGATTATGATATTTTACTTACAAAAGAACCTACAGATGTAAAAGAGCTTTTTGAAAATATTGGATTCCATAGTGTAACATTACTTGAAGAAAAATATGAAAAATTACCTCATTTTATTAAGGATTACAAAATACGTAGCATTACAATAGGAAATTGCAAATATTTTGATAAAGATTCCTATTTTGATAGTAATTCTTCTGTTGTGATTTCCTATTATCTACGAGAAGACCAATAAAACCGTAAAGTTAGCAGTAATGATTTTTCTGCTAACTTTACGGTTTTTATAATTACCTAATCTTCTTGATACTTTGACTAAGCACAAACCCTACAACCATTCCCACGATATTTTGCAGGAAGTTTGGTAGGATTTCTGGTAGGGCTGCTGCCCAGCCATTCATCAAAGTTGAACCCAAGGCGTAGCCTCCTACCATCGCAATAGTAGCTAAGATAAGGCCTAGCCACTGAGATTTCCCTTTAAATCCTGCGAAAAATCCCTGCAAGCCATGGTTTACCAAGCTAAAGAACATCCACTGTGGATAGCCTGATAAGAGGTCAATCAAGAAACCTGCTAGTCCTCCAACGACAGCCCCTTCACGACTACCAAAGTAGAAGGCTGCAAAGAAGACACCCGCATCTAAGAGAGTTAGAATGCCTGTTGGTGTTGGGATTTTTAAGAAATAACCTAGAACCACAGAAAGGGCTGTCAAAAGAGATACAAGGGCGATTTTAGTTGTTTTGGTTTGCTTCATATTGTCTTACTCCATATTGATCTGCTTGTGCAATAGCACGGTAAACGAAAGCCTTAGAGCTCTCTACTGCTTGTAAAAGTTCATCACCTTTAACCAAGTGACTGGCAATGCTTGAGGCAAAGGTACAACCTGCACCAGCATTCTGCCCTTGGATAACAGGATTTTCTAGGACTGTGAAAGTTTGTCCATCATAAAAGACATCTATAGCCACGTCCTGACTGAGGCGATTGCCTCCCTTGATAATAACTGCTGACGCTCCTAATTCATGCAATTTCTGCGCTGCAGCCTTCATATCTTCCAAGGTTTTAATCTCCTGACCAGCTAATAATTCTGCTTCAGGGAGATTTGGCGTAATCACGCTAACATGAGGGAAAAAGCGGATCAATTCTTGACAAAGTTCACTCACAGCCACGTCGTGCGTTTCCTTGCAGACCAAGACAGGGTCCAATACCACCGGCACTCCAGGACGTTGCTTGATAAAGTCCAAGGCCTTCTCAGCCACACTAACAGTAGGGAGAAGACCAATCTTGATCCCCGCAAAGTCCACATCACGCAAACTATCCAACTCATGTTGAAAAATAGTATCGTCCGTAGGAAAGACTTCAAAGCCCTTTTCTGTCAAGGCCGTCAAACAAGTCACTGCTACAAAACCATGCAAGCCATTCAAAGTATAGGTGGCCAAATCAGCTGACAAACCGCCACCACTAAAAATATCATTCCCAGAAAGGGCTAAAATACGATTATTCTTCATAATGAATCTCCTTCAAATACAAGCCATTTGGTGCTGCTGTTGGGCCTGCAAGTTGCCTGTCCTTCTTCTCCAAAATCAAGTCAATCTGCTCTACTGGCATTCGATTATTTCCGATTTTGAGTAGCGTCCCCACCATATTGCGAATCTGCTTATACAAGAAACCATTTCCTGAAAAGGTAAAGGTCAAAAACTGGCCTGTCTCATCGACTGTTAGACTTGCTTCTGTAATGGTGCGAACCTTGTCCTCCACACTAGTACCAGAGGCTGTAAAACCAGTGAAATCATGGGTTCCCTCTAACTTTTTGATTGCCATCTGCATCCGCTCAACATCAAGCGGATAGGGAAAGTGAGTAGCATAGTGACGGCGCATGGGATTTTTAGGACGGCCCCTATCCACGATAAACTCATAGGTCTTGCTATGTTTTGCATAACGGCAATGAAAATCATCCGCCACGATCTTAATCGAAATCACATCAATATCTTCAGGTGACTGGGTATCCAGAGCAAAACGGAGTTTTTCCTCATTCATTTGATAAGGCAGGTCAAAATGGATAACCTGTCCCAGGGCATGAACCCCACTATCCGTCCTACCAGCACCGTGAACAGTGATGGCTTGCCCCTTATTAAGTCTCGTTAAGGTTTTTTCAATTTCTTCCTGAACGCTCCGCGCATGGGGCTGACGCTGAAAGCCCGCAAAAGAGTAGCCGTCATAGGAAATGATTGCTTTATATCTTGTCATGTGTCTATTTTATCAGGAAATAATAGTACAAACAAGTTTAAAAAACAATAATTGTCTGGGGACAAAAATGAAAAAGAAAAACTTAGGAAATCAATCCTAAGCTTTCTTTCGAAGAGAAAACATGACAAATACGGAAGTAACTATTAACCAGCATCCTAGAATAGTGAAGACCAACATACCGTTTTGAGTGACCATACCGACAGCCCCCAGTACGAAAGGTGTGGTAAAGGCACCAAAGCTGCATCCTAGCACTGCAAAAGATGTTGCCTGATTAAGGAGTTTAGCTGGAATTCTTTCAGAAAGAAGCTGAAAGGCAGTGGTCAAGGCCACACTATAAGAAAAACCTGCCACAATACTTCCAACTACCATCACACCCAATGACGGAGACAAGGCAATCACAATCTGCCCCAATCCAAAGGCGATGCCTGACCACAGGAGCAATCTTTCTTTAAAGAGAGAAATCAAGACAGAAAAACTCACGCCAGCCACAATCCCAATCAACTGCATGACACTAAGAACAAAACTAGATAATTGAGCATCCCCGAGGCCTCTTTCCACCATCAGACTAGGAATACGAATGGTGATAGCTGTATTGGTGCAGACAACAACTGCTGCTTCGACAGCCAAGAGAAAAATCAAGCCCTTCATCTGTCCTGTCAAACGAGTCGTTTCGGTCTCTTTTTTCTTGGTTTCTTTCTTTTCCTTCCCATAAGGGACAAAGAGCAGGTAAAGGATCAATACTAAAAATCCCGCACTGTAGGCCAAGAAGGTCACTGTCCATCCCAAGGATAAGAGTTGACCTACCACTAGAGTCAAAATCGATGCCCCGACAACTTCTGCTGATCCGCGAAGACCCAACATCTGGATCCGTGTCTTTCCATGATAGCGTTCGCTGATGATGGAAATGGCCTTGGCATTGATCATCCCAACACCCAAGCCAAATAAAATCCGCATCGCAAAGACAAAGTTGTACTCCTGATACCAGAAAGGGGCTGTTCCACCGATAGAAAGGATGATAAGTCCTAGACTAATCTGAAGTCGCTCAGGAAACAATCGCTCCAAAAACCCATTTAAAACCAGCATAATCATGATCCCAAAAGAAGGGAGACTGACCAGGAGCTCGATTTGTTCTTTGGGGTAGCCTTGATAATAGTCAAACATGGCTGGCAGAGCACTTGAGATGGAAAAGGAGGTAATCAAAACGAGGGAGAGGGCCAAAATACTAGCCCGTTCTAAAAATTGTTTCATGAATTTTCTTTCTGTATATTTCTCACTGTTGATCCTTTTAAAAGGAAGATGGCAAGAAAAGAAGGAGCCCGATTGAACTAAAGACTCCGTCCTAACTTTCCTAATAGGAAGACTATTTTCGCTTGATTTGCTTGATCAGATAGAAGATAAAGCCTGCAACCATATACGCCGCAAAAATGATCAAACACCATTTGATAACCACGTCCCAACCCTTGTTCACATTTAAAAAGAAATAAGGGAAGGGATTGTCCTTGGAATTCGGAATATTGAGTTTTAAGACCAGGCCGTTAAACAAGGCAAAAATCATATAAACCAAGGGCAAGATGGTCCACAAGACTGGATCCCAGATCTTGTATTGACCCTGTTTATCAAAGAAGAGGGTATCGGCTAAAAACCAGAGTGGAACGATATAGTGACAAAGGAAATTCTCCACACGGTAAAAGTCTGTCGCAATCGGAGCAAGCATAAAATGATAAATCACACAAGTAATCATAATACTCATGGTAACGCCACCCTTGAGACGAAGCAGGGTCGGGCTTTGCCAATCTTCACCTGAACGACTCATCACACGGAGTAGATAGCCAGTGAAAATCGTTACCAAAAGATTGGACAATACTGTGTAGTAAAGGAGCATTCCAAAGCCACCGTGCTTGGTAATCTCTAAATAAACTCCTGTAAATGCCGCTAAGAACAAGAGCACACGACTATAAAAGATAAATTTGTAATTCAGTTTCATGGCTAGATTTTCTTAACAAACTCTGACTTCAATTTCATAGCTCCAAAACCATCAATCTTACAGTCGATGTTGTGGTCACCTTCTACGATACGGATATTTTTAACACGAGTTCCTTGTTTCAAATCCTTTGGCGCACCTTTTACTTTCAAGTCCTTGATTAGGGTTACAGTATCGCCGTCGGCTAATTTATTTCCGTTGGCATCGATAGCAACAACACCTTCTTCTACTTCTGCAACTTCTGCAGGGTTCCATTCATAGGCGCACTCTGGGCAGACCAAGAGACTTCCGTCCTCGTAGACATATTCTGAATTACATTTTGGGCAATTTGGTAAATTGTTCATGGGTTCTCCTTATAACATTTCACTATTTTTTGAAAATCAAAATTTCTCGAACAACAACTATTATACCGTAAAATCCTACTTTTGACAATGTGTCCTAAGTCTAGCAGACAAAAAAGTCATGCAACTTTTTACAGTTACATGACTTTTAAAAGATGATTGGTCATGGGCACTTATCAAGCACCTCATGATAAAAGGGGTAGCAACTATATCTTACAGACCAGGAGCTTGTCCTAGTTCTGCCGCAATCATCCAAACTGTTTTCTCAAGTTCAGCCTTAGCACCAACAAAGATATCGTTTGTAACATCATCGCTTTCTTCGTCAGTCACATCCAAAGCTTTTTGGAAAAGAGTGATGAGGTAGCGATAAATAGCTAGAACACGTTCCAAGCTTTCTTCAACGTTACGGAATTCTCCTTCTTCTTCTTCGATTTCACTGTGTTGAAGGAATTCTGTCAAAGTTGAGTAAGGTTTCCCACCAAGGGTAATTAAACGTTCGCTGATTTCGTCAAGATAGCCATCAAGGCTGTCCATGTATTCATCCATTTTTGGATGCCACACGAGGAAACCACGACCACGCATATACCAGTGAACTTGGTGAAGGGCAATGTGAGCCACATACAAGTCTGCTACTGCTTGGTTCAATACTTCTTTTGTTTTTGCCAATGCTACTGGCGCTGTTTTAGATAATGTTGTTACGTCTTTTACTGCTTCTTTTTTCAATTCAACCATATTTCTTACCTCTTTTCATTTTTTTATAACTACTTCACAGTAGCTATAATACAAGTATACTACTATCAGAAAACGATAGCAAGGAAAGTGTACTATCTGAGAAAAGTTGCAATAGACTGATAATTTAAGAAAAATCTGGACAGTTTTGATTAGCTGACTTGATCAGATTTACCCGAAAATTGACTTTGGTACAAATCATAATAAAAGCCTCTTGCTTGGAGCAAGCTTTCATGATTTCCCTGCTCAATAATCTGTCCATCCTTAAGAACGAGAATCTTATCCGCTTCTTGAATGGTAGAGAGACGGTGGGCGATGACAAAGCTAGTTCTTCCCTTCATCAAGCGTTTCATAGCTTTTTGAATCAAGAGTTCCAAACGGGTATCAACAGAGGAAGTTGCTTCATCCAGAATGAGAATTTTAGGATTGGCTAGGAGAGCACGCGCGATGGTCAAGAGTTGTTTTTGCCCGAGGGAAATATTACTTGACTCTTGGTTCATCTCCATGTTGTAACCGCCAGGAAGAGTTCGGATAAAGTGGTCTACATTTGCTGCTTTGGCAGCTTCTATTATTTCCTCGTCACTGGCGTCAAGATTTCCAAAACGTAGGTTTTCTTTGATCGTACCTTCATAAAGCCAAGCATCCTGCAAGACCATCCCAAACTGACGGCGATAGTCTTGACGTGACAACTGGCGAATATCCTGCCCGTCAACCAAGATTGCGCCTGCTGTGACATCGTAAAAGCGCATAAGCAGATTGATTAAGGTCGTCTTACCAGCTCCAGTAGGACCGACAATCGCCACCATCTCTCCCGGTTGAACTTCCAGATTAAAGTCTCGAATCAATGGTTTGTTTTCAACATACTGGAAGTCAACAAGTTGGAAGGTCACCTGACCTGTTAAGGGTTCAAGGATTTCGAGTTCTTCTCCCTTGACTTCCTCTGTCTCATCCAAGATATCGAAGATGCGGTCTAGCGAAGACTTAGCACTTTGCATTTGACCCGCAAGTTGTGTGATGTTTTGAATAGGCTGGCTGATCTGCCAAACGTACTGAACAAAGGCCTGCATATTCCCCACTGTCAAACGACCCGCAATCACTTGCAAACCACCAAGAACTGCAACGATCAGATAGGTTAAGTCCGATACAGCATGAAGGGCTGGCATCATAAGCCCAGAGATAAAGCTGGCTTTAAAGCCAACACGTTGGAGGTCGTCAGTAATCTTAGAAAATTCTTTATGAGAAGTTTCCTCACGACCGTAGAGTTTCAAGACATTAAAACCTGTAAGATTTTCCTGCACATAGCCATTCATCCGTCCTAAAATAGCCGCCTGCTCTTTAAAATAAGGCTGAGAACGTTTCAGGATACTTCTTGCACCGAAATAGGTCACTGGAATGGATAGAATCACCACTATAGCCAGTTGAAAGTTCAAGTATAAAACCATTCCCATGACGAGAACAATCGTCAAAACGGCATTTACAATTTGGAGAAAAGACTGTTGAAGAGCATTAGACACTGTCTCAACGTCACTGGTAAAGCGCCCCAATAAATCACCAAATTGGTGTTTGTCAAAGAAAGATACTGGGATACGATTGATTTTCTCGGTCATTTCATTTCGCAGATCCTGGGTCATAGACTGGACCGCATTGGTCATGAAATAGTTAGAATAATAAGAACCAAGTTCATACAAGAGACCTCTAAAGAGGTAAATGATTAAAACAGTTCCGATGTAGCCAGTATTGATACGAGCGCCTGAAAGACCATTAGCCATATCTAAGAAATTTTTTGTCAACTCCGTAATGGCTAGCCCCAAGACAAAAGGCTCCAAGACACTCATGACCACACTCAAAATTTTTAGAAAGACTGCAAAGAAGACAGAAAAACGGTAGGCTTTCAAATAGCTCCACAAACGAGCCAAACTAGATTGTGTTTTCATATTTCCTCCTATTCTTCTGTTAGAGATGCATTTTTCAACTGCGACTCAGCAATCTCACGATAGATGGCATTTGTCTCCATCAATTCTTCATGTCGACCACGACCCACGATTTCACCCTTATCCAGAACGATGATCTGGTCCGCATCCATGATGGTTCCGACACGTTGAGCAACAATTAAAACCGTTGCATTCTGTGTTACTTCCTTGAGACGACGGCGCAAAATGGCATCCGTACGATAATCCAAGGCTGAGAAAGAATCGTCAAAAATATAGATATCAGGATTCTTTATAACCGCTCTGGCAATTGAGAGACGTTGTTTCTGTCCTCCGGAAAGGTTGCTTCCACCTTCAGCTAGATGGGTCGCAAAGCCTTCTTCTCGGCTTTCGATAAAATCTTTAGCTTGCGCCACATCCGCTGCCTGATGTAGGTCTTTGTGACTAGCATCTTCCTTCCCATAGCGGATATTTTCAGCGATAGTTCCTGTAAACAGCAAGGCCTTCTGCGGGATAAAACCAATCTTTTGACGGAGAGACTTGAGGCGGTAATCCCTCACATCGACACCATCAACCTTGATTTTCCCAAGGGTGACGTCGTAAAAACGTGGAATCAATTGCACAAGAGAGGACTTTCCAGATCCGGTCGATCCGATAAAAGCAATGGTTTCACCTGGTTTGGCGCAGAACGAAATGTTGTGCAAAACAGGATTTTCCGTCTCACCAGGATAGGCAAAGGTGACATTTTCAAATTCCAAATAGCCGTGAGTTTCAGTTTCTCTGATACCTCCTTCATTTGGATCAATGGAAATCGGCATATCCATGACTTCTTTCAAGCGTTCACTCGAAACAGCTGTACGAGGGTACATGGTGAAGAGGCTGGATAAGAAAAGGAAGGACAAGAGAGCGTGGAAACTATATTCGATAAAGGCTACGAGGTCCCCAATTTGAAGAGAACCTTGCTTGATAGGATCCAGAGCGAACCAAACAATAGCCACAATCATAGCAATAATAATCTGAACAAACAAGGGTTCTGTCAAGCCAGTTAGTTTAAACAGACGATTGGAATTAGCTGCATAGACAGCATTTTGTCCTGCAAAGCGTTCCTCTTGAAACTCCTCACGAGCAAAGGCACGAATGACACGGAGTCCCATCAGATTTTCCCTGGCATATTGGTTTATCTTATCTAAGGTAGCCTGCTGTTTCTCTGACAGAGGTCGCGTCTTGACCGCTACATAAATGACCACCACGGCTAAGAAAGGTACTGCAAAAGCTACTATCCAAGCTAATGACGGGCTGGTCAAAAAGATCATTAAAATACTAGACAACATCATCATGGGAGTAATGACACCCAGTTTTAAGGTCTGTTCTGCAAACTGCATGAGAACAAAGGCATCACTGGTGATACGAGTAACCAGTGAAGATACTCCTATCTTTTCATATTCATGATGAGAATACTCTTGTAATTTGGCATAGAGATCATCCCTCATATCCTTGACCATATTGGTCGTCAGCTTACTAGCTGCGTAGGCCAAGACTATACGCCCTAAGGTTCCACATAGGATAATCACCAGCATAATAGCGGCCCAAACATACAATTGATGTTCATTCCCTTTATTCACTCCTTCATCAATCATCCGAGCCAGAACAGTTGGCAGTCCAAGATTGACGATAACAAAGAAAATAGCGCCAAAGAAATCCAAGAATAACCACTTGGGATATTTTTTCAAATAAGACCAAATATAGAGCATGACTCCTCCTTTCATAACTTTTTGATACAGAAAAGAGCGCGCATCCGCACGCCTTTCCTTCCCTAAGGAACTTTCCTAGACCAGAAAATTTCTCTTTCACAAGAATGCTCCAAGTAAAAATAAGACAGGCAGTCAAAGTCACCTAGTCCTTTTAACTGTCTGTCTGGAAAAACCTAGATTATTTTACAAAGTCAAGCAATGCCAAGAAGCTTTCAGCTTCAAGTGACGCACCACCAACAAGGGCACCGTCAACGTCTGGGCAAGCCATGTATGAAGCAACGTTTTCAGGTTTAACTGAACCACCGTATTGAACACGAACTTTGTCCGCAACTTCTTGACCAAAGTCAGCCGCTACAACGTCACGTACAACTTTACACATTTTTTGTGCGTCGTCTTGTGAAGCTGATTTACCAGTACCGATAGCCCAGATTGGCTCATAAGCGATAACGGATGCAGCAACTTGTTCAGCAGTCAATCCAGCCAAAGCAGCAGATACTTGAGCACCTACGAATTCAGCTGCTTTACCAGCTTCGTAAGTTTCAAGTGACTCACCACAACAGATGATTGGAAGCATACCGTTTGCAAAGATTGCTTTTGCTTTTTTGTTGATATCTTCGTCAGTTTCATGGAAGTAGTCACGACGTTCTGAGTGACCGATAACAACGTAGTCTGTACCGATTTCTTTCAAAACTTGTGGGCTAGTTTCACCAGTGAAAGCACCTGCATTTTCAAAGTAGCAGTTTTGAGCAGCAACTTTAAGGTTTGAACCTTTAGCAGCAGCAAGAACAGCTGTCAAATCAAGAGCTGGAGCTGCGATACCTGCTTCAACAAGGTCTGATGAAGGAAGTTTTGAGGCAACGGCTTCAACGAATGCTTTTGCTTCTTCTGGATTTTTGTTCATTTTCCAGTTACCAGCGATAAATGGTTTACGTGACATTTCACATACCTCTTTTTTCATTTTATTCACTATTATTCTATCATATTTATAAGGAGCTTGCAAACCTTACTCTAATTTTCAAGAGTTTTCAAGCGACTAATCTTGCCACAAATTCATGGCATCGAGGAAATCAGCCGAAGCTTGAACTTGTTTGGGATTGTTAGCCTCTCGCTCTGCTCGTTTGGCCTCTACTTGGGCAACAGATTGAATGCCTTCATGGCGCCAGTTTCGTAAGATTGCCTGAATATATTTCCAGTTTGGCTTGCCATTGAGAACGGCCTCTCGGAGAGCTTCCTTGATTAAATCCGCCTTAACTCTGTCTTCTTTGACCGTCTTAGAAAGATCTTCGATTTCAAATGGTGTTAATAAGCGTCCCAATTCCTGCTGAAAAGTTTCAACCAGATCCTTCAACTGATTCTGCGGGTTTGGGGCAGTTGTAGCTGGAGCTTGGGTATCTAGCAAGCTATCCAAGCGTTCAAAAGCCAAACTAGCATCAAAAATCAGCTCAATTTCCCCATTTAGTTCAATGGTCCGATATTGTAGCAAACCATTTTCAGTCAAATTCGAAATGGATTGGTTGACATCTGCAAGTTCTTTTCCAATAGTTTCTGCAATTTGGCTTGGCGATAGCTCATCCAAAGCAGATGTATTTTGCAGATAAAAGAATTGCCAGACGAGAAAATCATCACTAGAAGGAAAGAGTTCTTTAAAATGCAAGAGCAGGGCACTTGGCAAAACCAAGTTCCCTGATTTAAAAGCGTCAAAATATGTCATAATTCCTCTTATAAATATCCAAATGAAGCCGCATCGTCCTCTACCTTTTTCCAATCAAAGGGAGTTTCCTGATAAACAGCATAGTTAACCCAATTACTGAAAAAGAGGGCAGCTGATGAAGACCAACAAAGACACGGTTTCTCATTCACATCATCATTTTTGAAGTAATTTTCTGGAATGTGAGGATTAAGTCCTGCCTCACAATCACGAAAATACTCTTTTGCTAGAGTATCACGGTCATATTCTAAATGACCAAAACTATAAATCTCACGAAGATCCCGACTGGCTAAAATAGAAACTCCGACTTGTTCTCCCTCAGAGAGGATTTCCAGATTGGTTTTTCCTAATATCTCTTCCTTATAGATTTCTGTATGACGTGAATGGGGAGCTACATAGCGATCATCAAAACCACGAAAGAGAAGATGCCCCTCTTTCAAGGTATCCTGCGGGTAAATGCCTGACAGTTTCTGGTCCATCTGGTGTTTTTCAACTCCATAGCGAGCATAAAGACCTGCTTGGGCACCCCAACAGATATGTAGGGTAGAAAAAACGTGCGTCTTGGACCATTCGATGACCTGTTTAAACTCCTCCCAGTAGTCCACCTCCTCAAAAGGTAAGTGCTCCACGGGTGCTCCTGTGATAATCATTCCATCAAAAAAGTCATCCTTGACCTCTGGAAAGGTCTTATAGAAGGTTTCCATATGTTCGGCACGAGTCGTCTTGGAACGATGTGTTTCCATATATAAGAAATCAATATCCAATTGCAAAGGGGTATTAGCCAAATGCCGTAAGAGTTGCGTTTCTGTTACCATTTTTTGAGGCATGAGATTTAAAATCAAAATCTTCAAGGGGCGAATATCTTGGTGAGCAGCCCGTTGGTCATCCATAACAAAGATATTTTCTGTCCTTAAAATCTCCACAGCTGGTAATTTTTTATCAATTCGAATCGGCATAATACCCTCCTAACAGTTCTCTATTTCGGGAATGATGTTGTCTGTTTGAAAGTAAAAACCTCCAAATACTTCTTCCCTTTATTATACTGTATGAAGATATAGTTTTCAATTATAGTTTTTCTCTAACTAGCTATAGTTAATTTATATAGCAGATGAAGACAAAACAGCCCCAAGGACTGTTTTTCATTAATAATGCATAAGTACCTTGTAATCGTAATCTCCGATTTTTTCACGGCCTTTAAGCTCATCCAACTCAATCAAGAAAGCACAACCTGCCACAACTCCACCAAGTCTTTCGATCATCTCAATTGTTGCCTTGACAGTTCCACCTGTTGCCAAGAGATCATCTACGATGAGAACGCGTTGACCTGGTTTAATCGCATCAGCATGCATGGTCAAGGTATCAATACCGTACTCTTTCTCATAATCAGCAGAAATGACTTCACGTGGCAGTTTCCCTGGTTTACGAACAGGAGCAAAGCCAATTCCCAACTCAAAAGCAACTGGGCAACCAACAATAAATCCACGAGCCTCTGGACCCACAATCATGTCGATCTTCTTGTCTGTTGCATACTGAACAATTTCACGAACAGCGTAGCTATAGGCATTACCATCTGCCATCAAAGGGCTGATATCACGGAAGGTGATGCCTTCTTTAGGATAGTTTTCAATCGTTGCGATATAATCTTTTAAATTCATCTTTTTCTTTCTTTCAAAGTTTTTACTCTCTATTATACCACATTTTCTGTGAAAGAAGAAATAGAAGATTTTTATTTGCTACTCCATGATTTCATCCTGACTATTTGAGATTCAAGCTTTAATCCAACCATTGAATATAGGCTGTTTTATCTTCACTATTATAACCAGCTCCTTTATAAAAATTCTGAGTACTTTCATTTTTAGAACCTGTCAGGAGCATCATCTTATAACAATTTTCCTCTTTAGCTATCTGTTTAGCATATTCAAGGCAAGCGCTCGCATAGCCCTTCCCTCTATCTTCTTCTCTAGTTACCACATTTTCGATCAAAGCATAGGGTCTCACACCTCTTGTCAAATTGGGAATAATGACACAAATACAGGAGGAGACCATTCTTCCTTCCACCTCCTTTACGATAACATGATGGTGCAGGTCAGAAATCATCTCACTCCATACTTGCTGCAAATGAAAACTATCTTCTGGAATCTCTTTCTCATGTAAGGACAGGTAGAGATTTAATAACTCAAATAAATCCTCCTGTACAGCTTCTCTCAACACTTTTATTTCCTCCAATCCTTTATTGATAGATTTGAATAAAAAAACTCTGACCGAAGCCAGAGATTCTAGTTGATTAAAGTGAGTTCACGTCAACCTTGATACCGACACCTTGAGTAGTTGTGATTGTCAAGTTTGTTACGTAAGTTCCTTTAGCTGTAGCTGGTTTTGCTTTTTGGATTGTTTCGTTGAAAGCTTTAAAGTTTTCAACCAATTTTTCAGCTTCAAATGATACTTTACCGATGATTGCTTGAACGTTACCTGCACGGTCAGCACGGTAAGTGATTTTACCACCTTTAGACTCTTCAACTGCTTTAGCAACATCCATTGTTACAGTACCAGTTTTAGGGTTTGGCATCAAGTTACGTGGTCCAAGGACACGTCCAAGACGTCCAACAAGAGCCATCATATCAGGTGTAGCGATAACTACGTCGAAGTCCAACCAACCGTCGTTGATTTTCGCAACAAGGTCATCTTCACCAACGAAGTCTGCACCAGCAGCTTTTGCTTCTTCAGCTTTTGCACCACGTGCGAAAACAAGAACGCGTGAAGTTTTACCAGTACCGTTTGGCAATACCATTGCGCCACGGATTTGTTGGTCAGCTTTTTTAACGTCGATGTTCAAGTTGTAAGCAACTTCTACAGTTGCGTCAAATTTTGCAAAGTTAGTTTCTTTTGCAAGTGCTACAGCTTCTTCTACACTGTATGCTTTTGTGCTGTCGATTTTCTCAAGAGCAGCACGAAGTTGTTTGCTTTTTTTAGCCATTTTCTATTCTCCTTGTAAGTGGTTCAATCGATTTTCATCTCCCACGTCACTCCTCGAAATGATGAAGTCTTGCGGGTTTTCAGTCTATTATTTTCCTTTTCCTACTTCGTTAAGTTCCTTTGCTGTACCCAAGTACAAGCATCAGTCACTTGCCTAGTATGAAAAGCAACTAATAGACTGCTGTGAGATTTTCTACTGTGTTATTGATTAGTCAACAACAGTGAATCCCATAGAACGAGCAGTACCTTCGATCATACGCATTGCAGACTCAATGTTTGCTGCGTTCAAATCTGGCATCTTAGTTTCTGCAATTTCTTGTACTTGTGCACGAGTAACTGTAGCAACTTTAGTTTTGTTAGGTGTACCTGATCCTTTTTCAACACCTGCAGCTTTTTTCAAAAGAACAGCAGCTGGTGGTGTTTTTGTAACGAAAGTAAATGATTTGTCTTCGTATACTGAGATAACAACTGGAATGATCATACCAGCTTGGTCAGCTGTACGAGCGTTGAACTCTTTTGTGAATCCCATGATGTTGATACCAGCTTGACCAAGAGCAGGTCCAACCGGTGGAGCTGGTGTAGCTTTACCAGCAGGGATTTGCAATTTTACAAGTTTTTCGACTTTTTTAGCCATTTTTAAATCCTCCTTTGTGGTTTTGGCGGTAATTAAAGATTTTTACCTCCCACAAGTATGCTTTACACATACCTTTCCATTATACACTATTTATCTAAAAATGCAAGAGAAAACTTTCATTTTTAATCGACATAATCTCCGCCTTCAAAGCCATAGTACTCTTCTAAACTGAGACCACTTGCAGCAATTTCTTTGGCTTCTTTTCCAACGTAGCGAAGATGCCATTCTTCTGCCATGTAGCCAGTCTCCTTTTCCTTTCCTTTGAGATAGCGAACAACAAAGCCATAGTCAGCCGCATGATCCAAGAGCCACTGGGCTGCCTTTTCTTCAGTAACTAAATCACCATCTGTCCCGATAAGGTCAAAAGCAAGACCCGTTTGGTGTTCACTGTATCCTGGGCGAGCTGAGTAGCGATCTGCTGCTTCCTTACCGTCTTGATTCACATAGTCTTGATAAAGTTTGGTTTGGGTTTCATAACTTCTAAAACCACTGTAGTGATCGCTGATTGGGTAGCCAGCTGCTTGCATTGCTGCAATGAGTTTGACCAACTCTGCTTTAGCTGTTGGATTTTCTCCTGGATTATAGTCTTTTGACAAAGGATAGTGCTTATTAGCTATAACGATTTCATCGTACTTCCCTTGGATACTATAGTGGTCTCCCTTATTCACAACCTCCGCCTTCTTCTGACTAGAGGCTTGAGATTTGCTCCCTACAGTTCCCTCAGGTTGACTAGTTTGCTCCGTCTTTTGAGTGTTTTCTTCATTTTTAGGTTTTTCCTGAGAACATGCTGCTAGGGTTAATGCTAGTAAACCAGATAAAACGATGTATCTTTTTTTCATTTTTTCTTCCTCTCTTAGACCAAGTGCTTCTCTAATTCATCGGATAAGGCTTTAATCATTTGTTCCAACTCATGGGATTTCACTTGGCAATCTTCTGCCGCCATTTCTTCCCATGGCACCCACCAGACTGGACCACGGCCATTAAGTCCGTGACCCTTAATATCACCTGACCGTCTTGGAAAGAGGTGCCAGTGAGCGTGGGCATCTCCATTTCCTAGAAGTTCGATGTTCATCTTTTCAGCTTTAAACGCTTTGGCAACAGCTTCTTGAACCAAACTCATTTCCTCTAGAAAACGAAGTTTTACAGAAGTCTCCATTTGGTGGAGTTCTGTGACATGCTCTTTTGCCAGAAATAAGGTATAGCCCTTAAAGTATTGGTGGTCTCCAATAACCACATAGCCTGTTTCTAGTTCTTTGACAAAGTAGGGATTTTCCCCAGCTTTGATGAGTTCAATTCTCTGACAGATTAAGCACATTCTATGATACCGCCTCGCTCTTGAGATAGGCATCAACCATACACTCAGTCGCCACTACTGAATCAATGTGTGTTCGTTCGTAAGAGTGACTGGACTCAATACCAGCTCCAAGGAGGGCATGTTTGACCTCGGCTCCTGCTGACATTGCTGCTGAAGCGTCCGATCCATAAAATGGATAGATATCCAGTTTAAATGGAATATCTTGCTCTTTCGCCAAAGCTACTAAGTGTTGACGGAAGTCGTAGTGGTAGGGACCTGAAGCGTCCTTGACACAGATAGACACTGTATACTCATCTGTCTGTTGATCATCGCCCATAGCTCCCATATCCACAGCCAAATATTCTACTACCTGAGCAGGAATATTGGAATTAGCTCCATGACCCACTTCTTCAAACACTGAAAAGGCAAAATGTGTCGTCATCGGCAAGTCGATTCCTTCTTCTTTATAAACTCGAAGGAGATTGAGCAAAATGGCTGCACTGACCTTGTCATCCAAGTGGCGAGACTTGATAAAACCAGTTTCCGTCACAACTGTTCGCGGATCGAAACTAATAAAGTCTCCAACCTCAATACCCAAGGCACGCGTTTCTTTTTCATTGGTCACTTTTTCGTCCAAACGCACTTCCATATTGTCCTGCGTGCGTTCAGCAGTTCCAGCATCTTTGTAGACATGGCAAGAAGTCTGGTGGATGAGGATGGTTCCAGATACCTTTTGACCTGTGCTAGCCACATGAACCGTACAGTTCTCCCCTTCAATCATGTTCCAAGGAAAACCACCGATACGGTCCAATTTGAGACGGCCATCTGGTTTGACAGCACGGACAATAGCACCCAGCGTATCCACGTGGGCAGTCACATAGCGCTGTTGCTCATCATTTTGACCTTTAACGGTCACATTGACACCGCCCTTGGCTGTACGAACCGGCTGGTAACCAAGCTCTTCTAAAGTATGGACTAGGTAGTCTGAAATCTCACGAGTAAAGCCTGTTGGAGATGCAATAGCGGTTAATTCTTTGATATAGTTTACAGTTTGATTCATTTCTTCACCTCTTTTGCTACCTATTATAGCACATTTCAGTAGAGAGGAAAAAAGAAAAATCACTCCTGTAGAGTTGACTTACAAAAGTGATTTCTATTTTTTATTCCATTTCAAAAACATCGCTTTCTTGCTTGTTCGGAAGGATCAATGAAAGCAAGATTCCGATAATTGCTGGCACCAACCATGGTAGAGAGGCGGCTGCAAAAGGTAGAGCATTCACAAGATTTGCTAGAAACTCAATTTTAAAGGAGCTTCCAAGAACACTTGCAACAGCGATTACTGTGACAACTCCCATTGTTAGTTGCATACCCGGTTTTGATAGGGCGACAAACTTATTAACAATCACAATCATCACAATGGCAATGGTGATTGGGTACAAGATTACCAGTACTGGAACTGAATACTTAATAATTGCATCAAGACCAAGATTTGCAATTGCAAACCCAATCAATGTAAAGGCAGTTGCATAGACCTTGTAGCTGATTTGTGGGAAACGTCCGTTAAAGAACTCTGCTGTCGACACAATCAAGCCAACCGTCGTTGTGAAACAGGTTACAGTTACCATAACAGCAAGGAAGAGTTGAGCTGTTGAACCAAAGATTTCCTGAGTTGCTTGCGACAAGATATAAACACCTGGTGTTCCACCCTTCATCGCTTCTGCTGGTACTGGGAAGTGATTTCCAAGGAATCCTAAACCGATGTAGAGAGCGCTAAAGGCAAGAGCTACAACGATACCAACCACCCAAATAGTTGAAATGTATTCTTTCTTACTGGAGAATCCAAGTTGTTTCAAGGTTTGAACAGCGATGACACTGAAGGCCACTGAGGCAAGGGCATCCAAGGTGTTATACCCCTCTAGGAAACCTGTTCCGAAAGCAGATGCTTGATAGGCTTCTGAAGCTACTTGAGGATTTGTTCCACCATATTTAAAGGCACCTAGCACAACTAAGATAACGATCAACAAAGCAAAGACTGGCGTCAAGATTCGTCCGATACGATCCAAAATCTTTGATGGATTGAGCGAGATCAGATAGGCTGCGACAAAGTACAGTACGGTAAAGATAATCAAGCCAAGCCCTTTATTTGCTTCAGACAAGAGGGGGCTGATACCGACCTCGTAAGCTGTTGTTGCTGTACGCGGAATGGCAAAGAAGGGGCCAATCGATAGATAGAGGACTGCAAGATAAAGCGTCGCAAACCAAGGTGAGATTTTCTTAGAAATCTCGTGAATGTAACCTTTAGGGTTTAGCGTTCCGATGATGAGCGTTAGGACAGCAATCCCGACACCCGAAAATACAAAACCTGCGATGGCAGGAAGAAACTGTTCTCCAGATAGGGCACCTAGAGAAGGCGGAAAAATCAAGTTCCCCGCACCAAAAAATATTCCAAACAGGAGCAAGCCTGTTAGGGCACCTTTTTTAGCCATAAAAATCTCCTTCATATTTCTAAAATACTGACCTAGTATACCATGATTAGGACTTTGAAAAAAGCATCCAAAATTAATCATTGAATGTTTTCAATATTTTTAAAAATAAGAATTATCTAAAAACAAATTTCTCCTACCTAGTCCACACCAAGTAAGAGAAATACAAAATTTTAAAGATTTTCAAAGGCCGTCATGCCACCTTGAACATTGATGGCCTTATATCCATGCTCCTCCAAGAACTGGTAAGCACAAGCTGATCTCATCCCTGATTTACAAATGACATAATGCAACTGCTCATTGTCCAACTCTTCCACTTCTCTCACATCTACTAGAGAAAGTTGATAGTTTTGGTAAAACTAGTAAAATGCGACAAAGGAAATTTCTTCCGTTCTTTTTCTCCTTTTTTGATGCCATTAAGGCAAGATTAAAACCCCATAGGTAAATCCAATCGACTCTAAAAATCGGAACAAGTCTTTGCTTTTGATAAAGATGGTCTTTTCATTAGTATTGGGATGGAAAGTCATGATATCCTCCGATACAATGTCCTTATCAAAATAAACTAGAATATCTTTTTCTTCATTATTTAACAAACCAAAAGGCGATACCGTTCCTGCTGGTAGGGTCATTTTCTCAGCCAAGGAGTCCAATGAGGCCATTCGAATCCGATCGGCTCCCACTTGAACTTTAAAGTCATCCATATCCAATCGTTTCTTGTCGTCCATGATGAGCAGATAGTACTGGGTTTTCTTTCTATTGGTCAAAAACATGGACTTAGTCCGGACTCCTTCCATTCCTTCAATATAGCTATCTGCCTGCTCTGTCGTAAATACAGGTGGGTGCTCCACCACATCAAAGGTAATTCCCAACTCTTGCAACTTATTAGCCACTTGTTGATAAGCATCCATAGTTTTTCTCCGTTATTGATGAATAATCTTTTGTACCAATGCTTTCAAATCTGGCACCACTTCTGACTCAAACCAAGGATTCTTAGCCATCCAGATTTGATTACGAGGAGAAGGGTGAACTAGAGGAAAATATTCTGGCAAATAGTCTTTGTAGTGTTTTACCCGCTCTGTTACCTTGCCACTGACTTTCTCATTTAGATAGTAGGCTTGGGCATACTGCCCGATTAAAAGAGTTAATTGGATATCGGGTAATTCTTGCAAGAGTTGGGGATGCCATTTTTCGGCAAAACCTTTACGCGGTGGAAGGTCGCCTGATTTTCCATGCCCTGGAAAATAGAAATCCATGGGGATAACTGCAAACAACCCTGAATTGTAAAAGGTGTCTTCATCAACACCTAACCACTCACGCAGACGATCACCACTCTTATCCTTCCAATAAATCCCAGCTTCTTGTGTTTTAAAGCCCGGAGCTTGTCCGACAATATTGATGCGAGCAGTCTTTGGCGCCGCAAAGAGAGGTTCGATTCCGCGTTCTGTGTAGCTGGCATTCTGTGGATCCACCATAATGGCCTGCTTGATTCTTTCGATTTGAGACATCTGTTTTCCCTCCAAAAAGAAGCCCAAGCATAAAATCTCAGACTTCTATCGTTTTATTTGATTAATTCATAGATAGCTTCTGCATAGATTGCTGCTGCTCGGAAGAGATCGTCTAAGGCGATGAATTCATTGGCTTGGTGCATGGTATCAATAGAATCTGGGAACATAGCACCGTAGGCAACACCACGTTCTAGCAAACGGCCGAAGGTTCCACCACCAATGACTTGCTCGTGACCTTTAAGACCAGTTTGTTTTTCATAGACATTCAACAAGGTTTGAACGAGTGGATCTTCCATTGGCACATAGTGAGGGGTGTGACCGTGTTCAGAAAGACTAACAGAAGCAACTGGCAAGTTTTCAAGAACTGATTTGATTTGTTCTGGACTTGTTCCTTTTGGATAACGGAAGTTGAGGGCAATGGTATTATCAGTACTTGCTTCGTCAAAGCGGAAAACACCCGCATTCATAGAAAGGGCACCCATCTTTTCATCAACATGAGCAACCTTGAGATTTTCACCCTCATGGTCATTCAAGAGAATCTTACCAGCGATATCGAGGTAGTCTTTGGCTGGTCCTGCAAAGTCAAACTGACTGAGGAAGAGGGCAAGGTAGGTCGCACCATTTACACCTGAAGCAGGCATAGCACCATGAGCTGATTTACCAATGATGGTCACCTTGTATTTGCCAGCCTCTTCTTGAATTTCTCCTCTGAGTTTGTGTTCTGCAACAAAGGCATCTAGTTTAACTTGCAAGTCAGCCAGGTCACCTGAAACGACTGCTGTCGCTGACTCCGGTACCATGTTTTCACGCAAGCCACCTTTAAAACTGTGAAGACGAGCTGCACCAGTATTTTCACCTGCAAAGTGAAGATATTCTGTGATGTTTCCTTTTTCACCGTTGATGATAGGAAATTCAGCATCTGGAGAGAAACCGAAGTCTGGTTTTGCAAGTCCTACGTGCTCGAAGTAGTAGTCCATATCTGCCCAGCCTGATTCTTCGTCTGTTCCGACAATAAAACGAACTTTCTTAGAAGTTGGAAGGCCCAATTCTTTGATGATTTTCAAACCATAATAGCAAGCTGTTGTGGGGCCCTTGTCGTCAGATGCTCCACGCGCATAGAGGCGTCCATCTTTGATAGTTGGCGTATAAGGGTCTGTGTCCCAACCGCTACCAGCTGGCACCACGTCCATATGGGCAAAGATTCCGAGAACTTCTTCTCCATCACCAAACTCAAAATGTCCTGCGTAGTTATCAACATTTTTAGTTGGATAGCCATCGCGGTCTGCGATTTCAAGGAATTTTTCCAAGGCTTTTACTGGCCCAGGTCCAAATGGATGCTCAGCATCCGCCTTGCTATCATCACGTTCTGAGTTGATTTCCAAAAGGCTAAACAAGTCAGCCAATAGGTCTTCTTTGCGTTTTTCTACTTCTGCTGTAAAATCAATTGCTGTCATTTTTTCTTCTTTCTATCTTTTCTCAATGATTTCATCTACTGGCAAGCGGTAGCTTGGTTCCAATTTTTCGTCTGTGTAACCCACTGTGATCAAAAGTTCTGGGCGGAAACGGTCTTCAATTTCCAAAACCTCATTGACTTTTGATTTGTCAAATCCAAGAATTAGATTTGATCCGATTCCTTGATCTGTAAGAGCCAAAACCAAGTTCATGGCAACCAAACCAGCATTGAGGGCTAGGTAGTCGCTGACTTGTTGTTCACTGTAACGTGCAAACTCAGCAGGCAAATTTTTCATAAAGTATTGAAGTTGCTCTTCTGAGAAATTGTTAGCACCACCAACTCGGGCAATCTTACGAGCACGTTTAGCTAGGTCTGTATCTGTAAACAAGGCAATGGTTACAGGTGCTGATGATACCTGCTCAAAGTTCGAACCATAAGCCAATTTTGCCAATTCAGCATTTTTCTCACGAACAACCACAAACTTCCATGGCTGGCTGTTGTGAGCACTTGGGGCCAAGGTTGCGATTTCGATAGCTGTACGAACGTCTTTTGGATCCACAGGATTATCAATAAAATGCTTAGTCGCATGACGTTTTTTATTCAATTCAAGAAATTTCATAATCGATTTCCTTTTCTAATTCTACTGCTTCCATTCTACCATATTTTGAAAGAGCTTGCAGGGATTTTTCATAGAATTAGTACTTCTTTCAAACTCTCTGCTATTAATTTGGAGCTATTTAAGTAGGTATCGCTTTAGATTTGAAGCAATCAAAAAGCAGGTGATCGAACACCTACTTTCTTATATTATTGACCAGATGTGTATGGAGCAATTGCTTTATAAGCCGCTTCCAGCGCTTTCTTCATTGTGTCACGTCCAGTTTTCAACTGTTGAACAAATAGAGTACGAGTTTGTTCTGGCACTACTGTATCATCAGAACCAATACTTGAAAGGCTTTCGTTAAATGACTCTCTTACAGTCTCCATAGACTTAAGCGCTGGTTCAACTTGGGCGTTATATGCTTCTTTTCCACTCTCTGGAATTTTTTCCCCAATTTCAACTGCATGCTTTTTATAATTGTCGACTAGTTTACCAAAGACTTTCTTCACATCTCCAACAGTTTTAGCATTGTCAATTTCTTCATCGGTGATCAAAACAACCTCATTATTTTCTGTCTTTGAACTAGACGTTGTTGATGAAGTCTCTGAAGAAGAAGTTTGTTCTACAGAGCTTGAAGTCTTAGTCGAAGAATCAGACGTTGTTTTCCCTGAACATGCTGCTAAAACAACAACAGATAAAAGAGCCATACTGGCTGTAATAATTTTCTTCATAATGTTCTCCTTTATATTAAGAATTAAGTTCATTGTATAACAAAATAATTTCAATGTCAAATTTTAGCTAAGCCATCTTTTCTTCCTTATCGTCTGACTCTCTTCTAAGCGATTCGACTACCAACCTCACTTCAAATTAAGGGTGTCCATTTTATTTCTCACTTTGCAAAAAATCAAAATAATTCTTTACATCCTCTACATACCCATGCTTTTCAATTAATCTAGCTAAGAGTTCTAGATTGTGCCCCTGATAATTGTCATCTCGGCGTAGCTCTTCATACATTTCGATAAAGGGAAGGCCCTTGGACTTGGCCAATTCTAACTCCGCTTCATAGTCATAAGCAACCTTACGAAATTGGATATTTACCAATTCCCCATCCTCAACTTCTATCACGGTATACTGGGCACGGTGATTTTTTAACGCCTTCCAGTCAAAATAGGGCATGCCAATCGAACCAGGGTTGATAATTTGTTGCCCTTGACTTCCATAACGAAGCAACTGCTTGTGAACATGACCATAGACTGCCACGTCCGTTTCCTCATCTAGGAGTTGGTCAAATTTCTCCGTATCATTGTCAACCAGTAAGTCACTCCCATAGTTCTTATCAGGCAGGTTATGCGAGAGTGAAAAATGCAACCCATCAATTTCTTTCTTCACAACCATCGGCAGATTCCGCAGCCAAGCAATCTGATCGGGAGCCATTCGCTCCATTAAAAACTGGGTCATACGCAAGAGCTGAACTTCCTGTGGGTCTTCTAAGCCATATTGCCCATCTAAAGCCTCAAGGACACAATCATCCCAATTGCCTCGAACACTTGCTGTAATAGGAAGTTCCTTTAACAGAGCGACCAAGTCATTTGCACCTGGACCAGGGAGAAAAATGTCTCCCATAAGCCAATATTCACTGGCTCCTTGAGTTTTAGCATCTGCAATCACTGCTTCTAAGGCAGTCACATTTCCATGAATATCTGATAAAATTGCGATTTTATGGTTCATGATAGTTTCCTTCCGTTTGGTAATTTACTCTCTCTTCCGCTACTTGAGCCAACTCCACTTCTTCCTGCGGGTTCAACTTTCTCTGAACAGCTTCTGCGACTGCCCTTGGTACCCCAACTTCGACAATCTCATCCACACTGGCTTCCTTGATTTTAGTGAGAGATTTAAAATGCTTCATGAGATTCTGCTTGCGTTTAGGTCCCAGACCTTCAATTCCATCCAATTGTGATGAAAAGGAGTTTTTGGAGCGCAGTTGACGGTGAAAGGTGATGGCAAAGCGGTGTACCTCATCTTGGATGCGTTGGAGGAGGAAAAATTCCTGAGAATTGCGAGATAACTCCACCACTTCCAGCGGATCTCCAAAGAGCAGCTCGTGGGTTTGGTGCTTGTCATTCTTTTGCAGACCTGCAATAGGAATATCCAAACCTAGCTCCTTTTGGATAACCTGCTTAGCGATATTGACCTGACCTTGTCCCCCATCGATGACAATCAAATCTGGCGGGGTTAAACCATCACGCTGAACTCGACCATAACGTCTGCGAATAACCTCTCGCATACTCGCATAATCGTCTGGACCCACAACCGTTTTTATCTTGTACTTTCGGTAGTCCTTCTTACTCGGTTTGCCATTGACAAAGACTACCATAGCTGAAACAGGGCTAGTTCCCATGATATTAGAGTTATCGAAGGACTCGATGCGAACTGGAGTCGGAATTTGTAGGAGTCGTCCTAAATTTTCAATAGCTCCTTGGGTCTTTTCGACAGATTTTTCTAGCAGATTGAATTTCTGCTCTAGACTGACTCGAGCGTTCTTTATAGCCAGATTGACCAGTTGTTTTTTCTCACCACGTTGGGGCTTGAGAATCTTAGTATCCACCAAGGCCTTAACGGCTTCTTCATCAATATCCTGCGGAATCAATACCTCATTGGGAACCAGGTGAGATTTTTCTTGATAAAACTGCCCCACATAGGTCAAAAAGTCCTCGTCCGGATCGTTGTAGTAAGGGAAGAGATTGACATCCCGCTCAATGAGCTTGCCTTGACGGACAAAGAAAACCTGGACACACATCCAGCCCTTATCCACATAGTAGCCAAAGACATCGCGATTTTGCAAATCTTTCGCCATAACCCGTTGCTTAGTCCGAAGCGTTCCAATGGCCTGAATCAGGTCACGGTATTCCGCTGCCCGTTCAAACTCCATACTCTGAGCAGACATTGCCATCTTTCCTTTGAGGTCATCGATGATTTTGTCATCCTGCCCTTTTAAGAAATCAGAAACCTCCTGAGCCATGGACTTGAAATAGGCCTCATCTTTCTTACAGATGGTATGGGCCATACATTGGCCGATATGGTAGTAAAAACAGACCTTAGACGGTGGATTGGTACACTTACGAAAAGGGAAAATCCGATCCAGTAGTCGCTTGATTTCATTAGCTGCCCCCACATCTGGATAAGGGCCAAAATAAAGACCACCGTCCTTTTTAACCTGACGGGTAATAATCAGACGAGGATAGCGCTCATTGGTAATCTTGATGAAAGGATAAGACTTGTCATCCTTGAGCATGATATTGTACTTGGGCTTGTTTTCCTTAATGAGGTTGATTTCCAGCAGAAGCGCCTCAATATTGGACTCAGTGACGATAAATTCAAAATCTACAATCTCAGATACCAGAGCTTCCGTCTTGGTATCGTGACTCCCACGAAAATAGGAGCGCACACGGTTGCGTAGATTTTTAGCCTTTCCTACATAAATAATGGTACCATTTTTATCTTTGTGAATGTAACAACCAGGGCTGGTCGGCAAGAGCTCTAGTTTCGATTTGATCAAGTTATTCATAGTTCCATTATAGCAAAAAGCCTGTAACAGGACGAACAAAAAGCCCCACCGATCACTTGATGGAGGAGCTTTGATTTCATTTCAGATTGCACTGACTTCATCTAGTCGCTACTGGTATAGAGTTTTTGAACAGCTGTCACATCCTGAGGCTGAATCCCATAGTAGGAACCTGCTGGCTGCATTACAGAAGTTTCGTTGGTATGATCCAATCCGATGGCATGCCCCAGCTCGTGCTCCGCCGTGTGCACGATCCGTTCATAAGAATAACCATAGTTTGGATTGGATAGGTAATAGTGATTCAAGCGAACTGTTACAGATATAAATTGATTGGTCAACAGATTGGTTTGACTCTCGGCTTGACCAGCTACAGCGGTCGATCCATCATTCATCTCACTTGCCACAATATCTGCCTGACTAGGATCCGCAACCACCTCAAAGGTAAAGGCTCCCGTTTGATTCCAGTTTTTAATCGCTTCTGCATAGGCACCTTGGAAGGTCTCATCCATTTGAGGCTCAATATAGATGCGAGCTGAGGCTTGAGCCCACTTGCCTTCCGCGTGTTGGTGACTGTCTGTCTGAGACAAGACTTCCAGCGTTCCCGTTTCCTTCCATTGATTCCAGCCACCTTGACCAATCTGGCTCATTTTTTCAGCCTGATTGACCGCAGAATGAAAATCACCAGTCAGGTACCAAAGCACTCCAAAGGCAATGAGAAGTAGAATGACCACAGTCCAAACCAGACGCCAGAAGAAACGCCAAATTCCCAAAAGAAATCGGAACAATAATCGAATAATCCAGAACATGACGCTCCACCTTTCATAAAAATAAGAACCTATCTTGAAATCACATTCTCCTTGATCAAGATAGATTCTCTATTTTACTGAAGAAAGCTGAAAGAAACCTAAACACTGACTCTTCAAACTCAACGTCTTAATAATTTCTTTAACAATTGAATACACTTATATTTCAATGGAGATGGATAATAACGAAATGTTCCAGGCTTACGCACAATATAGCCATTAAAATTTTGTTTAAAGCGTAATACGCCATCACTGCCATCAAAAATCCCCTGAATACCTAGGAAATTGTATCGATGGATGTTTCGTTGCATTGTCTGCTTCATAGCATGATATTGAAGTAAAAATGGAGCTGAAAACTTCTGGTACTCTGCATATGAGCCCCCAAACAAGTAAGTTGCCTCTGTATTTGTGTAGATTATTAAAGCACAAGCTAAAACAACATTGCCAGAGTCACTATCCAAGCTAGTTAGAAAATCTTTTTTCTTTTGTAAGGCTTGATATTGCTGGTAAAATTGTTTCGACTTCTTGTCAAGACTAGCCATCTTCACATTTAAAGCATCTATCGACTGTTGCATATTGACTTCAGCAATTAGAAAATTCGCCTTATCTCCAAACATATCATACAACTTAAAATAGTAATCTAAATTCTTATCCTCAAAACCTTGTCTTTTACCTGTTTCTTCGATAATTTTTTTGAATGTTGGTATTTCTTCCCGTTCTGCATTTCGAACAAGAAGATTAAAATCAAAAGCTGATTGAATGTTGCGAATACTATTTTTATTAAAAGATTTCAATAAGGAAACAGCATCATAATCTTGCAAATCTTTGATGTAATGCCAGCTGACTTCTCCATTAGGATAACCTGTTGTCAATCCATCAAATTGATATCCTAAATCAGTCAAACTTTGAATAATACTTTTTTTCTCAGCATCTATTGGATTACCTTCACTATCAAAAGTTTGATAAGTTTCATAAGGTTTTACAACCAACTCCAATGCACCATTTTGTTTTGCATATTCCTTTAAAGCAAAATAAAATTCTGAAAGAAACTCTTTTTTAGTATAGATTGGACCAGAATTGATTTCCATATGAAATCCACCTAACATCGGTAAGCAATAAACTAGAGCAGCAACCTGAATTTCTCCTTTCTGTTTTAAAGAAAGGTAAGTTACTTTAGCTCCCCTTTTTTCTAGTAAATTTCCCATCTGGACAGACTGCATAAAAGAACGACAAGAAACCTGATCAGAATAAGTCTGAAAATCCTCTTTCGTGAGTGTAATTAGTACCATATACTTACTTTCTATGTTTTTTTCTTAATGTTTTACGAAGTTGATAAAGATAGTTAGCCAAATGATACAAAAAATTTACTGGCAGAGTGAACTCTCCAATATATTCTTGAACAACAGGACTAAAGTTAGATTTAAAATCAGTCAATCCATCATCTAAAGTACCTTCAATACCTCCCATATTAGCCCAAATTTTACCATCTTTATACGATTCCTCAAACACTTTTGGATAAAGAATATATTGGGGGTAAAACTTTTTAAACCTATCGTCCATTCCAGCATAAAGCATTTCAAGTGTATTACCAAATGACACAGAAAGTATCCCAGCTATAACTATTTCTTTTGGATATTGTTGAACAAGTTTTTCAAACTCTACAATATATTTTTCAATAGATTTTTCCTGCTGTTTTAGTTTGGTTAGACGCTTTTTTTGATGCTCGCCTGTTTCAGCTAAATCTTTTTTTATCTGGGACAACTGCTCCTTATACTTTATCAGACGATCCGGAAGGTTAATCTTCGCTAGATGTAAATAGGCATCATCTCCATAGATTTCCATTAATCTTTGGAAATATTCCTGATTACGAAGTGCAACATTCTTCCGACGTTCTGTAAAAGATATAATAGTCCCAAAATCTGATATATCTGACAAGGTCCCTCTATATGTAACAACACCTCTGTTTATAGCATCTTTCATTAACCTCTTGGTATGCTTTGGAAAATCCGAATCTACCCCTTCTTTAAGTATTCTATTAGCCTGATAACGTGGTTGTATTGTTTCAGCCATAGCTTTAGTTCTACCAGACCATTGGCAATTGGCAGATTTTAAATTTTGAACAGCTTCTATAGTTGTCCTACTGTCAGTAAATTCTTTAGAAGATTTGTCAATAGGGTATTGTTTTAAGATTAGAGACGGATCAAACTTAATAAAAACAGACCGTCTACAAGACCCAAATTGTTTTAAACTTTTCATCACAAATTTTACCAAGTCCTTATCTTGATAATCCATTATTGGCCCTCTTGGAATATACATCATAGTGTAACCAAGTGGTAATTTTTTTATAAGAATACTCGCAACAGCTACCAACTCTCCATTTTTATAAAAACCTAAACGCTCATTCCCCCAATTATCTTTTATCTTTGCCCAAGAACTACTCTGTAACAGATTAACTTGTGGGTGTTGAATAACGAATGTATCATGCTCTTCTTCAGAAATTCCTATTTTATAATCAAACATCTGTCTCCCTTTCTTTTAGCACCTACTTAATTAGTATAAATTAATTCACTATTACTAATTCATATACTATGTAAATATCCATTGGAATACTAGTTTTCTTGATAAGATTCTCTCTTTCAACTAGTATCTCTCTACTATTCTACTACTTTCGTTTGAAAAGTCTAGCGAAAACTGACTTCCATCATTATTTTTAAGCCAAAAACAACTATAAATATTGGTTCATTTATAAAAACTAACTTAGTCTCTCTTCTAATTTGAAATCAATTGGTAGTGTAGCTAAAAAACGCTCCAATTGTTTTTCCCAGTAGTACCACTCGTGCTTACCTGGGCTATGACTATAGGTCACCTCAAAACCTAGTTTTTTGAGGTTTTTCACTGCGAGATTATTGGCAGAGTAGAGATAGTCTTGCTCTCCACACCAAGCCCATAGTTTGGTCTTTTTATCCGATTTCGCAGCTAGACTTTCAATCGAATGAGGACTAGCTATCCAGTCTTTGATTTCTCCAAAAACTCCTCGCCAGTAGGCAAGAGATTCCAGATCTTGGCTTTCAGGAGAGAATTCTTGAAAACTGAGCGCGCCAGAAAAACTAGCCGCATGAGAAAAATGATCGGTAGCGAGAGCGAGTTTGAAGGAGCCGTAGCCACCCATGGACAGACCTGCTATGAAGGTCTTTTCTCGCTTGCTGGTCATATTGGGAAAGAAACGTTTCATGACTTGGGGGAGTTCTTCTGCTAGAGCTGTATAGTAGTTATAGCCATACTGAGTATCTGTGTACCAGCCATTATTTGTATTGGGCATGATAACAATGAGATTGGTCCCGCGCAACAAGCGTTCGACATTAGTTCGCTTGAGCCAGCTATTTTGATTTCCTGACATTCCGTGCAAAAGATAAAGGACAGGAATATCTGTGCAATCTTGTTCAGTCACCCGACTGCCATCTGGATAGAGTACGGTAACACCCCACTCCATATCCAAAACTTCTGAGTAATACTCAATATTCATAACTGCCATGAATTTCTCCTTTTACTATTCTATAAGAAAAAGCCGAATTTCGACTTTTTCCGTAGGTATTCTGCTTATTATTTTGCTTCCATCACGACTGGCAAGATTGCTGGGCGACGCTTGGTTTGATCAAAGAGGTACTTGGTCAGATTGTCACGAACCTTGCCTTTGAGATCTGCCCAATCAAAGTCGTCACCTTGAAGATACTCTTCTACCGTTTGGTTAATCAATTCGGAACTTTCACGGAGAATGTCGCGACTCTTCTTAAGGTAGATAAATCCACGCGTATGAACACGAGCCTTAGCCACAATCTTCTTCTCACGACGGTTAACAGTGATCGCCACGATAAAGATTCCATCCTCCGACAAGACCTTACGGTCGCGAAGAACGACATTCCCAACATCACCAATGGCATTTCCATCAATCATGACATCGCCTGCAGAAACTGCTCCAGCTGGAACGAAGTCTCCATGTTCATAGGACATGGTCGTTCCCTTTTTAGGGATGAAAATGCGCTCTGGCAACATTCCAACTGCCATAGCAGCCTTGGCATGTGCATCCAACTCACGGTATTCCCCTTGGATAGGGAAGAGATACTTAGGTTGCAAGAGATTGATCATCAACTGTAGATCACGCGCATTCCCGTGTCCAGATACTCGCAAACTTTGGGTAATGAGTTTCACCACACCACCAGCTTGGTAGATCATATTTTCAACACGCGCCATGACGGCTTCTTTGGCAATAGATGGAGTCGTTACGATATAAACCAAGTCCCCATCTTTGATTTCCACATAGCGGTGGCGGCCGATGGACATCTTACGAAGTCCATTGATAGGCTCACCCATACGACCAGTCTCAAGGATAATCAACTCACGGTCTTCAAAACGAGACATTTCTTTTGGTTTGATTAACAGACTTTCATTGGCCAAAGACAATTTTTTGAGACGAATCGCTGTTCGGACAATATTTTCAACATCAAATCCAGTCAAAACAACTCGACGACCTGTGTCCGCTGCAGCATCAAAGACCTGCTGGATACGAGAGAGGTTGCTGGCAACAGCTGCAACGATGATACGACCTTCCCAGTCTGCAATGGTCTGGGTAATTTCCTCTCCAACTTCACTCTCGCTCGCTACCTGGATATTGCTGTCTGCATTCGCAGAATCACTGAGGAGCGCCAAGACACCATCACGACCAATCTCTGCCAAACGAGCAAAATCAGTCGCATAGGATTCACTAGCAGTCTGGTCAAACTTGAAGTCCCCTGTGTAAACAATGCTACCTTTTGGAGTTTTCAAGACGACTCCCAAACTTTCTGGAATGGAGTGAGTTGTACGGAAGAAGGAAACCACCGTCCCCCCAAAGTCAATCTCCGTATTCTCATCAATCACATGGAAGTCATTGAATTTCTTAACAGCATCATTTCCTTTGACAAAGAGTTTCGCCAACTCAATGGTCAACTCAGAGCCAAACACAGGCACCTTAGCCTCTGCCAAAAGGTAAGGCAGAGCTCCAATGGCATCCGCATGCCCGTGGGTCAAGAAGACCCCAGCGATACGATCACTATTTTCAAAAAGGTATTCCATATTTGGAATGACGACGTCAACCCCAAGCTGTTCATTTTCAGGGTATTTAAGCCCCGCATCCAAAACAAAAATTGAATTGCCAATCTCAGCAATGTACATATTTTTCCCGTTTTCTCGTACACCACCTAGTGTTGTTAAACTGATATTACTCATTTTTCCTCCGAAACTTAATTTATCTTGATTATAGGGTAGGTTCACCCTCTTATTCTAAAAGTTCTCAAACTCTCAGCCGAATCTTTTCCTACCATTATACCATTTTTTTGATGATTTTCAAAATGAAGATTTGTTTTCAAAAAAGAGCTGGTTGCCCAACTCTTTCCTATTCTTTAGTTTTCTTCCATCAAAAAATTATACATTTCTTGCACCGTACATAGCGCCATCATTTCTTGGTCTTTAACGGTTTGTTTGAGATTTTGGTAAATCTGACTTTCTCCTATCTCTCGCTTTGGTGCTTCTTTATTGACTGTCATAACACCATCTTTAATCGTCACAAAGCCTAGCTCTTCAAATACTTGAATCATCTTGACCAGCAAGATTTGTTGGATATTGAGATAAGTCGCCAAATCCTTGAGTTTATAGCGAATATCAAACTCTGGGAACTGATAAATCGTCTTGTACAATTTGGCAAACTGCTCTCTAGTCCCATAACCTGTCAGATAGTAAGCCTTGTCAATGTCGTTCTTGAAATAGACCGCAGAGAAATTTTGTTCCTGAAAAACGGTCTTAAGCAAGGTAATATCCTCAGGAATGGTTTTTACAACAACCGCCTCACTGGTCGCTAGATCTGGCAATTCTCCAGCAAAGTCCAAGACTGGAACCCCTTCTGGCAAGACTGCATTCTTCCCACGAATATTAAAGAGTTGAACACCTTCCACACGCGCATCTACCATCATCAACTGGAGGGCAGTTTGACCATTCCATTGATTGACAGACAAGGTGACTGCCAATTCTAGATTTTTTGTCTGAGCAAACTCTGTCGCCCATCTTCCTCGACCAAAGGCTACCACTTCAAAACTCACCTCACCCTTGGAGATCTTTAGTTTGAGGTGGGCATTGCCTGCCCCCATAGTACGGGCACTTTCGACCTGAAAATCCTTGATATAAAAGACAGGTTTCTGATTGTCCATTCCAAAAGGTGCCAAGCGTTCAAAGCTTTTGACCGTTTCCAAGCTAAGCGTCTCCAAGTCTAGCTCTTCATCTAGATTTAACTTATTCTTGCCGCTAGCATCTGCGCCTTTTTCACAGACATAGTCTTCCAAAACCTGAGATAAATCTGAAAGTTTCTCAACTTCCAGCGTCATCCCTGCTGCACCAGCATGGCCGCCAAAGGCGATAAAGAGGTCTCGATGGGGATCCAGAGCCTCAAAAATATCGACAGCTTCCACGCTACGAGCACTGCCCTTGGCACGACCGTCCTCTATGTTAAGAACGATGACTGTCTGCCCTAGTTCTTCCAACAAACGACCAGCAACGATACCCAGAACGCCAGGATTCCAGCCTTCCTTGGCCAAGACTTGGACCTTCTTCTCAGGATCCACCATAGTCTTGGCTTCTTCATAGATTGACTGAACGATTTCCTTACGTTCTTCATTTTTCTGATGAATCCTGAGGGCAATCTCATGCGCTTCCTCATCATCAAAGCCAGTCAACAAATCAATGGCCGGATTAGGATCATCCAAACGTCCCAAGGCATTTAAACGAGGGGCAATCTGGAAACCAACCGTTTCTTCTGTCACTTCATTAGCAGCAATCCCAGCCATGTCTAGCATTTCTTGCAGACCGATGCGCTGAGTATGTCCCAACATTTCCAGACCATATTGAACCAAAATGCGATTCTCATCCGTCAAACTCACCATATCCGCAATGGTACCGATAGCGACCAAATCAAGTAATTCTACTTGCACTTCTTCTAAAAGGGCACAAGCCAGCTTGAAGGCCACTCCACAACCAGCCAAATATCTGAAGGGATAGTCCGAATCTGGATGCTCAGGATGAACGATAGCATAGGCATCGGGCAGAGTTTCAGGCATGGAATGGTGGTCGGTCACAATGACATCCACTCCCATAGACTGGGCCAGTTCAATAGCTTCGTGCCCTGCAACTCCATTATCCACTGTCACAATCAAGGAAATTCCCTCTTGCTCGATAAAGTATTTATAAACACTGGCATTGGGGCCATAGCCATCTGTAAAGCGATTTGGCAGATAGACACGGCACTCGGCGCCAAGCTGTTCCAAACTTTCCTTAACAATAGAAGCTGAAGTCATACCATCCGCATCGTAGTCTCCATAGATGAGAATATTTTCCCCTTCTTCAATGGCCTGACGAATCCGTTCCACTGCCTTGTTCATATCATGAAGCAGATAGGGATTATGCAAGTCCTCCAAAGAAGGTTCTAAAAACTTCTTCAGACTTTCTTCGTCCTGAATCCCTCTTTCAAATAATAACCGAGCCACCTCAGGACCCAGCCCTGCCTTCTTGGCTATCTTTGTAAAATCCGCATCTTCAACCTGCGGGGCAAACTGCCATTCATAAGTAGGAGTTATCAAAAAAACATCCACTCTTTCTAAGAATTCTATCGCTTCATTATAACATGATTTAGGCTTTTTCTCTATCCTGATTGCTTTTTTATAAAATTTTAGTGAATTTTTTTCAGATATGATTTGACAAGAACATTCTTTTGTTGTAGAATCATGTTATAAAACCTAACACAAAGGAGATCTCTCATGGCTTTAGTAGAATTTAAAAACGTCGAAAAATATTACGGAGACTACCACGCACTCCGCGACATCAATCTCCGTTTTGAAAAAGGACAAGTTGTTGTCATCCTTGGTCCGTCTGGTTCCGGGAAGTCAACTCTTATACGCACCATCAATGGTTTGGAGGCTGTCGACAAAGGAAGTCTCCTAGTCAATGGACACCAAGTAGCAGGTGCTAGCCAGAAAGATTTAGTTCCTCTTCGTAAGGAAGTCGGCATGGTTTTCCAGCATTTTAACCTTTATCCACACAAAACGGTGTTAGAAAACGTAACACTAGCGTCCATAAAAGTTCTAGGAATTGATAAAAAAGAAGCTGAAAAAACAGCCCAAAAATATCTGGAATTTGTAAATATGTGGGACAAGAAAGATTCCTATCCATCCATGCTATCTGGTGGACAAAAACAACGGATTGCCATCGCACGTGGTCTTGCCATGCATCCGGAGCTCCTCCTCTTTGATGAGCCAACATCTGCTCTTGACCCTGAGACCATCGGCGATGTTCTAGCAGTTATGCAGAAACTGGCACATGACGGGATGAATATGATCATCGTTACCCACGAAATGGGATTTGCTCGAGAGGTTGCGGACCGCATCATCTTTATGGCAGACGGAGAAGTTTTGGTGGATACGACAGATGTCGATGACTTTTTCGACAATCCAAGCGAACCTCGTGCCCAACAATTCCTCAGCAAAATTATCAACCACGAAAGTGACAAAGTCAAATAAGGAGGCACCTATGAAAAAGAAATTTTTTTTATCCGCATTATTGATTAGCCTTTTCAGCCTTGCTACTGCAAAACCAGTTCAAGCTGATACGAGTGTCGCAGACATTCAAAAAAGAGGTGAACTAGTTGTCGGTGTGAAACAAGACGTTCCGAATTTTGGCTACAAAGATCCCAAGACCGGGACTTATTCTGGTATTGAAACAGACCTGGCCAAGATGATTGCAGATGAACTCAAGGTCAAGATTCGCTATGTGCCTGTTACCGCTCAAACCCGTGGCCCACTTCTTGACAATGAACAGGTCGATTTGGATATCGCGACCTTTACCATCACAGAAGAACGTAAAAAACTCTACAACTTCACCAGTCCCTACTATACGGACGCTTCTGGCTTTTTGGTCAATAAATCTGCCAATATCAAAAGCATTGAGGACCTAAACGGTAAAACTATTGGGGTTGCCCAAGGATCCATCACCCAACGCTTGATTACCGAACTGGGTAAAAAGAAAGGTCTAACCTTTAAATTCGTCGAACTTGGTTCCTACCCAGAATTGATTACTTCCCTTCACGCTCACCGTATTGACGCATTCTCTGTGGACCGCTCTATCCTGTCTGGCTACACCAGTAAACGAACAGAACTACTAGATGATAGTTTTAAACCATCTGACTACGGTATTGTTACCAAGAAATCAAACACTGAGCTCAACGATTATCTTGATAACTTGGTCACTAAATGGAGCAAGGATGGTAGTTTGCAGAAACTCTATGACCGTTACAAGCTCAAACCATCTAGCCATACCGCAGATTAAGGAGGACACCCCATGACAGATTTATCATCTTGGACAGCCTATTTTCAGGATTTTGGACAATTTTTCAATGGTTTCCTCTTCACCCTTGCCCTAGCTATTGGATCCTTTATCCTCGCCATGGTTTTGGGCATCTTCTTTGGGGCCATGTCAACTAGTAAACGCCCATTCTTGCGTGTTTTGGCTCGTATCTTTGTCGAATTTTACCAAAACACCCCCCTCTTGGTACAGTTTGTTATTGTTTTTTATGGCCTACCTCTTATCAGTAATCACACCATCATGATTCCGATTTATTGGACAGCTGTTCTCTGCGTGGGACTCTATCACGGTGCTTATATCGCTGAGGTTATTCGTTCAGGGATTCAGTCTATTCCTAGTGGTCAGATGGAAGCTGCTCTCTCACAAGGATTTACCTATATCAGCGCCATGCGCTTGATTATCTTGCCTCAGGCCTTCCGTATCATTCTCCCTCCTTTGACCAACCAAATCGTTAACCTCATCAAGAATACCTCTACAGTCGCTATCATCTCTGGAGTAGACTTGATGTTTGTGACCAAATCTTGGTCGGCTCTCAACGGAAACTATATTCCAGCCTTTTTAGGTGCTGCCCTTCTCTACTTTGCCCTATGCTTCCCTGTTGCCCAGTTTGGTCGCAAGATGGAGCAAGCCAACAAAAAAGCCTATTCACTTTAGGAGGTTACTATGGAATCTATTTTAGAAGTTTTGACCCCAGATAACCTAGTCTTTATCTTTAAAGGATTTGGCTTGACCCTCTATATTTCTCTGATTGCCATTGTCCTTTCTACCCTTATAGGGACAGTGCTAGCCGTCATGAGAAATGGGAAAAATCCTGTCTTATGGATCATCTCCAGCATTTATATCGAGTTTGTACGTAACGTTCCCAACCTTCTCTGGATTTTCACCATCTTTTTGGTGTTTAAGATGAAGTCTACACCAGCAGGTATTACTGCCTTTACCCTTTTTACCTCAGCAGCCTTGGCTGAGATTATCCGAGGTGGTCTCAATGCCGTGGACAAGAGCCAGTACGAAGCAGGAATGTCGCAAGGATTCACTTCAGCTCAAATCCTCTACTACATCATTCTCCCACAAGCAATCCGTAAAATGCTGCCAGCTATCATTTCTCAGTTTGTAACTGTGATTAAGGATACCAGCCTTCTCTACTCTGTTATCGCGCTGCAAGAACTCTTTGGAGCCAGCCAAATTCTCATGGGTCGTTATTTCGAACCAGAGCAGGTCTTCAGTCTTTATATCTTGATTGCTCTGATCTATTTCAGCTTTAACCTAGCAATTTCAAGTCTGTCTCGCATGCTAGCCAAACGTTGGAAGCAAGCCGCAGAATAAAAATCAGCTCTCCTTAAGCATGGAGAGCTATTTTTTTGATTACCATAGAACACCTCTATAGGAGAAAATCAGAGCTAAAATTAATAAAATATAGAAGGCGATAAAAATCCATCTCATCTTCACACATAGAGCAATATATTCTCTGATAAAGGCCGATGGGATATAGTAGGCGGCTGTACGGCAACCAAGACCATCTCCCTTCATCCCAATACGGCGAGCATAGGTACTGGTACGAAAAACATGGTAATCATTGGTCACAAAGAGAAAACGTGGACTGGTCACCAGCCTCTCTCCCATTTCTTTTGAGAAGAGAAGATTCTCATAGGTTGTCGTTGAGTCTTCCTCTAGGAGAATTGCTTCTCTCGGAACATCCGTCTCTTCCAGCAAATAATTACAAATTGCCTGAGATTCGGAAATCTTCTCATCCCCACCTCGACCACCACTTGCGATGATTTTAACATTTGGATTGAGAGACTGGTGATAAGCTTCTACTGCCTTATCAATGCGACTCTTCAGTAAGGGAGTCACTTTTTCTCCATTCAACAAACCTGCTCCGTGAATGATAATAAAATCATAATAATTTTTCTTAGGAATAAAAAGATACAGGATAGAATAAAGCAGAAATCCTGCAAAGGCAAAACCAAAAATCAAATACGAATAAATCAAAAAGAAAAAGATAATATTCACTAGATGATTGGTGTAGAACAAGCCCTTGGTATCGCTCACTCGAATCGCCATGATTACAAAAAAGAATAGAATCACGCAGCCTAATCCTAGAGACAAATAATTTGCCTTGGATTTTCCTTCTTTTTTCAATAACACAAATCCATTATAAATAAGGAAAAAACCACTTAGAAAAACTAAAAGAGGTAGCAGGAGAAAAATCCCTGCAAAGAAAATCATGTGCACTTCTTCCTGTCCAGCTTCATAAAAAAGATTGGCAATAGACAGGTAAGAAAAGAGCAGAGATAAAAGCAAGAGAGCTGGATTCCAGAGACTGCGATTGTCCCTAAAAAATGAAATCAGAAAAAGTAGGACGAAAAATCCTGTAATAAAGTACATAGTCTCCTCCTTTGATGACTACATTGTACCATAATTGTGGCAATAGAAAAAGAGGAGCCTAGCCCTCTTATTTTACTATTCTTGCTTCTGCATCTGCCACAACCTGAGCCAGACTCGTCTGACGAAGTTGGTTTTCCATCGCCTCTTGGATATCTAGTAGTTTTTGATCCAAAACTTCATGGATATTGGCCCCTACTGGACAGTTGGGGTTGGGATTGTCATGGAAACTAAAGAGTTTACCAGATTTTCCTAAACATTCAACAGCCTGATAAACATCAAAAAGGCTGATATCTTGGAGGTCTTTGATAATCTCGGTACCGCCCGTCCCACGCGCAACTGATATCAGTTCAGCTTTTTTGAGTTGGGACAAGGTTTTGCGAATAATGACCGGATTGACCCCAACACTGGCTGCGAGAAAATCACTGGTCACTTTGCTGTCTTGACTCTTGATGGCAATAATGATTAACATATGAGTCGCAATCGTAAATCGACTTGAAATTTGCATCTTCTTCTCCTTTCACATCCTATCTGATACTCATTATACCCTTTTACGTTGTAATGTCAATTATTACCACTATCCAGCCATGCATCCAACTCGGCATCATGCCCCTGTTCTTGGGCAATTTCATACAGAAGTTCCTGATTATGAGTATGGTGAATCCCATTTACCAAACTTTCATAGTAGACCTGGAAATAGGGGAGCTTCAAATCCTTAGCCAGCTGCAACTCAGCTTCTACATCATAATCCACTCGACGAAAATCAATATCAGCCAAACCTGCCTCATCAAACTCTAAAATCATATATTGAGCCCGCAGGTCCTTACGCAACTTCGCATCTAAAAAGAAGGGTTGCCCAATCGATCCTGGATTAAGAATCAACTGTCCGTCACTTCCGTAACGAAGCAACTGTTGGTGGATATGCCCATATACTGCGATAGAGGCATGTGGCTCCGTCACCAATCTATCAAAATCTTCTTGTTTTCCCGTATGAATCAACTCTCTACCCCAGTTTTTATCAGGGAGATGGTGAGTGATTCCTACCGTCAAATCACCGAACCGACGGTGAACTTGCATGGGTTGATTGTGGAGGTCTTCGATTTCTTCAGGGCTAATCTCTTCTAAGATATACTGGCATTGGCGCAGGAGATAGCGATGACTCGCTTTTGTTGGATCTAGCTCGCGATGCAAGCCACGCCAGAGACTATTCTCCCAATTTCCCAGCACTCTTGCAGTGATGGGCAAGCTAGCTAAGAGATCCAATATCCTTCTACGTCCTGTTCCAGGCATGAGAATATCTCCCAAAAGCCAGTACTCATCTACCTTTTCCGCTTTTGCATCAGCCAATACAGCTTCCAGAGCTGTCATATTTCCATGTATATCTGAAAGAACTGCTATTTTAGTCATTCTTTCTCCTCATTTCCTCTTACTTCTTCTGTTAGTATTATAGCAGAAAACACTGCAAAAAATCACTATCACTACTTACCTGATCAACTTGTAAGAGCTTCCAAATCGTGCTATAATATAGGTAGAGAGCTCCCCTTCATTTAGGATTATGTGGTATTCAACCTCTCTCAATTTTTGCAGATTGGAGGACTATTGCCATGCGGAACCATCTTAAGTATATCCCATACTACCTTGTCATATTCTTCTTTTACTGGCCTCTCTATGAGTTGCTGTTACTGCTGATTTCTGACCCTTATACGCTGAAAGGACTTTACATTTATAACATCATCCTCTTTTCACCTTTGGCAACCTTCATCGTATCCCTTCTTTATAGCTACCGTTTCCAATTCTCACTGTGGTGGCTGCTCGGTATTGCTCTTCTCTATTGCTTTACCATCATCACTTTCAATGAATTCATTCTCGTTTATTTCCTAGCTTATGAATTCTTTGCCCTACTTGGTATGGCTTCAGGTTCAGGTATTAAATATATGCTCCAGCAAGGAAAAAATAAAAAACTTTCACAAAATCCTTGAAAATTCTCGCAATCATGCTATAATAATGCATAGAGACAAGTCACTTAGTCCCCTTTCTACTAGAGAGTGCGTGGTTGCTGGAAACGCATAGAGAGCCTAAACTGATACTACTCTACTGACTTTTATGAAAACATAAAACGGTGGCCACGTTAAAGCCAATCAGAGGTGTAGGTCTTTTTGACCTGCATAAATGAAGGTGGAACCACGTTGCGACGTCCTTTCGAGGATGTCGTTTTTATTTTGTCAGAAGGAGGAAGAATGATGTTTTATATGATTGGCGGATCGCCTTGTAGTGGAAAATCAACAATTGCCTCACTTCTTGCTAGACAGTATCAACTACTTCATATCAAACTGGATGATTTGGTAGAAGAGATGATGAGTCAAGCAAGTGCAGACTCACAGCCGATTTGCCTTCTGAGACAGGACAGAAGTCCAGAACAAATCTGGATGAGAAATCCAGAAGAGATGGCAGACGAAGAATGGTGCTTTTATGAAGAGATTTTTCCTTATGTAAAATCTTACTTAATAAAAAATCAAGATAGACCTCTCTTGGTTGAGGGAGCAGGACTTTTGCCTCACTTGGTAAAGGAGCTTGAATGCCCAGCGTCTTCCTATCTATGCTTGACTCCGACAGCTGATTTTCAGAAAAAGTACTATAAACAGAGAGAATGGGTTCCTTATGTCTTAGAGGGAACTACCAATCCTGAGAAAGCTTTTGAAAACTGGATGCAACGAGACATTCTTTTTGCCCAAATGGTTCGGCAGGAAGCGATGAAATTAGGCTATCCTAGCCTCATAACAGATGGTAGTCAGTCAGAAAATCAGACTGTGGAAGAAGTTGCTCGGCTCTTAAAATTGTCCAATAAAAATAGAATAAATATTTAAGGAGAAAACCATGATTAAGATTACTTTCCCAGATGGCGCTGTTCGTGAATTCGAATCTGGCGTTACAACTTTTGAAATTGCTCAATCCATCAGCAATTCCCTAGCTAAAAAAGCTCTCGCTGGTAAATTCAACGGTAAACTCATCGACACGACTCGTGCCATCACTGAAGATGGTGCTATTGAAATCGTGACACCTGATCACGAAGATGCTCTGCCAATCTTGCGCCACTCAGCTGCTCACTTGTTCGCCCAAGCAGCTCGCCGTCTTTTCCCAGACATTCACTTGGGAGTTGGTCCAGCTATCGAAGATGGCTTCTACTACGATACAGACAACCAAGCGGGTCAAATCTCTAACGAAGACCTTCCTCGTATCGAAGAAGAAATGCAAAAAATCGTTAAAGAAAATTTCCCTTCTATTCGTGAGGAAGTATCGAAAGATGAAGCGCGTGAAATCTTCAAGAATGACCCTTATAAGTTGGAATTGATAGAAGAACACTCTGAAGACGAAGGTGGTTTGACCATCTACCGTCAAGGTGAATACGTGGACCTTTGCCGTGGTCCGCACGTCCCATCAACAGGTCGTATCCAAATCTTCCACCTGCTCAACGTAGCTGGTGCCTACTGGCGTGGAAATAGCGACAACGCGATGATGCAACGAATCTACGGTACAGCTTGGTTTGACAAGAAAGACTTGAAGAACTACCTTCAAATGCGTGAAGAAGCCAAGGAACGTGACCACCGTAAACTCGGTAAAGAGCTTGATCTCTTCATGATTTCACAAGAAGTCGGACAAGGTTTACCATTCTGGTTACCAAATGGTGCCACTATCCGTCGTGAATTGGAACGCTACATTGTTGACAAGGAAATCGCTGCAGGCTACCAACATGTTTACACTCCACCAATTGCCTCAGTGGAACTCTATAAAACTTCTGGTCACTGGGATCACTACCGTGAAGATATGTTCCCAACTATGGACATGGGGGACGGTGAAGAGTTTGTCCTCCGCCCAATGAACTGTCCTCACCATATCGAAGTTTATAAACACCATGTACACTCATACCGTGAATTACCAATCCGCATCGCTGAGATTGGCATGATGCACCGATATGAAAAATCTGGCGCCCTTACAGGTCTTCAACGTGTACGTGAAATGTCCCTAAATGATGGCCATACTTTTGTAGCTCCAGAACAAATTGAGGAAGAATTCAAGAAAATTCTTCAATTGATTATCGACGTGTATGAAGACTTTAATTTGACAGATTACCGTTTCCGCTTGTCTTACCGCGATCCTGAAGATAAACACAAATACTTTGACAACGATGAAATGTGGGAAAATGCACAACGCATGTTGAAGGCAGCTATGGATGATATGGAACTGGACTACTTTGAAGCTGAAGGTGAAGCAGCCTTCTATGGTCCGAAACTCGATATCCAAGTGAAGACTGCCCTAGGAAAAGAAGAAACTCTTTCTACGATCCAGCTCGATTTCTTGTTGCCAGAACGCTTCGACCTCAAATACATCGGAGCTGATGGCGAAGAGCACCGTCCAGTCATGATTCACCGTGGGGTTATCTCAACTATGGAACGCTTCACAGCTATCTTGATTGAGAACTACAAGGGCGCCTTCCCAACATGGCTTGCACCACACCAAGTAACCCTCATTCCGGTATCTAACGAAAAACACGTGGACTACGCATGGGAAGTTGCTAAGAAACTCCGTGACTGCGGTGTCCGTGCCGATGTGGATGAGCGCAATGAAAAAATGCAGTTCAAGATTCGTGCCTCACAAACCAGCAAAGTTCCTTATCAGCTCATCGTTGGTGACAAGGAAATGGAAGACGGAACTGTCAACGTTCGTCGCTACGGCCAAAAAGAAACAAACACTGTCCCAGTAGATGAGTTTGTATCAGCAATCCTAGCTGATATCGCCAACAAATCACGCGTTGAGAAATAAAACAATCACAGTCTGAGAAACATTTTTCAGTAAGAAAAAGCAACAACTGAAATAGTTGTTGCTTTTTTATATTTTATTTAACCTGAGCTAGTAGTGATTGGTCAAACCACCACAAATGGTATCCTCATCAACAATCCTTTCTATCAACTAACTGTTGGATATAGGATATCCTCCCAAAATTTGCTTCCATGAGTTAGATAAGTTGACTATCCTCAATCCTTGTCTGCCTCATTTTCTTTTACGAGATCTTTTTGCGAATCCTTTTCAGAGAGTTTTTGATCGATATACTTGTCAATGGTTTCATAAAATTCCTTGGTCGTATCACTGTCTAATTTTGTCGAATTATGAACTTGATTGACTTTTAATTGAACAGATTGAATACCGTAAGAGGCTTGTTTTTGATGGAGCGTTTCTAATTCTTCTTCTGAAATCGGATCTCCAACAACCGTTAAGACCAATTCATTGTTTCTTGACTTGTAGACTTGATTAATGACCGTGTGATTGGCGAACTCTTTTGCTACAAACTGTTTGATTCCTTCTTTTCGCGCTTGATCTATCGACAGAGTGACTGCTGAATAGCTGGCTGGAAGAACCAATAATACAATCAAGGATGTCAAGCCAATTTTCATTTTAATGTTTAACTCTTTAAATGAACTTAAGGGAGATTTTCTCATCAAAATTCTTGTTCCAACAATATTGGCTAGCATGATAAAGACACAGTTGATCAAGAAAAGATAGAGAGCCCCAAATAAAAATCGTACATTTCCGTTAGCTAAACCATATCCTGCAGTACAGATAGGTGGCATCAGAGCTGTTGCAATGGCTACTCCTGGCACGATATTGTTTGCTTCTTTTTTCCTTGATCCAATTACACCTGCTATCCCACCAGCAATAGCAATGAGAACATCCCAAATGGTTGGAGAGGTTCGTGCAATCAGTTCGCTACTTGCATAAGATAAGGGAGAAATCCAGAAATACAGAGTCGAGACAAGCAAACTGACCAATACTTGAGTAAATAAAACCTCTAGAGATTGTTTGATTAAACGGGTATCAAAAATAGCTAAACCAAAACCCAGTCCAACAATCGGTGTCATAAGAGGGGAAATCAGCATGGCTCCAATAATGACAGCTGTTGAATTCATATTTAAACCTATAGAGGCAATAAAAATCGCACACATCAAAATCACTGTATCTCTTAATCGAACATGAAGATCATCATATAATTTCTCACGATATTCACGTGTTGAATAGTTTCCGGTCATTGGTTACTCCTTTTATTTCATATACTCTTGTTTCTGCTTGGATGATGGCAGAGAGACTTCTTTTCAATCTTACATATTTTTAATTCTCACCTGTTATATTTTTGAAAATTATCCTTTAAGCATCCGTCAGTCTATCCTTAACATTATATCAAAAATTTTACAGTCTTTCTCTGGAAAAATATATCAATTTAAAAGATAGAGAAAGGAAGAAAATTTTGTTTCCTTATCCGAAAAAGAAAAAACGGTATCTCCTCTGAAAGAAGATGCCGTTTTAATGTTTAAACTTGATGAGTGTGTTTGACATTCCATTGCTCCATTTTTATTTTCAACCAGAAGCCATAGATCCCAAACGTGATGATGGTTAGAAGAAACCCCTTGATCCAGTTACCGAACAGTTGTGCTCCAGTCCCGTCAAAGTATAGACGTTGACCATCCACTACCGTGTGTTTGGTTTTCAATTTTGCATCATGCAAACCGCCCAAGGTGTTGCGATCCCAAAAGTAAGTCCGCAAATTATGGCTGCTAAGATAGAGTATCCAATATAATCTAGGATTCCTCCGTCAAAATAACTTTCTTTCACATCTTTTATTTTTTGACTATATTCTAGTCGTTTCCTAATGTAATATTTTTTTACATCTGGACAATCTTACGGTAACTTCTAGACGTTATCATGAAAATAGAGATATCGACTAAAACAAAAATTCCACAGATGGATAAGGTTATCATCAACTATGCTCACTCAATCATCAGATTCATATTGGAAAATTTAATGCGTACGGTCGTTCCCTTTCCAACCTCAGAATCGATACGAATCTGGTGGCCCAGTTCTTCAGAAATTTTCTTGGATAGGTAGAGGCCCAGTCCAGATGACTGCTGGGTCAAGCGACCATTGTAGCCTGAAAAGCCACGTTCAAAGACTCGGAGCACATCGCTGTTTTTAATCCCGATTCCCGTATCCTTGATACAGAGCTCCTGGCCCTCCATATAAATCTCCAAACCGCCTTCCCTGGTGTACTTGAGGCTGTTTGAGAGGATTTGTTCAATGACGACCAACAGCCACTTCTTATCGGTCACGATAGTTTTGTCGAGGTCATGGAGATTGACCGCCAGTCCTTTTTGGATAAAGAAAAGAGCATACTTGCGAACCACTTCCTTCACCAAGTCCTCCACTTGAACCTTTTCAAATACCAAGTCATCGTGGAAGCTCTCCAAACGAAGATACTGCAATACCAGATTGGTATAGGAGTCAATCTTGAAGATTTCCTGTTCCAGTTGCTGCTTGACCTCCCGATCAGAGACTTCTGCTACTAAGAGACGGCTCGCCGCAATGGGGGTCTTAATCTGGTGAACCCACAAGGTATAGTAATCAAGCAAATCCGTCAGCTTGCTTTGGGCTTCCGACTTCTTTTGATACAATTCAGATTCAAGCTCTTCGAGCTTTTCTGCTAGCGCACATTCCAGAGGAGACTTGGGGTCTCGCTCAGCATAGAGTGCTTCCTGACGGTAAACCTGAGCTTCTGCAAATATATCCCAAGCCAAAAATAAGAAGGTCAAAAAGCCACTGAGCAGAAAGAAATAAAGAAAATAAGTTCCTAGACTAGCAAATAAAAACTGAAAGAGAAGGACGAGAAAGCCCAATGAAAAGATATAGGCAAAAACGCGACTGCGAGAGCGCAGATAGGCTAGAAAAAATTGTCTCCAATCAAGCATGTTTCAGTCCGTATCCTATTCCTTTCTTGGTCTCGATAAATCCAACCAAACCTTGCTCTTCCAATTTTTTACGCAATCGAGCCACATTAACAGACAGGGTATTGTCATCGATGAAAAAGTCGCTATTCCAGAGTTCCCGCATCAGGTCATCACGCGCCACGATATTGCCCGCATGTTCAAACAAAACCCGCAAAATTTGAAATTCATTCTTGGTCAAACTCAGGACTTCCCCCTGATAGTGCAAATCCATAGACTTGGTGTTGAGGATCACACCCGCATACTCCAGCAGACTCTCATCTCGGCCAAATTCATAAGAACGGCGCAACAAGCCCTGAACCTTTGCAAGAAGCACCTGCTGGTCAAAAGGCTTGGTCACAAAGTCATCCGCTCCCATGTTGATTGCCATGACGATATCCATAGCCTGGTCTCTCGAAGACAGAAACATGATGGGAACCTTGGAAATCTTGCGAATTTCCTGACACCAGTGGTAACCATTAAAAAGAGGCAAACCAATATCCATGAGGACCAAATGAGGTTCTGACTGAACAAAAAGGCTCAATACTTCCATAAAATCTTCTACCAAAACGACCTCAAAGCCCCACTCAGAGAGCAGTTTCCCAACTTGTTTCCGAATGACTTGGTCATCCTCTACTAGCAAAATTTTGTGCATGCGCTCCTCCTTTGTTATTTATCAAAGTATCAAACCCCTTAAAAAAATTCTCTGGATTAGTACCTCAATTGTCTAGCTACCTATTTTTCAAATTCAGATTAGTAAACAGATGCTAAATAGAGAACATTCCCACTGATATCATACCTTATTTTTAAGTATAGTTCCAGCCTTATCCTATATTTTCCTTTTTGTGCTCATTTAGTTAGCGTTTCTTTCACTTATTTAATAGATCTGGCCTTCTTATTGACAAGCTAGCCATGATTTGTTAGAATGTGAATGAATAAATCGATTTATTCATTCATTAAATAAAGGAGGTTAAATCAGATTGGACAAAAAACAAGCTTTAAAGACAGCGGCCTATGAAGTTTTTTCGAAAAAAGGTTACAAGGCAACAGGAATTTCAGAAATTGCTAGGCAAGCTGGTGTTGCAGTTGGTTCTTTTTATAACTATTACGAGAGTAAAGAAGCCATTTTTCTAGACATCTATATAGATGAAAACAATCGTGTTCGCCAAGCTATGATCGAAGAACTGGATTGGGAAATTGACATGATCGACCTCATTGGTCAACTATTTTCTCATTCCAGAACTCTCGTTTCTTCCAATAAAATCCTTGCAGAATGGTACAATCCTGCCATAGCAGATGAGTTACACAGCTACTATTCCTCGGAAGAAGGCAAAGTCGCAAATCCATTTCATCAGTTTCTAGTTAAAACTTTTACAAATCGTATGCAGGCTGAAGGGTACTCGCCAGAAAAGATTCAAGAGATTTTACAAGTTTACAACCTATTTTACTACATGGATATGCATATCACGGAAAAAGATTTTCCAGATATTGGCAAGACCGTTGAAATACTTGCAACCAACTTCATAAAAGGAGTTCTAAAATAAAGAATGGATTTCTTTATTTTTTGGAAAAATATGAATGAATTATTTTATAGTTCATTCATAAAATTAAGAATAGGAGTCATAAAAAATGAAAAGAGGTAAAAAAATGTTTATTATCATTCTATCAACACTTGGAGTCTTAGGCCTTATAACTTGGGGCACCATCGCTTATCTTGGACGAAACCAGACATTATCGATAAAATCCATCGAAAATCCCAGCGGAGATCTGTATTTAATTCACATCACAAAACCAAGTTATCAAAACTGGAAAGCTGGGGCTTATGCCAAGTTTACACTCCCTGATACTTCTTCTACTACTAATAAAAACGAAGCTAAGGGAGAGCAAACCAGTCGATGGATAACCATTGCCTCAACACCTGATGAAGATGAAATCCTCATTTTAACTCATAATAGTGGTAGCCTCTTTAAGGAAACCTTGACACATTTACCGGCTGGCAGTGAGATTGAGATGAGTTGGCTGGATTCCTCTTTGACTGTTAAAGATACGAATAAGCCACTAGTTTGCTTTGCATCTGATGTTGGTATTTCTGCTCTACGCCCCCTTATCAAAGAATGGGCTGGTAAATGTCCGATTATTCTCAATCATTTTGACAAAGGAGTTACTATTTTCGATAATGAGATGAAAGGACTGGCTCAAAAAACATCGAATTTTACTTATAAAACTAGCGATGAACTTTCTCAAAGTCAAGCATTTTTAAAACATGCTATTGATGAATACGGCAATCAAGCCAGCTATCTCATCACAGGTCAGCCTGATGATGTAAATGAGATGAAGAATTTTTTAAAGGAAAATGGGATTGATAGCAATAATATCCAAGTTAGCTCGTTTAGAGGATTGAAATAAAAGCATTCTGTCTTCTGTATCTCTGAATCAAACCTAACTACTAGTTCATTATGGAGAGGGACTAAGCAAGCCTACTAGCTAATTCTCTGTAAATGTGGTAGGATAAACATAGAGAAAGGAGCTTTTATGGCCAATATTTTTGACTACTTGAATGATGTAGCATACGATTCCTTTTATGACCTCTCAATGAACGAGCTGGATGTTCTTGCCTTGACTGAATTAACCTATCTTCCTTTTGATGATGTAGTCGCCCAAGAACCAAAGCGTCTCATAGATCTAGCACCTCAAATCCCTAGAGAAACGACGATGTTGACTAGCAAAAACCGCCTCCAGTTGTTGGATCAGCTCGCTCAACACAAACGCTTTAAAAATTGCAAGCTCTCAGACTTTATCAACGATATTGATCCTGAATTGCAAAAACAGTTTGCGGCTATGACTTATCGTATCAGTCTCGATACTTATTTACTTGTTTTTCGTGGGACAGATGATAGTATCATCGGTTGGAAAGAAGATTTCCATATGACCTATATGAAGGAAATTCCAGCTCAAAAACATGCCCTCCAGTATTTACAAGACTTTTTTGTTCAACATCCTAACCAAAAGGTTGTCCTAGCAGGGCACTCAAAGGGGGGCAATTTAGCTGTCTATGCTGCTAGTCAACTCGACCCACTTTTACAAAAAAACATTGTCGCCGTCTATACTTTTGATGCGCCTGGACTTCACGAGGAACTGACCGAAACAGCTGGCTATCAAAACATGATGGAAAGAACGAAAGTATTTGTCCCACAAGGGTCTATCATCGGAATGATGCTGGAAATCCCTGATAAGAAAATCGTCGTTCGAAGCACTGCCCTAGGTGGTCTTGCTCAGCACGACACCTTTAGTTGGCAGATTGAAGACAAACACTTTGTCCAACTAGACGAGACCAATAGTGACAGCCAACAAGTCGATACTACTCTCAAGGAATGGGTTGAGACGGTCCCTGATACGGAACTGCAACTCTACTTCGACCTCTTTTTTGGAATCATTCTTGATGCAGGCATCTCCTCTATCAATGATCTTTCTTCCTTCAAGGTCATTGAACACATTCACCATCTCTTTGTCCAAGCCCAATCCCTCACTCCCGAAGAAAGAGAAACCATGGGACGACTAACCCAGCTCTTGATCGACACCCGCTACCAAGCTTGGAAAAATCGTTAAGGTAGAAAAAGACCTTCTGATACCCTAAGCATTCTCTTCTGTGTTATACTGATATCAGTACATTCTTTGAGAGAGGAAATCCTATGAAAATCCATAAAACTGTCAATCCTGTTGCCTATGAAAACACCTACTACATAGAGGGAGACCATCACCTGATTGTGGTTGACCCAGGTAGCCATTGGGAAGCTATTCGCAAGACTATTGAGAAAATCAACAAACCAGTCTGCGCGATTCTCCTGACCCACACCCACTACGACCATATTATGAGTCTGGACTTGGTTCGCGAGACTTTTGGAAATCCCCCAGTTTATGTAGCAGAGAGCGAAGCCAGCTGGCTTTACACTCCAGTCGATAATCTCTCTGGTCTCCCTCGTCATGATGATCTGGCAGATGTGGTCGCAAAACCAGCAGAGCACACCTTTGTCTTTCATGAAGAATACCAGCTTGAAGAATTCCGTTTTACTGCCCTACCAACCCCAGGCCACTCTATCGGTGGTGTTTCCCTCGTCTTTCCTGATGCCCATCTAGTCTTGACTGGAGATGCTCTTTTCCGCGAAACCATCGGACGGACCGACCTCCCTACTGGTAGTATGGAACAACTCCTCCATAGCATTCAGACTCAACTCTTCACTCTTCCTAACTACGACGTCTACCCCGGCCATGGTCCAGCTACGACTATCGCTCACGAAAAGACTTTTAATCCCTTTTTCTAGCAAGCAAAAAAACCAAGGATGCTATCCTTGGTTTTAGTCTTACCAAATAATCACACGGTCCTCTGGTGAACGCCACATACCATCGCCTTCTTTGACATCATAGGTTGTAAAGAAGTCATCGAAGTTTGGTACTTGGACGTTGACACGAAGTTTGGCAGGTGCGTGCACGTCAACACTGGCCATGAGTTTCATCAACTCAGGACGGCCTTTCATGCGCCAGATACGAGCAAAGTTGTGGAAGAATTCTTCAGCAGAGAAGTCTGGTTCTCTCTTGGCAGCTTCAAGGGCTGCAGCAATTCCTCCCAGGTCGGCAACGTTTTCGGATACGGTTAATTTTCCGTTGATTCTTGCGCCGTAAGATTCTTGGCCATCAAATTGGTCGATAACTTTTTGCGTTTTTTCTTTAAAGGCGGCATAGTCACTCTCTGTCCACCAATCCTTGAGACTACCATTTTCATCAAAGGACGCACCATTTGTATCAAAGGCATGAGAAATCTCGTGGGCAATAACAGCACCAATACCACCGTAGTTGGCAGAAGACGACTGATGCAAGTCATAGAATGGAGCCTGTAGAATGGCTGCTGGGAAGACAATCAAGTTCTTCTGAGGATTGTAGTAGGCATTAACCATGTGAGCAGGCATGCCCCACTCCTTGTAGTCAACCGGTTGGTTCCACTTGCTCCAACTATGCTTGATTTCCACACGCGCAAAGGCTAGGGCATTGTCAAAAAGACTAGCCGTTTCATCGACCACCTTGTCCTTGTAGCGTGCTGGTAATTCCTCTGGATAACCGATATAAGGCTTGATGACATTGAGTTTGACAATGGCCTTATCACGTGTTTCAGGCGTGAGCCAGTCGTTCTTAGCCAAGCGTTCCTTATAAACGTCAATCATAGTCGCTACTTTTTTCTCTACGTCTGCCTTAGCTTCTGGAGAGAATTTTTCATGCGCATACCAGAGACCCAGAGCCTGCTTGAAAGGTCCTTGGGCCAAGTGATAAGCTGCCTTGACCTTGTCCTGAGCTTCTGGAACACCTGAAAGGGCACGTCCATAGGCACCTGACAAGACACGAATCTCGTCTGTGAGATAGCTGGTTGAAAGATTGACCACAGCCAAAATCAAGGTTGCCTTGAGCAAAGGCCATGCTTCTTCACTATAAAATTGGTCTGCTGCTTGCCAGAAACGTTCTTCATCTACAATGACCTTGTCCGGCGTTTGTCCAATCACCTTTTGGAAGAAGTCATCTAGAGGTAGGGCAGGGGCGAATTTCTTGAAGTCTTCATAAGCGTATGGATGATAGAGTTTGGCATATTCTGAGCTTTCTTCATTAGAAAGTACCACAGCTGCAACTCGACGGTCCAACTCCAATCTCTTCTCTAGTAAGTCTGCGATTTCCTCATCTGAAAAATCATAGGCTTTGAGAAGATTTGTGGTACTTTCCTTCCACAAACCTAGCAACTCCTCACGTTGAGGATGGTCTTCAACATAGTAAGTCGTATCTGGCAAAATCGTCCCTGGTGCACTTGCCCAGAGAACATTGGTTCTGGCATCCATAAAGTCTGGTGAAACACCAAATGGCAAGAAGTTTGGTTTACCAGCTAGTTCAAACGCTGCTAGTTTGCTGGTAAAATCTGCAAAACTCTCCAAATCTTGGTATTCCTTGAGTAGAGGAAGGACGGGCTTGATCCCATCTGCTTCTCTCTTGTCAAAATCACGTACCATGCGATGGTACTTGACAAAGTTGGCGAGGATGGCATCCTCTGGGACATCCTCACCTGCCAACCACTTGTCCGTAGTCGCCAGCATAAGCTCCTCAATTTCCTCATCAAGGTCAATAAAACCACCTGTTCGAGATTTGTCAGCTGGAATGACAGCTGTTTTTTCCCATTCGCCATTAATAGCGTCATAAAAATCATCTTGATAACGTGTCATCTTGTTCTCGCTTTCATATTTTCACTTATTCCTAGCTTAGCAAAAAAATCTAGGGAATGCAATCAAAAATAAATTTCTTATATCTTTCATTTTATTGTTATTTTATTAAATTTTTTAAAAATTAACTTGACTTAATTTTTTTTTTAATGTATATTAAATACAGGAGGGAGGAATTTGTTATGATACGTATTGAACACCTCAGTGTCTCCTACAAGGAAACGTTGGCACTAAAGGATATTTCACTAGTGCTCCAAGGACCAACGATTACCGGAATTATTGGTCCAAATGGTGCTGGAAAATCAACTTTATTAAAAGGTATGTTGGGAATTATCCCACATGAAGGTCAGGCCTTTCTCGACGACAAAGAAGTCAAGAAATCTTTAAATCGAGTTGCCTATGTCGAGCAAAAAATCCATATCGACTACAATTTTCCTATCAAGGTCAAGGAATGTGTCTCACTGGGACTCTATCCATCCATACCGCTCTTCCACACTTTAAAGGCCAGCCACTGGAAAAAAGTGGCAGATGCACTTGAAATCGTTGGACTCTCAGACTATGCTGATCGCCAAATCAGCCAGCTCTCAGGCGGACAATTCCAACGTGTTTTGATTGCCCGTTGCTTAGTACAGGAAGCTGACTACATCTTTTTAGATGAGCCTTTTGTCGGGATTGACTCGATCAGTGAAGAGATTATCATGAATACGCTGAGAGACCTTAAAAAAGCTGGTAAAACAGTTCTCATCGTCCATCATGACCTCAGCAAAGTCCCCCATTATTTCGACCAAGTTTTGCTTCTCAATCGAGAACTAATAGACCTTGGCTCGACCGAAGAAACCTTTACCGAGGCCAATCTCAAAAAGGCCTACGGTAGCAAACTCTTTTTCAATGGAGGTGACCTATGATAGCAGAATTTATCAATGGATTGCAAAATTTCCATTTCCTACAAAACGCCTTGATCACAGCTATTGTTATTGGAGTCGTTGCTGGAGCTGTGGGATGTTTTATCATCCTGCGTGGAATGTCTCTCATGGGAGATGCCATCTCTCACGCAGTTTTGCCTGGCGTAGCCCTTTCCTTTATCCTGGGAATTGATTTCTTTATTGGAGCAATCATCTTTGGTTTGATGGCTTCCATCATCATTACCTACATCAAGGGTAACTCTATCATCAAGAGTGACACCGCCATTGGTATTACCTTTTCATCTTTCTTAGCCTTAGGTGTCATCTTGATTAGTGTTGCCAAGAGTTCGACAGATCTCTTCCATATCCTTTTTGGGAATATCCTCGCTGTCCAAGATACGGACATGTGGATTACCATTGGTGTGGGGGCATTGATTCTCTTGATTATTGGGATTTTCTTTAAACAACTATTGATTACATCCTTTGACGAGCTCCTGGCTAAAGCCATGGGAATGCCCGTTAATTTCTACCACTATCTGCTCATGGTGCTCCTGACCCTTGTATCCGTCACCGCCATGCAAAGTGTTGGAACTATTCTTATCGTGGCCATGTTGATTACCCCAGCTGCGACGGCTTACCTTTATGCTAATAGCCTAAAGAGCATGATTTTTCTTTCATCAACCCTAGGGGCAACCGCTTCTGTCTTGGGACTCTTTATCGGCTATAGTTTCAATCTCGCAGCAGGATCCAGCATCGTGCTCACATCCGCCAGCTTCTTTCTAATCAGTTTCTTTATCTCTCCTAAGCAACGATACTTGAAACTGAAAAACAAAAAAATCATTAAATAACGGGGAAACCCTTCTGGAGGAATCTAATGAAAAAATTAGGTACTTTGCTTGTTCTTTTTCTTTCTATCATTGGATTAGCTGCCTGTGCTAGCGGAAAAAAAGACACAGCATCTACAAACCAAAAACTAAAGGTTGTAGCGACTAACTCAATCATCGCTGATATTACCAAGAATATCGCTGGTGACAAGATTGATCTTCACAGTATCGTTCCTGTTGGTCAAGACCCACATGAGTACGAACCACTTCCTGAAGACGTAAAGAAAACTTCTCAAGCTGATTTGATTTTCTATAACGGAATCAATCTTGAAACAGGTGGCAATGCTTGGTTTACCAAATTGGTCGAAAATGCCAAGAAAACTGAAAACAAAGACTACTTTGCAGTTAGCGACGGTGTAGACATCATCTACCTTGAAGGTCAAAACGAGAAAGGCAAAGAAGATCCACACGCTTGGCTCAACCTTGAAAATGGGATGATTTATGCTAAAAATATCGCTAAACAGCTGATCGCTAAGGATCCTAGCAACAAGGAATTCTACGAAAAAAATCTCAAAGACTATACTGAAAAACTAGACAAACTGGACAAGGAAGCCAAAGAGAAATTTAACAATATCCCTGCTGAGAAGAAACTCATCGTAACCAGCGAAGGATGCTTCAAATACTTCTCTAAAGCCTACGGAGTTCCAAGTGCCTACATCTGGGAAATCAACACGGAAGAGGAAGGAACACCTGAACAAATCAAGACCTTGGTTGAAAAGCTTCGCCAAACAAAAGTTCCATCACTCTTTGTTGAATCAAGTGTCGATGACCGTCCAATGAAGACTGTTTCACAAGACACAGATATTCCAATTTACGCACAAATCTTTACTGACTCAATTGCTGAAGAAGGTAAAGAAGGCGACAGCTACTACAGCATGATGAAATACAACCTTGACAAGATTGCTGAAGGTTTGTCAAAATAATCCATTAAAAAACGTCGTTCTCACATGAACAGGCGTTTTTTTTATCTTTTAATTTCCAGTCAAATCATTGGTAAAATCTGACAATTCTCGGTAAAATAAAAGAAAAAAGAATGGAGTAGTTTCATGACCACTTTTCTCGGAAATCCTGTAACCTTTACAGGTAAACAACTGCAAGTCGGAGACAAGGCACTTGACTTTTCTCTCACGACAACCGATCTCTCTAAAAAAACGCTAGCTGACTTTGATGGAAAGAAAAAAGTCTTGAGTGTCGTCCCTTCTATCGATACTGGTATCTGCTCAACGCAAACACGTCGCTTCAACCAAGAACTTGCTAGCCTTGATAATACCGTCGTTCTCACCGTTTCTATGGACCTACCATTTGCCCAAGGACGCTGGTGCGGGGCTGAAGGTCTTGACAATGCCATCATGCTATCAGACTACTTTGATCATTCTTTTGGACGTGATTATGCCCTCTTGATCAACGAATGGCATCTCCTTGCACGTGCCGTCTTTGTTCTCGATGCTGACAATATCATCCGTTATGTAGAATACGTTGACAATATCAATACGGAGCCAAACTTTGAAGCTGCTATTGCTGCAGTGAAAGAACTGGACTAAAATCAAAGCCATTACGGCAGAAGGCTAGAGAAATCTAGCTTTTTTTGATATACTAGATGGAGAGAAAAGACAAGAGGGAACGAATGACGCCAAATAAAGAAGACTACCTAAAATGTATTTATGAAATCGGTACGGAAATGCAAAAAATCACCAATAAAGAAATTGCTGCCCGTATGCAGGTCTCTCCACCTGCCGTAACAGAGATGATCAAACGTATGAAAAGTGAAAATCTCATCCTCAAGGATAAGGAGAATGGCTATCTATTGACAGATATTGGCCTCAAACTGGTCTCTGAGCTTTATCGTAAACACCGTTTGATTGAAGTCTTTCTAGTTCACCATCTAGACTATACCAGCGATCAAATCCACGAAGAAGCTGAGGTCCTAGAGCACACTGTCTCTGACCTCTTTGTGGAGAGATTGGATAAACTGCTTGGCTTCCCTCAAACCTGTCCCCACGGTGGAACTATTCCTGTTAAAGGAGAACTCTTGGTTGAGATCAACAACCTACCTCTAGCAGATACCAAAGAGGCTGGAACCTATCTCCTGACTCGGGTTCATGATAGCTTTGATCTACTCAAATACTTAGAAAAGCATGAAATTCATATCGGTGACCAACTCCAAGTCAAACAGTTTGATAATTTTTCCAATACCTTTACACTGGTCAACAAAGGTGAAGATCTCCAAGTTAGCATCGATATCGCCAAACAACTCTATGTCGAAAAAATCAACTAACCCCTTATTCCTGAAAGAAGTTCCTTTCAGGGATTTTTTATCATTTTAGTTGTAAGTTCCATTCGTTTGGTGTAGAATGAAGCTAGATAAAAGAGGGAGGTTTTCCTATGAAAAAGCTCTTTAGAATACACTTCGCAGCCATTGCAGTCTCCGATTTGCTACTATTAGCAATTTTTATCTCCAAAACCGATCCCTCTGTAGAGTGGATGCTACTCTCTGGCTTTATTTTCATCCTTGCTCAGGGACTACCGCTATTTCGCTTAGTCAACCGACTCAAACATCAATTCGCTGAGATTTATCCTCAGATTAGTAAAAAAAATCGCCTCTACTATCTAGGGGTTCTCACCATTGATTTTCTATTAATTGTTCTTTTAGCCTTCACGAGTTCTCAACGTTTTTCCTCTCTTATGCCAATCGTTACTTCTTGTCATTCTACTTTTTATTATATAATGGCTAGCCACATAAGAGAAAACTATCCAGACTTTTACGACAAACATATCTCTTTCTGGGAGTGTCTATAAACAAAAACCAAGCCGACTGGCTTGGTTTTCTTATCTATTTTTAGTATCAAGGATAATGGTGACTGGTCCGTCATTGACCAGCTCAACCTGCATATCTGCTCCAAAGATGCCTGTCTGAACAGATACTTCTTGTACTAGTTTTTGATTGAAAGCGTCATAGAAGGCAGCTGCCATATCCGGCTTAGCTGCACCTGTAAAGGCTGGACGATTGCCCTTCTTAGTATCTGCAAAGAGGGTAAACTGAGAAATAGAAAGGATTTCCCCCTCAATATCCTTAACAGACAGGTTCATCCTGCCTTCTGCGTCTGAAAAGATCCGCATATTGACGAGCTTTCGGACAGCATAATCCAGATCTTCCTCTTGGTCCTCTGGTCCTACTCCGACCAGCAATAAAAGCCCTTGATTGATTTTTCCCTGAACCTGACCTTCAATACTCACTCGAGCTTTCTTAACTCGTTGAACGACGATTTTCATAAAAATCCTTTCTAGATCTTAGCCATTGGTTCGTTTGACAGAGTAGACTTCTGGCACACTTTTAATCTTATCAACTACTGTCGTTAGAGTTGAGAGATTTGAGATACCAAAAGACACATGGATATTAGCAAATTTCATATCCTTGGTTGGTTGGGCGTTAACGGTTGAGATATTCTTAGCTGTGTTGGAAAGAACTTGCAGAACATCATTTAAGAGACCTGTACGGTTGAGGCCGTAGATATCGATGTGGGCAATATATTCCTTGCTTGAGAATTGATCTTCCCATTCCACATCAAGGAGGCGTTGTTCGTAGTTTTCTTGGGCGCGAAGGTTCATACAGTCCACACGGTGAATAGCCACACCACGCCCCTTGGTGATGTAGCCGACAATGTTGTCACCCGGCACTGGATTACAACACTTAGCAATCCGAACTAGGAGACCTGAGGCGCCTTCAATGACCACACCGCCCTCATGCTTGACCTTGAGCTTCTCCTTATTCTCAACCTTAACCTCACCACCCTTAACTAACTCATCAGCCTCTGCCCTAGCTTTGGCACGTTCCTCCTCACGGCGTTCCTTTTCAGTCAGACGGTTAAAGACGGTAGTAGCACTGATTTCTCCAAAACCAATAGCAGCAAAGAGGGAGTCTTCTGTCTTGTAGCTGGTCTTTTGAAGGACTTGGTCCATGTGCCGCTTGTCCATATACTTATTAGCCACATAGCCATTCTCTTGGAGCTGATTAATCAGCAGTTCGCGTCCCTTATTAACAGACAATTCCTTGTCTTGGTTTTTAAAGAACTGACGAATCTTGTTGCGCGCCTTGCTGGTCTTAACCATGTTGAGCCAGTCACGACTCGGGCCAAAAGAATTAGGGTTGGTTACAATTTCGACCTGATCCCCAGTTTTGAGCTTGGTTGTCAGAGGAACCATACGGCCATTGACCTTGGCACCAGTCGCTTTTTCACCGACTTTGGTATGAATTTCATAGGCAAAGTCAATCGGGCCTGAATCTTTTGGCAAGGAACGTACAGCCCCATCTGGGGTAAAGACGTAAATCTCCTCCGCCAGATACTCTTCCTTAACGGACTCGACAAATTCCTTGGCATCGTCAGCCTGGTCCTGTAATTCCATCATTTCCTTGATCCAGTTCATACCAATCGCAGACTCTTTGCTGTTGACCTGACCTTTGACTCCTTTCTTATAAGCCCAGTGAGCCGCAACCCCGTACTCAGCCACTTCGTGCATTTCTTTGGTCCGAATCTGGAATTCAATCGGTCCTTTTGGTCCATAGACAGTCGTATGGATAGACTGGTAACCATTGGCCTTACGGTTTGCGATATAATCTTTAAAACGCCCTGGCATGGGTTTCCACAGCTCATGAACATAGCCCAGCATGGCATAGACATCACTCTGGGTATCCAAGATACAGCGAATGGCAATCAGGTCATAAATCTCCTCAAAACGTTTCTTCTTATCCTGCATCTTGCGATAGATAGAGTAGATATGCTTGGGACGGCCATAGATTTTCCCTTTTAGATTGCGTTCGGAAGTGTAGTCCTCTAACTTTGTCACGACTTCATCGACCAAAGCCTCACGCTCTCTGCGTTTTTCCTTCATCATATGAGTAATCTTGTAAAACTCAGTTGGATTGAGATAGCGGAAGGACAAGTCTTCCAACTCCCACTTGACGCTGGAAATCCCCAGACGATGAGCAAGTGGTGCATAGATTTCCATGGTTTCTCTGGAAATGCGTTCCTGCTTGTCTTTTCGTAGGTGGTTAAGAGTTCTCATGTTATGCAAGCGGTCAGATAGTTTGACCAAGATAACACGGATATCCTCAGACATGGCCATGAGCATCTTACGGTGATTTTCCGCTAATTGCTCCTCGATTGATTTGTACTCGACCTTACCAAGCTTAGTCACCCCATCAACAATAATGCGAACATCATGACCAAACTCTTGCTCTAAATCATCCAGTGTCGCATCTGTATCTTCAACCACGTCATGCAAAAAACCACAGGCAACTGTCACGGCATCTAGCTTAAGCTTGGCTAAAATCCCTGCCACCTGAATGGGATGAATAATATAGGGTTCGCCAGATTTACGATATTGACCACTATGGCATTCAACTGCGTAAACCAAGGCTTTATGTACAAAAGCAACATCTTCTTTCGATAAATATTTTTGCGTTAAAGCGACAACCTCATCGCCCGTCAAATTCACTTCTTTCGGCATCTATTCTCTCCAATTCTTCCTACCATTTTATCACTTTTTTAAGAATATTAAAACTAGAAAAGCCTGTTTTCATGCCTAGCCTAAGCAATTAAAAGAAAAAACACTGCAAGAGAGACTCTGCAGTGCTTTGTTATTTTATTTATCTTAGTAAACTGTTTTCTCGGTTTCTACGTCGAAGAAGTGTGCTTTGTTCAAGTCAAATCCAAGTTCAACTGTTGCACCTGTTTGCAAGTAGTCACGAGCATCCACTTTGGCAACAAATTCGTCTTTACCAACTTGGCAGTAAAGGTGAGATTCTGAACCAAGCAATTCTGATACTGAGATTGTTGCTTTGACAACTGATTCTGGGAATGTTTCAAGGAAAGCAGGTTCCGCATTCACGTCTTCTGGACGGATACCGAAGATCAATTCTTTTCCTTCGTAGCCTTTTTCACGAAGAACTTTCAATGCTCCTTCTGGCACTTTCAAACGGAAACCGTCAGAAACAATTTCGTTGCCTTCTAATTTCACATTGATGAAGTTCATAGCTGGGCTTCCGATGAATCCTGCTACGAATTTGTTAACTGGGTTTTTGTAAACTTCTTGAGGAGTTCCGATTTGTTCAACACGTCCGATAGTACCTGTACCAGCAGGGTTTTTAGTTGCTGACATGATAACGATACGGTCAGCAAGTGTCATCGCTTCTGTTTGGTCGTGAGTTACATAGATAGTTGTAGCACCGATACGACGGTGGATTTTCGCAATTTCTGCACGCATTGATACACGAAGTTTGGCATCCAAGTTTGACAAAGGCTCGTCCATCAAGAACACTTTTGCATCACGGACGATTGCACGACCCATGGCAACACGTTGACGTTGACCACCTGAAAGGTCAGCTGGTTTACGATCCAAGAATTCTTTCAAACCAAGGATTGCTGCAGCTTCTTGAACACGTTTGTCGATGTCTTCTTTGCTGTACTTACGCAATTTCAAACCGAAAGCCATGTTGTCATATACAGTCATGTGTGGGTAAAGAGCGTAGTTTTGGAATACCATGGCGATGTCACGGTCTTTTGGAGCCACGTCGTTGACAATCACGCCGTCGATAGATGCAGTACCTTCTGTGATGTCTTCAAGACCAGCAATCATACGAAGAGTTGTTGATTTACCACATCCTGAAGGACCTACGAAAACGATAAATTCTTTATCTTTGATGTCCAAGTTGAAGTCTTCAACTGAGTAGTGTTCGCTGTTTGGATATTTTTTGTAAATATTTTTAAGATTTAATTCTACCATGGAAGGTGAACTCCTTTAATTATTTGATAGATTTATTATATATGAAAACGCTTTACTTTTCTATGGCAAGGTGACCAAAAAAACAAAAAAGTTCTGTGCAACTTGCACAAAACTTTAGAGAATATCTGATAAAATCAACTGATAGCACAAGGTGAGATCGGTCAACTCCTTCAACTGAAGCCCAGTTAATTCTTCCCATCTATCAATCTTGTATTGGAGAGAGTTGCGGTGAAGATAAAGTTGCTGGGCTGTTTTAGTTAGGACGGCACTGTTTTCCCAAAGGGAGAGAATGATTTCCTGAATCTGATCCTGATCCAAGATCATCTGGTGCAGGTATTCCTTGATTGCCTTCAGGTCCACAAGCCTTTCTCCCATACTCCAAAGATAGAGCTGTGAAAAGGTATGAACACCTTGGTGACCCTGACGCCACCATGTCTTAAACAAGTCCCGCTCCGCTTTGATTAAGTCTGATAGGGCTTGATGTCCTGCCTGAGACCACACCTGGCCTAACATGATGGACAGACGAAGGCCAAAGTCATACTCTACTGCCTCAATCGTATCAGATAAGATTGAACGAACAGAGCTGTATTTATCTTGTTGAAGCACGAAAACATAGTCCTGAGCACCGACCTGTAGCACTGTCTGGCAGTTTGGAAAGAGAGTCCGCATCATATCCAGCCAAGAGGCTAGATTTTCCTGTTGGTAATAAGACAGATGGCAATAAACCAACTGAATCTTCTTAAAAGTTTGAGGCGCCTGCCCCTTACCCTCAATCAGATAGGAATACCAAGGATTGAGCGACCTAGCCTGCTCCTGCTGGGTTAAAAGAGCAATTAACTGCTTTTCACGTTCAGTGAGATTGGTCTCTTCCAGTAAAATCCACTGCTGTGAAGACAGAGGAAGAGTAAGATATCCTAGCTTCTCTATTGGCTGATCTGAAATCTGAGCCTCAGGAAACCAGTCTAGTAATTCTTTTGCAAGCATTTCTACTCCTCCACTTTTTGGATACACCACGAAATCAAGGTCTCTAGACGCTCCATATTTCCAGTCAGATGGAGATAGCCCATCACCGCTTCAAAGCCTGTAGACATGCGATAAGTTACGACATCCGCATTTTTAGCCTTTGTGTGGCTATTGGTATTGCGCCCACGTTTATAGATTTCTTCTTCTTTTTCCGTAAGGACTTGCTCCTCCAACATGAGGGAAATCAGGTGAGCCTGAGCCTTTGCTGAGACATACTTGGTCGCCTCTTGGTGAAGTTTATTGGGCTTGCTTATGCCTTTGAGGATGAGGTGGCGACGAATATACATGGAGTAAACTGCATCTCCCTCAAAAGCCAGCGCAATCCCATTAATGAGATTGACCTCAATCACGTATCCACCTCACTCCATCCTTAGTGTCAAGGAGCTTAATTCCTTGAGCAGCCAATTGGTCACGGATTTGGTCCGCTGTCGCAAAGTCACGATTAGCACGCGCTTCTTGGCGTTTTTGAATCAAGGCTTCGATCTCTGCATCCAAAACTTCCTCGACAAAGACAATACCGAAGACCTCTAACATAGCCGCAAGAGTTTGCTTGACACTTGCATCATAGTTGCCGGAGTTGATCCATTTGGCCATTTCAAAGACTACTGTGATACCGTTGGCAGAGTTGAAATCCTCATCCATAGTGGCAACAAACTTATCTTTAAAAGCCTGTAACTCTTGAGCATCTACAGTTCCAAAAAATGGTTGCTCGTAAGTGTTCTTCAGATATTTGAGATTGGTCTCGGCATCATGGACTGCTTTTTCCGTAAAGTTGATTGGTTTACGGTAATGCTGAGTGGCAAAGAAGAATCTAAGGACTTGGCCATCAAGAGTTTTGAGGGCATCATGGACTGTGATAAAGTTACCCAAGGACTTAGACATCTTAACATCGTCAATATTGACAAAGCCATTATGCATCCAGTAGTTGGCAAAAGTCTGACCAGTCTTGGCCTCTGACTGGGCAATTTCGTTGGTATGATGAGGAAACTCTAGGTCAGCTCCACCACCGTGGATATCAATGGTATCGCCTAGAATCTCTGTTGACATAACCGAACACTCGATATGCCAGCCCGGACGGCCTGCTCCCCAAGGGCTGTCCCAGGAAATCTCATCTGGCTTAGCTGCCTTCCAGAGAGCAAAGTCCACTGGATTTTCCTTACGGGCGGTCTCCTCATCTGTCCGACCAGAAGCACCCAGCTCCAAATCTTCCAAGGTTTTATTAGCCAATTTAGCATAGTTGTGGGATTTTTCCACACGGAAGTAAACATCCCCTTGACTCTCATAGGCATAGCCTTTTTCAATCAAGTCTTCCACAAAGCGGATAATGTTAGCCATAAACTCGACTACACGCGGATGGCGAGTCGCAGGTTTCACGCCCAAGGCCGTCACATCCTCACGAAAGGCCGCGATGTACTTGTCCGCGACCTCCTGAGGTGTGATGCCTTCTTCCTTGGCGCGATTGATAATCTTATCATCTACATCTGTAAAATTGGAAATATAGTTGACCTCAAATCCCCGATACTCAAAATAGCGACGAACCGTGTCAAAAGCTACTGTTGAGCGGGCATTGCCGACATGGATATAGTTATAAACCGTCGGACCGCAGACATACATGCGAACCTTGCCCTCTTCAATGGGCACAAATTCACGTAGGCTGCGGGTCATGGTGTCGTAAATTTTAATCATGCGGTCCACTCCCTTCTCTATTTCTGATTTTTTCGGCTGAAAACCAGCTCTGCAAAAGGGCCAAATTGTCTGAGGCTATCCAGTTGGTAAAAGCGCTGCCCTTCCTCTTGGGTAAAGAGGGGAACCCCCTTTCCTAGGATAAGAGGCGCTATCTGAATAATGAGGTGGTCGAAAAGATCCGCATCCAAGAGCGGTCCTACCAAGGAATTACCACCAATCACAAAGACATTTTTGCCTTTGTCAATCTGGTGAACAAAGTCCACCACATCCCCAGCTACTGGCTGGTAATTGCTGACAGGTAGGTGCCTATCATGCGTAAAGACATAGTTTTCCGTAGCTTGATAAAAACTTTCTACATCTTGCAAATCTTGGATTTCCTCAAAGGTTCGCTTGCCCATGATGGTGATATCCATTTGCCTGTAAAAGTCATCATAGCCTGTATCCTCTACAGAACCAAGCTGATGCAGCCAGTCTATTCTGTGCTGGCTGTCTGCCAAGTAGCCATCCATGGTGATACAGCCGTAAAAATATACTGCCATTCTTGTAGTTACCTTTCTAGTTCCTTTGCTATTGTCAAAGCGATAGTGAAAAAAGTCATGGCATCAGCTGTCCGCTCTTCATGGCGTGCATCCCAGGTTCGGTTATGATGATCCACATAGTCAGCTGTGTAGAAGAACTGATAGACTTTACTCTTGCGAAATTGACTCCAAGCCATGATAGCTGAAGCTTCCATATCCACCACTTTGGCTCCAGCAGCCAAGCGACGCTTGACCTTATCAGGCGTTTCTCGATAAAAGGCATCAGTCGTCCAAGACTTGGTGCGGATATGCTCGATATTGTGCTTATCAAAGATGGCTTCCAACTTAATCAACAGTGATTCGTTATAGGCGACTTCATCACCCGGTGGGGCATAGTGATAGCTAGTTCCTTCATCTCGCAAAGCAGCAGCCGGCAGGATGATCTTATCCGCCTCAATTGAGTGGTCCAAAACGCCACAGGAACCTAGCATGATGAAATTCTTGAAGCCTCTGGCCGCCAACTCCTCCAGCTGGCCAATCACTGATGGAGCTCCAATAAGCGCAGTCATGACCGCAACTTGATTTCCATCATAATTATATACATACCAAGGGAATTGACCGTTAAGATTTTTTAAATAGCCTCCTTGATAGACTTTTTCTGACTCAATCAAACGTTGCAGAATTTCTCCATTAAAGGACAGGATGATAGTTTCACAAACCTCACCCTTGTCCATAATCTGCCTATCTGTTGGCTCAATAACCCCAGCTACATCTTCAAATTCCTCTAATAGCATAACTTCTCTTTCTTTAAGGCTTCAGCAAATCCACCTTCATCTTTTCGGCTTCACTTATAGTGAGCCCATTGAGTTACAGTTTGCCAAATTACTCCTTGACAAGACCTCCCAAGATATCTTGTTAGCTGTCCAAAGCAGGCCTTTTTTAGAGCTCCGACGAATGGTGGCTGGCTTCGCGGGCATGCTCCAGCTTGTCCAAATAATATTCTCGCTGTTCTTCCACCTCATGGATGGTCGGCTCATCTTTCTGACCATGAACTCGGACGATCTTAGCAGGAATTCCGACCACTGTCACATCACTTGGAACATCTGCAACAACTACTGCTGCTGCACCTACCTTGGCATTTTCACCAATTTCCACCGGTCCGATAACTTGGGCATGGGCCGATATGAGAGCTCCTTTACGCACAGTCGGATGGCGTTTGCCACAGTCTTTCCCTGTTCCCCCAAGAGTCACCCCATGATAGAGGAGAACTCCCGTCTCAACGATAGCCGTCTCTCCAATCACCAAGCCAGAACCGTGGTCGATAAAGACACCTGATTCTATCTGGGCACCCGGATGAATCTCAATCTGGGTCCAAAAGCGCCAAAACTGACTGTGCATTCGAGCCAGGAGTTTGAAGCCGTGCTTCCAGAGAAAATGCGAGAGACGGTGGGCAGCCAAGGCCTTGACACCTGGATAAGTCAGCAAAACTTCCAAACTGTTGCGTGCCGCTGGATCATTTTCTTTTACAATATCAATGGTTTCGCGCCACCATCCCATACATTTCTCCTTTTCTTATTCTGAATCTTTTGGTGTTTCTGTAAATTCTTTCTTAGGTTTGTGGTCCTTGTGATGACGTGGACGGTGAGGTCGCTCAGACTTTTCGCCTTTTTCATCATGCTCAGGTTTTGGCGGACGAGGAAGAAGCACCTTCATAGAGGCATCGATACGGCCTTTTTCATCAATCTTGATAACCTTGACATCGACTTCATCACCGATAGCTACCAAGTCCTCGACACGGTTGGTACGAGTCCAAGCCATTTCAGAAATGTGCACAAGTGCATCTGTCTTATCAAAGAGATTGACAAAGGCACCGAATTTCTCGATACGAACAACTTTAGCATGGTAAACTTCATCCACTTTCGCTTCACGAACCAAGCCAGCAATGATTTCTTTGGTACGGTTGATAGCATCTTGGTCGCTAGAGTAGATGGACACATTACCCTCTTCGTCGATATCAATCTTAACGCCTGTTTCAGCGATAATCTTGTCGATGGTTTCTCCACCTTTACCGATGACAATCTTAATCTTGTCCACATCAATCTTGATGGTATCAATTTTCGGTGCAGTTGGAGCCAATTCTGGACGAACTTCTGGGATGGTTGCTTCAATCACATCAAGGATTTCAAAACGGGCTTTCTTGGCTTGAGCAAGAGCCTCAGTCAAAATTTCTGCAGTAATTCCTTGGATCTTGATATCCATTTGGAGAGCTGTAATCCCGTCACGAGTACCTGCAACCTTGAAGTCCATGTCTCCAAAGTGGTCTTCCAAACCTTGGATATCGGTCAAGACTGTGTAGTTGTTTCCATCTGAGATAAGTCCCATAGCAATACCAGCTACTGGCGCCTTGATTGGCACACCACCAGCCATAAGGGCAAGCGTTCCCGCACAGATAGAGGCTTGAGATGAAGAACCGTTTGATTCCAAGACTTCTGCTACCAAACGGATAGCGTATGGGAATTCTTCCAAACTTGGCAAGACTTGAGCAAGAGCACGCTCACCAAGAGCACCGTGACCAATTTCACGACGACCTGGTGCACCGTAACGACCCGTTTCCCCTACAGAGTATTGAGGGAAGTTGTAGTGGTGCATAAAGCGTTTCTTGTACTCTGGATCCAAACCATCGATGATTTGAGTTTCACCCATTGGGGCCAAGGTCAAGACTGAAAGAGCCTGAGTTTGTCCACGAGTAAAGAGACCGGAACCGTGCACACGAGGAAGGAAGTCAACAACCGCATCCAAAGGACGGATTTCATCAACCTTACGACCGTCAGGACGAACCTTATCTTCTGTGATCAAACGGCGCACTTCAGCGTGTTCCATTTGTTCTAAGATTTCAGCCACATCACGCATGATACGGTCAAATTCTTCGTGGTCTGCATATTTTTCTTCATACACAGCAGTCACTTGGTCTTTGACTGCTTGAGTTGCAGCTTCACGAGCCAATTTTTCTTCTACTTGGACCGCTTTTTGGAGGTCGCTGTTGTAGGCTGCGATGATTTCAGCCTGCAATTCAGCATCCACATGAAGCAATTTCACTTCCGCTTTTTCCTTACCAACTGCCGCAACGATTTCTTCTTGAAAGGCAATCAATTCTTTAACGGCTTCGTGCCCTTTAAGAAGGGCTTCCAACATGATTTCTTCTGACAATTCTTTGGCACCAGACTCAACCATGTTAATAGCGTGCTTGGTACCAGCTACTGTCAATTCAAGAAGTGAACGCTCTGCTTGTTCTTGACTTGGGTTGATGATGATTTGGCCATCTACATAACCCACTTGTACCCCAGCGATTGGGCCGTCAAATGGAATATCTGAGATAGACAATGCCAATGATGAACCAAACATAGCTGCCATTGGAGCAGAGGCATCTTCATCATAAGAAAGCACGGTGTTGATCACTTGGACTTCATTACGAAAACCTTCCGCAAACATAGGACGGATTGGACGGTCAATCAAACGCGCTGTCAAGGTCGCATCCGTTGAAGGACGTCCTTCACGTTTCATAAAGCCACCAGGAAACTTTCCAGCCGCATACATTTTTTCTTCGTAGTTGACTTGAAGTGGGAAGAAATCCCCAGTTGCCATCTTCTTAGACATAACGGCAGCAGTCAAAACCGTTGACTCACCGTAACGCACAACAACTGAGCCATTTGCTTGTTTAGCAACCTGGCCAGTCTCTACAACCAACTCACGACCCGCAAAAGTCGTTTGAAATACTTGTTTTGTCATTAAAATCCCCTTTGGATTAATTATATTATACGTCTTGCCTACAAAGATCAAGATACTAAGGACGTCAAAAGCAAAGTAAAAATAGGAAACTGACGAAGTCTTCGATGAAGACAAGACAGTTTATCGTTTTTACACAGCTTTTCGGACGGGTTCAATTACACAAGATACTAAGCCGTTAAGCAACTCAAAGGAAAATAGAAAATCGAACGACGGAGCGACTGCTCCTAGGCAGATTTATCTTTTTCCACAGAGTTGTAGGCGTGTTCAGTTACACAGGATACAAAGGGCGTAAAGAATCCCGTATGAAAATAGGAGATTGACGCAGTGTGCGATGCACACTGGGAAATCTATCTTTTTCACTAGGGATTTAGCCCGTGTTCAACTATCTAGATACTTTGAAACATCTAAGAATAATATTCTCTAGCATCTGTCTATTTTTGTTAGATTTAAATTGCTAAAAATCTTTTTATACCCTCATCTTTGTATCAAGTACGTACAGAGTCTATTTTATCATATTTTTCTTAAAAAGTGCGGGCTTTTCTATTAAAAAGGAACCATTCCCCCATGAAAAGAGGAATGGTTTGTTGTTTATTTTATTTAGCGAATTCTTTAGCTCTCACAACTGTCATTTTTCATTAAAAAGCAAGTAAATGACAAGCTGTCGTCTCAGTGGTTAAAGCAAGGTTAGTCTCGCTAACGTTACAGGCAAACTGAAAGACCAAGGCTTGCAGTTTAGCCATGAAATCGAAGATTTGCTGCGGCCTAACCACTTTAGACGAAGTGCTAAAAGAATCGATTATCCTAGAGACTGATGATTAAACAAGGCATGAGTTGCTTGATGGATGTATTTTGCTGTTTCAGCATTGTTCATGGTGTAGAGATGCACACCTGCGACATCCTGGGTTACCAAGTCCACGATTTGATCCACTGCATAGGCAAGTCCTGCTGCTCTGAGCGACTCAGGGTCGTGCTCATACTTGTCTAAGATGGCCTTAAATTTGCGTGGAAGATGGATATTCTCACATGTTTTCAAGAGACGAAGCGCTTGGTTACGGTTAAGAATGGGCATGATTCCCGCATGAATAGGAACATCAATACCTGCCAAGGTACACTTATCTTGGAAATCATAGAAGCGCTCATTGTCAAAGAAAAGCTGCGTTACGAGACTTGAACAGCCTGCATCCACTTTTTTCTTTAGATTTTGAATATCCGAGATCTGGTTTGGCGAATCAGGATGGCCCTCTGGGTAGCAAGCGCCAACAATATCAAAGTGAGGGGCTTGTTCCTTGATGAACTCAATCAAGTCCGTTGCGTAGCGGAAATCCTTTTGTGGTTCCACATCAGGGATAATATCCCCACGTAGAGCCAAGATTTTTCGCACACCAACCTTGTCCAAGTCCGCAAGTGTCTCTGCAACCTTCTCCTTAGTCAGATAGATAGCTGGTAGGTGAGCAATGGTTGGAATCGCCAAGTCATTCTGGATAAAGTCAGCCAAACGAACCGTTGTTTCCTTGATATTAAATTTATTATTGCTGGCAGTCACACTGATAAAGTGAGGTGTCAGCTCCCGCATATCCTGCAAGGCTGAAATAATTTTATCATTACCCACAGCTGGGTTTGGAGGGAACACTTCAAATGAAAGTGACGGAGTTTGGCGTGACATAGTCATTATCCTTTTCTTTTTGATTTCATGATTGCTAAGCCGGCTTGGGCCAAGCAGTTCCTTGATCAGTCAGTGTCACGAGAGAAATCTTATCTTATAATTTCTCACGCGCAGCTTTTGCTGCTTCGACAAGGCGGATCAAGCTTTCTTTCGTTTCTGGAATACCACGTGTTTTCAAACCACAGTCAGGGTTGATCCAAACTTTCTTGCTTGGAACTTTAGCAAGGATTGCTTCGATGGTGTGGTCGATTTCGCCTTCGTTAGGCACACGAGGTGAGTGGATATCGTAAACCCCAGGTCCAACTTCTGTTTGGAAGTTTTTCGCTTTGAGTTCGTCCAAGATTTCAAGGTTTGAACGGCTAGCTTCAAATGAGATAACGTCTGCATCCATGTTGTCGATAGCTGGGATGATATCTGTAAATTCTGAGTAACACATGTGAGTGTGGATTTGTGTGTCTGGCGCTACTGTTGAGTGTACCAAGCGGAAGGCTGGAATAGCCCAGTCAAGGTAGTCTTCGTACCAGTCACTACGACGAAGTGGCAATTTCTCACGAAGAGCAGCCTCGTCGATTTGGATGATTTTCACACCTGCAGCTTCAAGGTCAAGAACTTCATCCTTGATGGCAAGAGCGATTTGAAGAGTTGAGTCCTTGATAGAGATGTCTTCACGTGGGAATGACCAGTTAAGGATGGTAACTGGTCCAGTCAACATACCCTTAACAGGTTTGTCAGTACGGCTTTGTGCGTAGCTAGACCATTTGACAGTGATTGGGTTAAGACGAGTGACATCACCCCAGATGATCGGTGGTTTCACCCCACGCATACCGTATGATTGTACCCAACCATTCTTAGAGAAGAGGTAACCTGATAAGTTTTGACCGAAGTACTCAACCATGTCATTACGCTCAAACTCACCGTGTACCAGCACGTCAAATCCAACTTCTTCTTGCCATTTGATCCATTCGTCGATGGTTTCAGCAAGGAAAGCGTCGTATTCTTCTTGTGACAATTCACCCTTACGGAAGGCCAAACGTTTGGCACGGACTTCCTTAGTTTGAGGGAATGAACCGATGGTTGTTGTTGGAAGGGCTGGAAGTTTAAAGGCTTCTTCTTGGATAGCTTCACGTTCAGCAAAGGCTGGCAAACGAGTGTAGTCTGCGTCTGTCAATCCAGCGATACGCGCACGAAGTTCTGCATTTTCACCCACACGCTCAGTCGCAAAGAGTTCTTTGTTAGCTGCAAGAGCTTCTGCACCTTGACCATTGCGGATAGCATCCAAGTCACGAAGTTCTTCCAATTTTTCAACTGCAAAGGCAAAGTGGTTCAAGATTGCTGGTTCAAATTCTTCGTTAGCAGTTGTAAATGGCACATGAAGAAGTGAGCATGAGCTTGTCAATACGATGTTTTCAGCTGGGATTTGCTCAAGAACAGCCAAGCTCTTTTCGTAGTTATTGCGCCAGATGTTTTTACCATTGACAATACCTGCATAAAGAGTCTTGTCAGCTGGGAAACCACCTTTGACCAATTCAAGAGTTTTCTTACCTTCAACGAAGTCCAAACCAATGGCATCTACTGGCAAGTTCACAAGCTCAGAGTAGACGTCACGAACATCACCGAAGTAAGTTTGAAGCAATACTTCAAGACCTTTTTTATCAGCCAAAAGTTTGTTGTAGAGGTTCAAGAAGAGAGCTTTTTCTTCAGCTGTCAAATCTTTTACAAGAGCAGCTTCATCGAGTTGGATACGAGTTGCACCAAGTTCAGCCAATTTAGCAAAAACTTCTTGGTAAGCAGCTACAAAGCTATCTACGAAGTCTTCTGCTTTCACACCTTCTTCAAAGTCTGATAATTGAAGGAAGGTGAATGGACCTACAAGGACTGGACGAGTGTTGAGATCAAGTTCTTTAGCTTCTTGGAATTCGTCAAAGATCTTGTGACCTGCAAGTTTGACTTGAGTGTCTTTTTCAAATTTAGGCACGATGTAGTGGTAGTTAGTGTTGAACCATTTCTTCATCGGAAGGGCACGCACGTCCCCTTTTTCTCCTTGGTAACCACGAGCCAAAGCAAAGTAGCGTTCAAGTTCTGATAATTCCAAGTTTTGAACGGATGCAGGAACCACGTTAAAGAGGAAGGCTGCATCTAGGAAGTTGTCATAGTGAGAAAAGTCATTTGATGGGATTTCAGTGATGCCTTTTTCTTTGACAATGTTCCAGTGTTTGACACGCAAATCTTTTGCTGCGGCAAGGAGTTCGTCTGCTGAGATTTCTTTTCTAAAGTATTTTTCAGTTGTAAATTTTAATTCGCGGAATTCACCCAAACGAGGGAAACCGATGATTGTAGTTGACATGATGTGTCCTCCAAAATTTGTTGTTAAAACTATCTTAACAGAAAAGAAAGCGCCTGTATAATTGTAAAAAATTAGGCTTTGATATAGCTTGAAACTATATCTCTCTTTTGGACCAAAGAAAAGGACTTGAGACTAGTGTCTCAAATCCTTTGTATAGCTTGTTTTATGTTGCCTTTTAGTTAGAATACTCAAACGAGCTATTTATGTTTCTTATAAGTGACTATGGCTTGTTATTAGAAAAGACTATAGGTTGATACCCTTCTCTCGGAGATTAGCCAGACAGTCCTCATAGTAGGTGTCGTCATGTTCGCTATAGATGGGGCTATTCAGCTTTTCCTCAAACAAGTCTTGATAAGGAGGGCAGATCTTGCCACGGTAGTTCTTGTCCAACCATTCTGGACTGACCTTATAGCCACGGTCAGCCATCTCCTCCATGATCAAGCGATGATAGGCATAGAGACGATAGGGCGAGTGAGTAAAGACATAGTCCACCGTCGCATGCTTTCTGCCCCAGCCATTGCCGCGCAGGGCGCAGCATTCTCGATGTTGCCCCAAAAGTTGAGGACGAGGAAGTTGTGAAATCAAAGCCTCATGCCAAAGTCTCATGGAAGTCTCCTTTCAGTAAAGTCGAATGTTGCAAGTAGGTATTTGGATAGCGTTCCAGCAAGTCTCGAGTCTTAGAAATCAAGTCTTCCTTGGAAGCTTGACCAAAGCGATAGCGATCCAGCAAGAGCATATAGTCCTTTCGCTCAGCATCTGTCGCTTTCTTTTTGAAATAGCCCCAAATATGCTGAAAGGCATTGCAAACCTGACCTCTATGCTCAGGGATTTGACAGGCACGGTCAATCAGTTCTTGTACATGACTGACCTCCACCTGTTCATTCTTGAGATACTGGCGAATCTCATTGTAAATATTGCTGGAATGGCTCAAAACGAGGTATTTGTTTCTAGCCCAGAGTTGTTGGCATTGGGATTTTTTGTTAGTTTGTTCCATGTTTCTCTTTGTTTTCTATCAGTTTCCAGGAAATATGGAAACAAAGTTAAATCTTAAAAATGAGCGAATTATGAGCGGAATATGAGCGAATAAATTACTCTCATCACCCTTTAAAGTTTTTCAAAAACTCTTTGAGCTCTGCATCGGCTTCTGGTGTGGTTCCGTGGAGTTGGCTCAGCATTTCGAGTAGGGAAGCTGTTTGCTTTTCAATCTCATCATTGGTCTTATTAATCTTGCTGACAATGTCCGTCAGCGGCTTGACTTCTTCCTCCTCACCAGTACCTAATCTCATCTTCTCTAAAACCATTCAACCGAATTCCTAGAGGTTGTATGGACGAACTGCTAATCAAGCCCTTAGATAAAAGATAATTTCTCATTTTTTCGTTGAAATTACTTTTCTTAACTATGACATCATTGTTTCCTTTTTCGTTCCTATTTAATTTTTCAAAAGCTTTTTCCCATTCTTTATATACATCAGAATCACCTAAAAAATCCATTATCTCCCACAGTTCAAATAGATTTAGATATTCCCCTAACAAAGTTAACCTATGTGTTGACATTTCTGGATTAGATAGTAAATTATCCTTTAGCAGACTTTTACGTTCTAAAGTCTCAATATCGTCCATAGCCAATAACTCTCTGCATAACTGAATACTAATTTCTTCACTATCTAATCTAATCAAGTCATCCCAGTTTTCTTTAGCTAACTGTCTTATCTTAATTTTGATAGATTCATCTGCATTGTCATAATAATTGGAACTAATTATATAACTTAAATCATCCATATCAAATTTAGAATCAAGGATATGAGCAACAAGTTTAAGAGAAAATTGCTTATTTTTCAAGCTTACATGATCCAGAATATCTATTATTTGTAGCTTATAGGAATCATCTATTTCCTCATATTGCAACAAATCATTGAGTTCCGTTTCATCATGAACGTCTTCTTCAATCTCAAGATACTTTTCAATATTCCTTGAAATGAAATAATTTTTCATTGATGGATATTTTTCTCTGATGAACTTAAGTTTATTAGCATTAAATTTTATAACCTCCAAATCTATCAAAACTTCCAATCTATCATCTGAAAGCCCCGTTACATCAAAGTCTTCGTAATGCCGTTGCATTGCTACAAGCATCGATTTATAGATAGTTAATGCTAAATTATCTGCAGATACAACTTGAACAAAAAAATCTTCCTGTACTTCCTCATCAAGTTGTACAAAAATCTCTCGGTTCAATACAAAATTGGGATCTTGATTAATAAAAGGAACCAGATATTCAGCAATATTCCCAAATAAAGAAAAGTAGGAACAAACAATCTCAGAATTAACTTGCCCTTTTTTAAGCAGTACAAGATTTTTTATCAGTTCTATATCATTAGATAATCCTTCAAACTTCTCTATGGTGTATTTAATGGAGAAGTCTGGAATACTATTGAATATACTTTCGGCAGGTGTTACCTCCCCAACTTCGTAACCCTCATCTCTAAATAAAATATCATGTTTAAGCAAGTGTTCAATATAAGAAGAATCATCGTCCATTTTCCCGTTTGATATTTTTATATAAACATTGGTGTATTGTAACAAATTATCTTCCGAATCTAAACAGTAGTCCAACAGTGATTTCAACTCAATATTTTTATTAATAAGTTCAAAATTCTTGTGAGTATATTCATAATTAGTATATCTTTTTCCCAAGTTCCATTTTATAAAAAATTTCAAATTATTCTCAGAAATCAAATATAAATTATTCTGATAAGTATAATCCAGTATTCTCTTATCATAGATATCATCTCGATAAAAATATTCCTTAAACTTTATATCAATATTTGATAAATTTTTAGTAAACTGCTGAATTTCATAACTCATATTTGGAGAAAGAAGCTCTTGATTATCATTTATATATCCTGAAATCAATACTTTTGTTTTTTCAGGAATGTCACTCAAATCAACTAAATTCATCAATGATAGTATTAGACTATTTTTATTTGGAGCAGCATATCCTCCATTTTTAATTTCTAAATACTCGTTAAAAAGACTAACATTGTGCTCCAACCATTTCTTAAGAAATAATTTAATGGTCTCTTTTTTATAAATTACACCTTGACCTGATATAGCTCTATCTAATGTATTATAAAAGTTAATCAAGAAATCCAAAACATTCTCTTGTTTAAATATTTGAGCTAAACACTCATTATCATTTTCTTTTTTGGAATTTAGTAAATAGTCAAATAAATTATAATTTAGCACATAACTATATCTATAATCTTTAATAGTCAAGCGATTAACTATTTCATTTGTATTGGTTAAAGAAATATCATAATTACCATCACGTCCAGAAACAACATTTCTTAGATATTCTTTTTCTTCTACCGTTATAGTATTTTCATAGAAATGATTCAAATAATCTTGATAGCTCTCATCAATATAAGCATTTCTAATTAGGAAAGAAATTATTGAGGATTGAGGATTCTTTCTTATTTCTTCTGTAAAATCACTTTTAAAATCATCAATATCTGTACCATATTGATAAACATCTGATAATCTATAACTATCTAGTTTCCCAAGCTCATCGTTCATTTTCTTAATTTCTTTTTCCAATTTTTCTATGAGCTTCTTATTCCTAATATTTTCTAAACGTTCTTGGAATTCTGGAGTATTTTTATCTGGAAATACAGAATCAATATCCTCAGTTCGTTTAGATTGATTATTATCTGCATCCCAATAATCTTGAAAGGTAATAATTTCACTGTCATCTGCCAGTAACTCTTTTATATAATCCGAACGTGATGAAAAATCTGATTCAGATTTACCATTTACTTTAATTACTTTTCTACCGAGCGGTACTTTCAAAATAGTTCCATATAATTCAAGCTCATCGTTTAATTGTTCTTCCTCTGCCTTCTCTATCTTTTTCTCCAATTCTTTTATCTTACTATATAATTCCTCCCTACGATTTTTTAATGTTATTTCTTTTGAGTTCAACAATTCATATAAATATCCTTGATTTCTTTGCAAAAGTGAAAAATCTTTAGGGAAAATATTCTTGTAGACTACCATTGAAAAAATTTTCTCACGCTCTAACGGTAACTTACTTAATGTTTCTTTATAAGTCAGATACTCATTACAAATATTATTGATTAATCTCATATCGTCAAGATATAAAGAAATATTAAATAAAAACGTCTTGTCTAAACTACCATATTCGCACATTTCTGTGAGCAATTCTTTTAGCTTTTCATTGGAATTTGAGGCTGTTACAACAGGAACTATAGGAATAATAAAATCAAAAAACTTCGTTCTCTCTTGTGATTCAAATAAATCATCTTTTACAAGATAGAAAAATACCAGTTTACGTTTGTGATTTGCCTTTCGATTTCTATTAATAATTATATTTAGTTCCTTCAATTTTTCAAAAATTCTAGAATCATTAAAACGTTCAATATCTTCAAATACTATGACATTTGCTCCTGATTGCTTGAATAAATAAAGGACATCATCTAAGTATCGATCAAAATAGGATACTTTAGAATTATCATTTGAAAAAATTTCGATATCAGTTTCAATTTTTTCTGCTTTTAAGGATAATTTTTTGATAAAACCAAAATCTTTTTGTAGCTTCAGTAAATAATAAATTCCATATACAATTAAAACAAATAAAATTACTAGTACAAGAAGGAAACTGATAGGTTTCGTAGCCCAAGATAACCAAGAAAAGTTATGAATTAAGCCATTCCATGAAGAAATATTTAGCAAGTACAAGGATAATAATATTACTAAACCTAAATAGATAGAGATATTAAAAGGTTTAATCTGCGATTCTGCATCAAGAGTTTTAAAAATTGATTTTCTTATTTGATTAGGATTAATTTGATGAAGTAATTGATTGATTATTTTGCCTTCTATGGTATTGATTTGACGATTATTGAGCCCATTTTTTTCACTACCTATTGTTTCATCATACTGCCCTAAAGATATATAGAGGAATGTTTTATCTGTACATCTCCTCTCAAAGCTCTCAACAATGCTACTTTTCCCCGCTCCATAATTCCCAGTAATAGCTACGTTGGTTACTTCCGATTTTTTGTCAATCGCAAACTGAAGTGCTTCTAGTGTTACTTGCTTTATTTCAACATCTTTATTTGAAGTAAGTGATCGAAATTTATATTCTCTTTCCATTAATTTATCTCTCCCAATAATTACTATATGTTTAAACTAATACCATTATATCAATTCTTACTGAGTATATAAAGCTTTTATATACAAAATAACCCCTTAGAAATTAATTCCTAAGGGGTTGTATTTATCCTGCTACTGGTGTAGCTTCTTCTACTTTAACTTTCTTATCCTTCTTACCTGAACTGGTCAATCGTCGTTTACTATCTCGGATTGTATTGAGGTCTTTAAGGAGTTTGGTTAGGTGTTCCTTTTCAGGATAGGCTTCTGCACTGGCTGCGGTATAGCGCATAAAGAGGTCGTAGATACTAGTTAATTCGGTACGGACTTGTCTGGTCTTGCCAACTTCCTTGGCAGACTTATGCGCACGCGCCTGACTTTCCACCTGATCATAGTCTTCCTGCGCACTGATCACTGCCGTCAGCATAGGTGTCAGTCCTAGACTGGTCACTGCTGTCTGGTAGGGTTCTTCGCTTAGAGTTTTGAGCAGACTCTTGATTTCTGCCGTTTCCACATCATTGCTATGCTTGGTGATATCCTTGTACTTTGCAAAGACTGGTTTCAAGGTCTCATGGGCTTCTTTGAGTTTGGTCTCCTTGATCTTAGCAAATCCTCGATGAAGAGTAAAGAGACCGACTAGGGCACTATCACGATTGCGATCGACTTCGGTCAGGTTCGTCGCCTCTTTCTTTTCTACAATAGCTAGTTGGCCTTGAAAGTCTGCTAGCTTGCTCTTGAAGGAATCGAGATGCCTGCCATACATAGGCTCGTCCTTATGTGTCTTGGCAAAGACTTCTAGTAGTTGACCCGTATCTACCATGAGACTTTCAAACTCACGGTTGGTAAAATTGGTGTAGCTTAGCGGGCGGATGGTAAATGTTTTTATCATATTGATAACCTTTCTATTTCCATTAAATAAGGAATTCTTTCTTTAAGTTGACAAATCCATTCTAACAGTTACTTTAAAAGATTTGTCCCACTTCCGCTCAACTGTCTACTTTATCATCCCAACAGCACTTTTTCAGTATATTTCTTACTTTTACAGGATAAATCAATCATTTCAGAAACAGAAAATCCCTATCTGACTGGACACACATCCCATCTGTCAGATAGAGACTCTTATTATTTTTAGATTTTAACTTTTCTAGCTTTAGAACACATATAAACTTTAGGAAAGACGGCTATTCGAAGCTTAGAATACTCATAAATTTATGTATTTCTTATCATTCGAAGATTAGAATACATCTAAACTTTAGGAGGTCTATGTCTTCGAAACTTCGAATAGCTACCTCCCCTACTCCAACCGGCTTTTAACCTTCTTCTTAGTCAAGATACGGTCGTTTTTGTTAGAGAGAGCTTGGATACGAGCTTCAAGAAGGATTTTCCGTCCAGCCTCTGTCCGTGTGTAGATCAGGTGATAACGTCCGATAGTTGGCGTCAGAAAGTCAAGGAATTTCTGTGCTTCTTCCTTGCGCTTGTCAAAAAGACTAGGAACGGCATAGTAAGGTGACTGGCCTTCTCGGACTTTCTCCGCCTTCAAGAGATAGCGCTGGTTGTCCACTGGAGCAAAGAACTCTCCCACAGTCTGAGCAAACAACTCCTTGTCTCTCATGCTTCCTCCCTTGAGATAGGCAAAAATCATATAATTCTCCTTGTCCTCCTCTACCCGAACACGGGATTGATCGTCCGTTAGGTGTCCCAAATCTAGCAGAGCCTTTCGGATCTGCTCACCCAGAGACTGCAATCGTTTATAGGGACTCTTATAGCAGAGGTAGCGCCAAGATACAAAGGCAAAAAAGAGGAAACAGGCTGCCGTAAGCCACCAAACACCGATCAGTCTCATTCTAAATAGCAAGACCAACAAATCCACTGCTAACAAGAGCAATGACATGCGAACCCATTTTAATGCATCAAGCAATAGTATGACTGGGATCTTCTTTTTTTGGGTTGCGACTTCTGTAACTATCTCAAATTGTTCCGCTACGACGAGAGCATCTTGCCATTTTTGTCTCAAGCCTGCTCGATCCTTGGAGAGACTCTTAACTCGCTCATTATACTCGCTGATTTGCTTTTTCTTAAAAGGGGGCTTGGGAAAATCCAAACGATCCAAACCGGTCTCAATACTCTCCCAATTATAGGCCAAGCCAAGAAAATGCTCCATCCGTCGCGACAAGGTCTGCAGATCCTGATTGCTCTCTGGTCTAGGCTCCTCACCAGGAAGAGTGATGAGTGCTTGCGCTTGAACGGCTACCAGATGCCAGATGTTGCTGGTCTTTTCTGGATGTCCCGGCCAGATACGAATGGCACGCCCGCGCATCTGGTTACTCAGCATAAAGCTCCCCACAAAGCTTCCTAGGATTAGGGAGTTGACACAAGGAGCATCCCACCCCTCTCCAAGGAGAGATTTAGTTCCGACTAGGACTTGAATCCGCCCTCGTTGAAAAAGCTCCGTCACCGCTGCCACGATTCCCTTAGCTGAGCTCGGAAAAACGACTTGCACATAATGCTTTTGATCCAAGTGACCAATAGACGAAAAACTGAGACGAACCTGAGGCAAGAACTCCTTCAACTCTGATGCCACATCAGTAGGCAAAATAACGACACTACCTGACAAGACAGCCAAAGACACAGGTATCTCTTGCTCCTGAGCTTTTCGGCGAATGCTTTCAAAATAAGGGAGAACCCCCAACTGAGAAATGGTCGCCTGATCATCTCCCAGATAAGTAGCAAAATCCTTGCGAATATAGTCGGCTAGTACTAACTGTCTCAGTTCCTGACCTAGACTTTCATACTCTGTCCAGAAGATATCGGCGATGGCAGACAATTTCCCCAGAGATTGAGTTAAAAGCTGATCAGAAGCCTTAGACTTAACCAGATAAACCTGACGTTTTTCCACCAACCCGCGCGCCTTCAAGTCAGCCTCTAACTTTTTCCTATATCCATCTAGATCCTCATACCAATCTGGTGTCTGATAGAGCATGCTCTGCAATAGTGTCTCCAACCAGTAGGAGGTCAACGGTGGAAGCTTCTGAGTCCCCAGTAAATTTTGCAAAGAGGGAGGAATCGTTAATCCCTGAGAATGCATATAAATCAACATAGCGGACAAATACTTGGGATCTTCTAAGAGAAAATCAGATGAAATATCCCCTTTGAGGACCTTTGAATCTGCTACAAATGTTTGAAAATCAGGATCGACTATAAGGTGATGAATATAGTCCCACTTAGTCTCCTCAAACCGCTTGAGACGTTCCGACTCTTCAGCTGTTGGTGAACACACATAGACAAAATCCTGATGAGGGCAAAGAGTGTCTTCCTTGACTAGTTCGGGTACCGTGATTTCTTGATCGATCTCCCCGCACATTCGGATATAGCGTTCCCAGAGTTCTGGCTCGCTGTCATATGGTGGTGTGGCTGTCAGGGAGATGACTTGCAACTGTTCATACTGCTTGCGAAAGGCTTCCAGACTTTTCCACCATTCATTGCGCAGATGGTGGCATTCATCCAAGCAAAGAGTCGCAACTTTCTGAGCTCTTAGGTTTGAAAGCAAATCAAACCCCACAAAATCCTCTGCTTCACCATCTTCTTGTGATTGCAATTGGTTCATGGCACTATGAAAGGCCTGATAGGTCACAATCGTTAGGGGCCTCATCTCCTTTAAGTTTTGGGAAACGAGGTCTGAAATCTTCTGTTCGTTCTCTAAAAAGGCTGTTTGAATCCTCTCTACCCATTGTTCACGAATGGTGACAGTCGGAACTAAGATGAGGGCTGGGTTGCCAAAACGAGCGATTAGCTCGATACCAATGGTTGTCTTTCCAGACCCTGGAGCAGCCACTAGATGAACATGACCGTCTGCTTGATAGTCCTGAAAACGATCCAAGACCTGTTTTTGGTATTGGCGCCAGCTTCCTTTAAAGTTTAAACCTAACATGATACCCTCTCATTCTATACCGTCATTTTCTTATTCTCATTTTACCACACTTATTTCACCAGCTAGATAATCCAGATAGTTTTTCTCCACAAAATATGATATAGTAGTATCATACTATCTATAAGGAGTTCCTATGTCACAGCATAAGCAAATGAAAGCTGTTTCTCCCCTTCTACAGCAAGTCATCAATATTTCGTCTATCGTCGGGGGAGTCGGTACCTTGATTTTCTGTATTTGGGCCTATCAGGCGGGGGTTTTACAGTCCAAGGAAACCCTATCGGCCTTTATCCAGCAAGCTGGGGTATGGGGACCACCGCTCTTTATCTTTTTACAGATCCTACAAACCGTTGTTCCGATCATTCCGGGTGCTTTGACCTCAGTGGCTGGGGTCTTTATTTACGGCCACATCATCGGAACCATCTATAACTATATCGGCATCGTGATTGGCTGTGCCATTATCTTTTATCTCGTGCGCCTCTACGGGGCTGCCTTTGTCCAGTCCGTCGTCAGCAAGCGCACTTATGACAAATACATCGGTTGGTTAGATAAGGGCAATCGTTTCGAGCGTTTCTTTATCTTTATGATGATCTGGCCAGTTAGCCCAGCTGACTTTCTCTGTATGCTGGCAGCATTGACCAAGATGACCTTCAAGCGCTATATGATTATTATCGTTTTGACCAAACCCTTTACCCTAGTGGTTTATACCTATGGTTTGACCTATATTATTGATTTCTTCTGGCAGATGTTTTGAGAATAGAAAAATCCGTTTGGTTTCCCAAGCGGATTTTTTGAACATAGACAGCCTATTACTTGATACTAAATATACTTTGGTATGGAAATCATGCCTATTTTTCGCGAGTAAAGCGAGGACTTACCTAGCCTTTCCGCCGTGATAGAAACACCTGAAATATAATGATTTCAGGTGTTCGGAAACTTTGAGACTTTAGGCTCAAAGTTTAGGTATGGAATTTCGAAGAAAGTCGCTACCGTCCGTAATCACTTAAGGAAAGGCTCAAAAAACATTGTCTTCAATCTAAATATCCGTTTGGTTTTCCAAACGGATGCTTTTTTTATTTTGAAACTTCTTTTGCAAGGACAAAATTCCCAAGTGTTGCGGAACCATTGCCTGCGACTGCTGGCGTCACGATGTAGTCACGCACGTCTGGTACTGGTAGATAGCCGTTGAGAAGAGCTGTGAATTTCTCACGTACACGGTCCAGCATGTGTTGTTGGGCCATGACTCCACCACCAAAGACAATCACATCTGGACGGAAAGTCACTGTCGCGTTGACCGCGGCTTGAGCGATATAGTAGGCTTGAACATCCCAGACAGGGTTGTTGAGTTCGATGTTTTCACCACGAACACCTGTACGAGCTTCCAGACTTGGTCCAGCCGCAAAGCCTTCCAAACAGCCCTTGTGGAAAGGACAAACGCCGTTAAACTCTTTCTCCTCGTCCATTGGGTGTTTGGCTACATAGTAGTGACCCATTTCAGGGTGACCTACACCACCGATAAATTCACCACGTTGGATGACACCTGCACCGATCCCTGTACCGATAGTGTAGTAGACCAAGTTTTCGATACGACCACCAGCATTGTTACGAGCAACTACTTCACCGTAGGCAGAGCTGTTTACGTCTGTGGTGAAGTACATTGGCACGTTTAGGGCACGACGAAGGGCACCAAGCAAGTCTACATTTGCCCAGTTAGGTTTTGGAGTCGTTGTGATAAAGCCATAGGTTTTTGAGTTTTTGTCGATATCGATCGGACCAAATGATCCGACAGCAAGACCAGCAAGATTATCGAATTTTGAAAAGAACTCGATGGTTTTATCGATGGTCTCGATTGGAGTTGTTGTAGGAAATTGTGTTTTTTCTACAACATTAAAGTTTTCATCTCCGACAGCACAGACAAACTTTGTACCGCCCGCTTCTAAGCTTCCATATAATTTTGTCATGATAAACCTCTTATCTTTGTTTTCTCTATTATAGCACATTTTAAAGAGCTAGATTTCTCAATATTTTAGATTTTCCTCTGTAAATCTTACCATCCAAGTAAAAACGAACAAACATAATATTTGTTCGTTTTGTTTTTAGATTTGATTTTCGAAAAGGACTAGGCTTTCACTTCGATGATAGCGTCACCCTTGACAACTGAACCGCTTGCGACTGGTGTCACAGAAGCGTAGTCTGCTGTGTTGGTTACGATAACCATTGTTGTGTCATCAAGGCCTGCAGCAGCGATTTTGCTTGAGTCAAAAGTTCCGAGAACATCACCAGCTTTGACCTTGTCGCCTTGAGAAACTTTTTGTTCAAAGCCTTCACCGTTCATAGATACAGTATCGATACCAACGTGAATCAAGATTTCAGCTCCGTTAGTTGTCTTCAAACCGTAAGCATGTCCTGTAGCAAAGGCGATTGATACTTCTGCATCAGCTGGTGCGTAAACCACACCTTGGCTTGGTTTTACAGCGATCCCTTGTCCCATTGCACCACTTGAAAAGACTGGGTCGTTGACATTCTCAAGAGCAACAACATCACCAACGATCGGAGTTTGGATTGTTTCATTTTTGTTAGTTACAGTTTCTTCGGCGTTTGCCTCTTCAACTTTAGTTTCAGCAACACTTGTAGCTGCTACTGTTGCTGCCTCATCAGCAAAGACACCTGCTGCTTTTGTTTTACCATAGAAATAAGTCAAGGCAAAGGCTGCGGCAAATGAAATCACTTCTGCAACTACATACATAGGGATTGAACCTGCTTTAATAGATAGGAATCCGATAAATCCAGCTGCTCCCAAAGAAACAGCAATGACATGGGTCAAACCTGCCACAAAGGCACCAACCGCTGAACCAGCAAGAGCACAGAAGAATGGGAATTTGTATTTTAAGTTTACCCCAAATAGGGCAGGCTCAGTAATACCAAGGAAAGCAGAGACAGCCGCAGAACTTGACAAGCCTTTAGTTTTAGCATTTTTAGTCAAGAAGTAGATAGCAAGAGTGGCTGCACCTTGCGCAACGTTTGCCATTGAAGCAACAACAAAGATGTAGTCACCAAATCCAGTACCGTTATTATTGTATGCCGATAATAACTGTGTTTCAATAGCAGGGAATGATTGGTGAAGCCCTGTCATAACAATCAATGAATATGTTCCACCAAAGAGCCCCATACCAAATGCACCTGTAGTATTGTATAGCCATACAATAGCATTAGTAATCGCATCAGAAACCACCAACATCACAGGACCAATAACTGTAAAAGTTAGGAATCCTGTAATCATAACTGATAAAAGCGGAGTAAAGGTGAAGTCAACTGCAGATGGCAATTTTTTGTGGAAGAATTTTTCTAAAGTTGCCAACAACCAGACAGCTACCAGGACAGGGATTACTTGATAAGCATAGTTTGTTTGTGTAACATGGAAACCTAAAATATCCCAAAAAGCTTCTTTACCACCCAAATCTGGTGTGGTCATAATCATACCGATAGCCGCACCAAGAAATTGGTTTGCCCCAAAGCGTTTAGCCGCTGAAATCCCTACTAAAACAGGTAAGAACATAAATGGGGCAGCAGACATCAATTGAATCATCGCTGAGATCCCTTTGATAGCAGGGTACATGTCTTCAATAGATTGAGGTCCAAATAAGTCTGGTGATGTCAAGAAGTTACGTAATGCCATCAAAAGACCACCCGCAACCAATGCAGGAATGATTGGAACAAAGATGTCTGACAAAAGCTTAATCAAATCCATCAATGGATTAAATTTTTTGTCTCTATTCACAATCTCTTTTAAGTCATCTGTGGAAGCTTCTTTCAAACCTGTTTTTTTGATGATTTCTGCATATACAAAGTTAACGTCTCCGGGACCAATAATAATTTGGTATTGTCCGTTTGTGCTAAATGTACCTTTAACATCAGCATTGTTATCTAGAGCTGCTTGGTTTACTTTTGTTTCATCTTTTAATACCAGACGAAGGCGGGTCGCACAATGTGCTGCAGCTACAAGATTCTCTTTACCGACAGCCTCAATGACCTCGGCAGCAACTTTACTATAATCCATAGCAAAAATCTCCTTATAAAAATTTTGTTCTTGTTTGAAAGCGATTTTATTCGCCCTACGACTATTATTTTATCATGTTTCTAAAATATGTCAAGCGTTTTGCAGAATTTTTTATTTTTGTTCTCTTCCTTATACTCATTTATGATAGTTTTTGATCGTATTCTTCTATTTCCTTATAAAAATATCCTTATATTAGAAGGCTCAAAGCTTTTATTTTTCATATTTTCATGATAATTAACCAAATTCTCTTCTTTTATTTTGTGACAATCGTTTGACATTTTTTTCTTTTTTTTAACATAAAAGACTTGCTTTTTTTTCCGAAAACGTTTACTATTAATAATAGAATAGAACTTATGGAGGAAAGATAAAATGGAATGGACAACTGAGCGTCGTTATAGACCCTATGAAGATTGGACGCAAGAAGAAATTCAACATATAAAGGAAAAGATGGCACAATCTCCCTGGCATACTCATTACCATGTTGAGCCAAAAGCAGGACTTCTCAACGACCCAAATGGCTTTTCTTACTTTGATGGCAAATGGATTCTCTTTTACCAAAACTTCCCCTTTGGTGCAGCCCATGGGTTGAAGTCTTGGGTGCAGCTTGAAAGTGATGATTTGGTGCACTTTACAGAAACTGGAGTCAAAGTTTTGCCAGATACTCCATTAGATAGCCACGGTGCCTACTCTGGTTCTGCCATGCAGTTCGGCGATCAGTTGTTCCTATTTTATACTGGAAATGTCCGTGATGAAAACTGGATCCGTCACCCCTACCAGATCGGGGCTCTTTTAGATAAGGATGGCAAGATTACAAAGATTGGCAAGATCTTGATTGACCAGCCATCAGACTCTACTGACCACTTCCGCGATCCGCAAATTTTTAACTTCAAGGGACAATATTATGCTATCGTCGGTGGACAGGACTTGGAGAAAAAAGGCTTCGTCCGTCTCTACAAGGCTGTGGACAATGATTACACAAACTGGCAAACAGTTGGCGACCTTGACTTTGCTAACGACCGCACTGCCTACATGATGGAATGTCCAAATCTAGTCTTTGTAGGGGAGCAACCTGTCCTTCTCTACTGCCCACAAGGATTGGATAAGAGTGTTCTAGACTATGATAATATTTATCCAAACATGTACAAAATCGGAGCTTCCTTTGATCCTAAAAATGCCAAAATGGTAGATGTGTCTCCATTGCAAAATCTAGACTATGGTTTTGAAGCCTATGCAACTCAAGCTTTCAACGCTCCAGATGGACGTGCACTAGCAGTAAGTTGGCTTGGGTTACCAGATGTTTCCTACCCATCTGACCGTTTTGACCACCAAGGAACCTTCTCATTGGTCAAAGAACTCACTATCAAAGATGGGAAACTCTACCAATATCCTGTCTCAGCCGTCAAAGAACTTCGTTCTTCTGAAGAGGTCTTCTCAAATCGTACTCAAACCAAGAACACCTATGAACTCGAGCTCAACTTGGAAGCCAATAGCCAAAGCGAGATTGTCTTGCTCGCTGACAAAGAAGGCAAGGGGCTTTCAATCAACTTTGACCTTGTCAATGGACAGGTGACAGTGGATCGTAGTCAGGCTGGTGAGCAGTACGCCCAAGAATTTGGTACGACTCGTTCTTGCCCTATCGATAACCAAGCTACTACTGCCACTATCTTCATCGACAAGTCGGTCTTTGAAATTTTCATCAATAAAGGAGAAAAAGTATTTTCTGGTCGTGTCTTCCCACATGCGGACCAAAATGGTATCCTCATCAAGTCTGGAAATCCAACTGGAACTTACTATGAATTAGATTATGGTCGCAAAACTAACTGATGTCGCAAAACTTGCAGGCGTCAGCCCCACTACCGTCTCACGAGTCATCAATAAAAAGGGTTATCTATCTGAGAAAACCATTCAAAAAGTCAATGAGGCCATGCGAGAATTGGGCTATAAACCCAACAATCTGGCTCGTAGTCTTCAAGGGAAATCGGCTAAGTTGATTGGACTTATTTTTCCAAATATCAGTCATGTCTTTTATGCGGAGTTGATTGACAAGTTGGAACACCAACTCTTTAAGAATGGTTACAAGACCATCATCTGTAACAGTGAGCACGATTCTGAAAAAGAACGGGAGTACATTGAAATGCTGGAGGCCAACCAGGTCGATGGTATCATTTCTGGAAGTCACAATCTTGGAATCGAGGACTACAATCGTGTGACGGCACCGATTATTTCCTTTGACCGAAATCTATCACCGGACATCCCTGTCGTCTCCTCTGATAACTACGGCGGCGGGGTCCTCGCAGCCCAAACTCTCGTCAAGACAGGCGCCCAGTCTATCATCATGATTACAGGAAATGATAACTCGAATTCACCAACTGGACTCCGCCACGCTGGCTTTGCCTCTGTTCTCCCGAAAGCGCCTATTATCAATGTTTCGAGCGACTTTTCTCCCGTCAGAAAAGAAATGGAAATCAAGAATATCTTGACCCATCAGAAACCAGATGCGATTTTTGCTTCGGATGATTTAACAGCTATTCTGGTGATCAAAATCGCTCAGGAGCTAGGTATCTCTGTTCCTGATGAGCTCAAGGTCATCGGCTATGATGGGACTTACTTTATCGAGAACTACTATCCTCACCTGACAACGATTAAGCAACCTATGAAAGAGATTGCCCACCTCACTGTTGATCTTCTCTTGCAGAAGATTGAGGGCAAGGAAGTTGCGACAACTGGTTACTTCTTACCCGTTACTCTATTACCCGGAAAAAGTATTTAAACACAAGAAAACTCAGACTGATTCGTCTGAGTTTTTTATGATCTTAAATTTTCCAAATAGCGCTGGGCTGTCTCTAAGTTAAAGGTTTTATCTGCGATGAGGCGCTCAACGAGGGGAGCAACTTCGGACTCACTAGCACCTGCTAGGAGAGCTAGGGATTTGACCTGTAATTTCATGTGGCCTTGCTGGATGCCCGTACTTACCAAGGCTTTAAGGGCCGCAAAGTTTTGGGCAAGACCAATAGACACGATAATCTGAGCTAATTCCTTGGCAGAAGGATTTCCCAATAGTTCATGGCTGAGGGCTACACGTGGATTGAGACCGATAGATCCACCCTTGGTCGCTACCGGCATGGGTAGTGTCATCTGGCCCACCAATTCTTCTTTTTCCATGTCCAGCGTCCATTGACTAAGACCTTGATAGCGTCCATCTCGACTGGCAAAGGCATGGGCCCCAGCTTCGATGGCACGCCAGTCATTACCCGTGGCGATTAAAATGGCATCAATACCATTAAAAATCCCTTTATTGTGAGTCGCTGCTCGGTAAGGATCAGCCTGCGCAAACTGGCTGGCCAAGGCTATTTTCTCCGCAATTTCTCGTCCTTGATCCCTTTGAGGGCTCAAGTAGCGAAAGGCGATACGACAGCTTGCAGTCACCAGAGAATCGGTCGCGTAGTTGGACAAAATTCCCATAAGGCTCTGTCCTTGACTGAGTTCTTCTAAGACTGGTTTCAAGGCTTCCAGCATGGTGTTAAGCATATTGGCTCCCATAGCTTCCTGAGTATCGACATGGAGATAAACAACGAGAAAGTCTGTTTCACCTTTGATCTGCTCTACATGCAAATCACGTGCCCCGCCACCACGTTTGACGATAGAAGGATAGGCTTGATTGGCAATTTCCAAGAGCTCCGCTTTCTTGCTGGCAATCTTCTCTTGCGCTATATCTGAATTAGCAACTTGATAAAGGGCTACCTGCCCAATCATCTGACGCTGATGGACTTGAGCAGTAAAACCGCCTGCACGCTTGATGATTTTGCTGGCATAGCTGGCCGCAGCAACCACAGAAGGTTCTTCTGTCACATAGGGAACTGTGTAGTCCTGACCGTTCACCAAAAGTTCTGGAATGATAGAATAAGGCAGAGAAAAAGTTCCCACCACATTCTCACTCAGCTGGTCTGCAACAGCCAAGCTGACTTGTTCATCCTGCTCCAGACCCGTTTGCTTTTCAGGACTAAGGAGCGCCTGAGCTCGCAACAACTCAAGGCGCTCATGGTATGATTTTTTAGAAAATCCATTCCAACTTTTCTTCATTATTTTTCAACCTTGCTATAACGGCGTTGGTGGTTGAGAATTTCAACCAAGGCATAGTCTTGATGTTCATAGCCTGCAAATTGGGCTGAACCAGATTCATCCAACTGCAATTCTTCGAAGAAGACTTTTTCATAATCTGCAACAGACAGGGCAGTACGTTGATTGAGCTTGTTCAAGCGATCCTTATCAAGGTAAGCCTCATAGCCTTCGACCAATTCACCACTAAAGAACTCTGAAACCGCTCCACTTCCGTAACTGTAGAGGGCAATTTTATCTCCAGCCTTCAAAGTCTCTGCATTTTCCAAAAGAGAGAGAAGCCCGAGAAAGAGGGAACCTGTATAGATATTTCCAATCATCTGACTGTAGAGAATGGACTTATCAAAATTTTCTTGCAAACTATCCTTTTTTTCCTGAGATAAAGTCTTATCCATCATCTTGCGCAATCCTTTTAGGGCCAACTTAGGATAAGGCAAGTGGAAGCAGATAGCCGCAAAGTCATCTATAGTCCAATCATAGCGTTTCTTGTATTCACCCCAAGTCGTTGTCAGGCAATCAAGATACTGTTGGGTCGAGTACATGCCATTTACATAAGGAGTGCTTGAATAGTTCGGACGCCAGAAATCCATGATGTCGCGTGTTTGAGCAACATTATCATTGTTAAAGGCCATGATGCGCGGATTTTGGGTGATCAACATCGCTACACTTCCAGCACCCTGAGTTGGTTCACCTGGAGTTCCCACACCATACTTGGCAATATCACTGGCAATGACCAAAACCTTAGACTCTGGAGAATTTTCCACATGCAATTTAGCATAATGAAGGGCAGCTGTTGCTCCATAGCAGGCTTCTTTGATTTCAAAGCTACGGGCAAAAGGCTGAATGCCTAATAGGCCATGAACAAAGACTGCCGCTGCCTTACTCTGGTCAATCCCTGACTCGGTCGCCACGATGACCATATTGATTTCTTCTTTTTCTTTGTCTGTTAAAATGGAGTTGCTTGCACTAGCTGCCAAGGTAACAATGTCCTCAGTCAGTGGCGCAATACTAATTTCATTTAACAAGAGTCCCTTGCTAAATTTTTCGGGATCAACTCCCCTCGCTTCTGCTAAGTCTTGTAATTTCAAGACATATTGACTGGTCGCAAAACCAATCTTATCAATACCGATTGTCATATTTACCTCTGTTTTTTCATTCATTGTAAAAAATCGTTTCATTCTATTTTATCACAAATAGGGACAAAAGAGAGAAAAAAGACTTGATTCAACAAATCAAGTCTTTGCTTTGACTGCATTAGGAAGATATTCCTCGCTGTTTTCGGATGTAGTAATAAAGCTTTAAAATTACCGTTCCACTTGCCATTCCAATAGAAATAACAAGGGCTAACATAACCACCAAAGTCGCGCTGGCAAGGGCATGACTGTAATCGCCTGTCACAAAGAACGCTGTCGTTCGATAGGATAGATAACCTGGCACCAAGGGGGCAAGAATAGCCAAGACAAAAACCACTGCTGGTGTCTTATAGACAATACTTAAAATCTGACTGATACAAGAGCCTACCACCGCCGCGATAAAGGTCGCAACTATGACATTGGTTGGTTCTTTGAGCACGAGATAGAGGAGCCAAACGCCCATTCCCAAAACCCCACCAGGCAGAAGCATGGAGCGTTGGACATTCAGTACGATTAGAAAGTTGATAATGGCGAGCAAACTCGCCACTGCTTGGAGTAAAATACTTGTTAGAGTCATCTTATGTCATCAAAACCAGGGCGACAGAGGTGCCGGCCCCTAAAGCGAGGGTAATGAGCAGGGATTCAAACATCTTGCTCATACCAGAGTTGATATGGTTGGTCATGATATCCCGAACCGCATTGGTCAGAGCAATCCCTGGAACAAAGGGCATGACGGCTCCTGCTATGATCAGGTCTGCCGTCGAAGGAAATCCAGTATAGCGAGCCCAGAACTGGGCAATCAAGCCAAAAACAAAGGCACCCGCAAAAGCTGTTACAAAAGGAATTCGGATAAACTTCTCGACATAGAGAGAGAAAGCAAAACCAAACAAGGTCGCAACGCCTGCTCCAAAAGCATCATAGACATTGCCGCCAAACATAATCGAGAAGAAAGGGGCGCTGAGGGTTGCTGCTACAGTCACTTGGAGCTTGCTATAAGGAAGAGCTTGATTTCTGATTTCCTTCAGCTTTTTAAAAGCTGTAGAAAGATCAATCTGGCCACCCACAAGTTCTCGTGATACTTGGTTGACATCACAGACTTTTTCGATGTTATAGGAGGATGACGTCACCCGTTTCATCCGAGAAATATTGGTGTTTTCAATCGAAAAGAAAATAGCTGCGGGCATGGCAAGAACATTGCAATCCACTATTCCCTGTGAATGGGCAATGCGAATCATGGTGTCCTCAACCCGATGAATCTCCGAACCACTTTTCAAGAGAATGGTTCCAGCTAGCATAATCACATCAATGACAGCATTTAACTCTTTTGATTCGTCCATTTTCTACTCCTATTTTCTACTCCCTTTATTCTATCACAAAAGTTCATGAAAAAAAATCTTTGTCATGATTTCATGACAAAGATTAGGTTAATTTCGTTCATTGCTTGACGTTCTACTGCCATCTGAAGAATCCGTTGTAGGGTTGCTACCTTGATTGTTACTCTGTGAAGGCGTCGTGTCTGTTCCTGAATTTCCGTGTTGAGACGAACTTGATGAAGAAGGAAGTGGTTTTGGTTTATAAATAGAAATCTTAACACGTGTTTTATTGAGATCTACCTTTTCTCCAGGTTTAGGGTCCTGACTAACAACTGTTCCTGCAGTAGTTCCTTCAGGAGCAGTTGATACTTCCACAACTTCGATATTGGCCTCTTTTACACCAACAATCTGAGTCAAATTGTTCTTAGTAAATTCGAGACTTGAACCAATGTAACTTGGCATCGAAACGCTGGTCACCTTCTTAGCAACTGTCAATACAATACTTGTTGCCTTTGTTAGGTCGTAAGTGCTTCCTGCAGCTGGGGTCTGCCTAATGACTGTTCCTGGATCGCTTTCGCTAGATTCCTCTTCCTCGATCTTGATAAGATTTTCTGGAACCTTTTTCTCTTTGAGCTCTGCGACAACATCCGAGGACTTACGTCCTACATAGTTACTTAGTTGGAAGGATTGCTTACCTGATGAAACGATTAGATTTACTTTGCTTCCTTCTTTTCGACCGCTTCCAGCTTCTGGATCTGTTCGAATGACGCGACCTTCGGCTACTGTGTCGCTGGCCTCTGACTTTTCTTCACCTACCTCAAAATTAGCTTTCTTCAGTGTTTCTTTAGCTTCAGCAACTGTCTGTCCCGATACATCTGGAATAGCAATAGTCGCTGGAGTTCGGGAGAAGATCCAAATCAAAGAGGCTGCAACTAGCAAGGCACTGGCCAGTAAAATCATATAGCGAGCTTTAAACTTCCGTTTTTTCGCTGGTTTTGGTACTGGTGCTTCATCTACCACCTGCTGAGTCTGCTGTTTTGATTGAGGTCGTTCTGGCTGTGGATTTGCCTTCGGAATAGAGGTTAAAGTGCTTTGTGGAACCTTAGGCAGGGTCTTAGTATCAACCTTGCTTGCCTCGTCAAAGACTAGCTTTGGTTCTCTCCTACGATTATGAGACAAACAACTTGACAAGTCCACATACATTTCTGATACAGACTGATAGCGATCTGTTAATTTCTTGGCCGTTGCCTTGATAACGACATTTTCCAAAGCTTGTGGTACTGCTGGATTCTCAGCAATAACAGATGGGAGTGGTTTTTGGAAATGCTGGAGGGCAATAGTCACTGCACTATCCCCATCATAAGGGATATGTCCAGTCAACATTTCATAGAAAATAATCCCCATAGCATAGATGTCACTCTGCACAGTTGCCTTGGAACCACGGGCCTGCTCAGGTGAGAGATAGTGGACTGAACCGAGCATGGAGTTGGTCTGTGTCAGACTGGTCTCTGCAAAAGCCACGGCAATCCCAAAGTCTGTAACTTTGGCAGTTCCATCTGGTGTCAATAGGATATTTTGAGGTTTCAAATCTCGGTGGATAATTCCTCTCGTATGCGCCAGACGCATCGCCAAGAGAATCTGTCCCATAATACGGACGGCTTCTTCATTTGAGAGAGGGGAGTGTTCTTTGATATAACGTTTGAGGTCAAGCCCTGCCACATACTCCATAGCTAGATACTGCTGACCGTCTTCCTCACCGATATCTGTTATTCGAACGATATGGGGATGATCCAGATCCGCCATGGCTCTCGCTTCACGTTGAAAACGTGCCACAGCAATCGGATCTGTCTGATAGTTAGTCCTCAGGACCTTAACCGCCACTTCTTCCCCGTCTAGGATCAAATCCTTGGCCAAGTAAACATCCGCCATGCCTCCTCGACCAATCTGTTTGATAATCCGATATCGTCCGGCAAAAATCTTGCCGATCTGGATCATTCTACTTCCTCCTCATTCATGTGAACAAGGGCAACCGTGATATTGTCTAAACCACCTGCATTGTTGGCAAAACGAATCAAAGTTGCCGCCTTGTCTGCCAAGGAAATATCACTCGTTACAATATCGTAGATATCGCTTCCTGAGATCATATTGGTCAAGCCGTCACTGTTGAGCAAGAGGTAGTCTCCTGACTCTAGGCTAACCATGCCAAAATCTGGTTGAATTTCATCTTTTTGCCCAATGGATTGGGTAATGATATTTTTCTGCGGATGAATTTCTGCCTCCTCTGGAGTTAGCTGACCAGCCTTTAGCAGAGCATTAACCAAAGAATGATCACTTGTGAGCTGGCGATAATCTTCACCACGGATCAAACCGATACGAGAATCACCAATATGGGCATAAATAGCTTGATTTCCAATAATGGCTACTGCTTCAAGCGTTGTTCCCATCCCCTTATAGGCTTCGTCTTTCCCCATCTGATGAATTTTTTGATTTTCAAGTTCCAGATAGTGGGCAAACCATTCACGGACCTCATTGACGGTGTCGATTTGGGTATCAACCCAAGCCACACCCAGGTCTGTTACCGCCATCTCACTAGCGATATTTCCTGCACGGTGTCCTCCCATCCCGTCAGCCAAGATGATCATAGTGCGCCCTGCTCGGTTGACAAAGTGATTGACATAGTCTTGGTTATTTGTTCGTTTCTGACCAACATCTGTTAATAATGCTATTTCCATTGTGTCAGTTCCTTCCTAATCAGATATCTTGCGGAATTGGCTGATAAAGAATCCATCACTTCCGTACAATTCAGGAGTAATTAAGATACAGCCGTCCTTCAAAATATCCTTGCATTCATGTTCTAGTTTAACCTGCTCAAACTCGGGGTGACTTTCTAAAAATGCCTCAACGACGTGAAAGTTTTCCTCTGAGACGATAGTACAGGTACTATACGTTATTATACCACCTTTTCGTAAGGTTTGACAAACACTACCTAGTATTTCCAGCTGAATTTGCTGTAATGTTGCGAAATCCGCCGTTTCTTTATTGTATTTGATATCTGGTTTGCGACGTAAAAGTCCAATTCCAGAACAAGGAGCATCTACTAAAATCTTATCAAACGAATCCTTCCCAAAAAACTCATGTACTTTTCTGGCATCCAATTTTTGCGTTTGAACCCGATCTGCCACACCCAGACGCTGGGCGTTTTCTTGGATCAAGTCCAACTTGTGATCATAAAGGTCCAAAGCTGTCACCTTACCGGATGTGAGGTAAGAAGCCATATGGGCTGTTTTCCCACCCGGAGCGGCACAGGCATCCAGGACCTGTTCATCACCTTGTAGATCAAGAGTCGGAGCAACCAGTTGACTGGACTCGTCTTGGATGGTAATGGCCCCTTCTGCGAACAAATCATGTCCTGCAAAGTAGCCTTGCTCCTTGACCAGACCAGTGGCCGCCAAAGGGGAATCAGCCGCCTCTAACACAGCCTTGATTTCCTCTTTTCGACTCAAGTCAGTCACCCGAATACTGGCTTTGTTGCGCACCAAGAGACTTTTAAAGATGGCTTGTGCTCGCTCTTCACCGTATTCTTCCTTGAGCTTAGATACTAGCCAAACTGGGAGAGAATAGGCAATGGAATCACGTTTATTTTTTCGTTTGATGCTGTCAATATCTGGCCAACCTTCTCGCAAAATACGACGAAGGACGGCGTTGACCAATTTTTCACTGCCTTTTTTACGGGCTTTGGCTAGCTCTACCGCTTCATTGACTACAGCGTGATTAGGAATCTTATCCAGATACCGAAGTTGGTAGGCGCTCAGAAGAAGCAGGATATAGAGCCAGTTATCTAGCTTATCCCGGTCTTGGATAAAGTGGGACAGGTACCATTCTAAGGTGAGTTTGCGGGCTACCGTTCCGTAGACAATCTCTGTCACCAAACCCTTGTCTGCTGCTGAGAGTTGACTCCCCTTGAGGTGTTTGTTTAAAGCAATATTTGAGTATGCTTGGTTAACCAAAACATCCTCTAGCACTGCTAGAGCTAGACTTCTAGCCGTTTCTACTTTAGTCACCAAATCGTTCTCCTACAGTCAATGTCCGTCCCACTCCATTGAGGAAGGAAGCAATGTCCATCTTAGGCTTCCCAGCTGGCTGCACTTGCTTGAGAGACAGAGCCCCTTCTGCCGTAGCGACAATCAATTCCTTCTTGCCAATTGAAAGGATCTCGCCTGGAGCTCCCTGACCTTCTACAGGTAGGGCTTCATAGATCTTAAAGCGGTCTCCCTTGAGAAAAGTATGGGCAACAGGCCATGGATTCATCCCTCGGATTTGGTTAAAGAGTTGACGGTTAGTCTTATTCCAGTCCAACTTTTCTTCCTCTGGCTTGATATTTGGCGAGAAAGTGACCTGGCTTGGGTCCTGAGGTTCAGGTTTGATCTCCCCAGCAATATAGGCAGGCAAAGTATCCAAAAGCAAATCTCGACCAACTATGGCCAATTTCTCAAACAAGGTTCCAACGTTGTCATCATCAGTGATAGGAATACTGCGACGGGAAATCATATCTCCTGCATCCATTTCTTTAACCATTTCCATAATGGTCACACCAGCTTCCTCATCCCCTTGAATCAGGGCATAATGAATGGGTGCGCCACCACGGTGTTTGGGAAGGAGGGAGGCGTGAACATTGACCGCAAAGTCCATGCTATCAAGAAGTTTGCTTGGGAGAAACTGCCCAAAAGCAGCGGTCACAATCCCATCCGCTCCTAAATTCATAATAGCTTCCAGCTCTGGGCTTCCAGATAATTTTTCAGGTTGGTAGATAGAGAGACCCGCTTCTTTGGCGGCCTGCTTGACTGGGGTTTCTTGGATCACTTTTTTACGGCCGACAGCGCGGTCTGGCTGGGTCACAACAGCTAGGACCTCGTAACGGTCGTCCGATAACAAACCCTTCAAAACTGTCGCTGAAAAATCAGGTGTCCCCATAAAGATTAGTTTTGTCATTTCTTCTCCTTCTTATAAAAATTGCTGCGGTTCGTGGTCAATGCTGAGACGAAGCTCGCTATTTTCACGTTCTTGAGTCAAGGTCAAAACCTGATTGAGGGTTGGACCCAGCTCATCTTCTAAACGGTATTTAATCAAAATCTGGTAATGATAAAGGTTGTGGGTACGGGCGATTGGTTTTGGTGTTGGTCCAAGGATTTTACTAGTTTCTGATAATCCTGAGCGCAAAATTCCCATAACTTCATAGGCACGTTTGACAACCTCTTCTTCTTTCTTGTGAGAGAGGGTAATCCCAATCGTAAAATAATAAGGCGGATAGCCGAGTTGGCGCCTGATACTCATTTCATAGGCATAAAAACCTTCATAATCCTGATCTTTTGCAAAACGAATAGCATAGTGCTCAGGATTGTAAGACTGGATCAAGACCTGCCCAGCCTTTTCTGCACGACCTGCACGGCCTGCCACCTGGGTTAAGAGTTGGAAGGTTCTCTCAGAAGAACGGAAATCAGGCAAGTTTAGGGCTGTATCCGCATTGAGAACTCCGACTAGGGTCACATTTGGAAAATCCAAGCCCTTGGCAATCATCTGAGTTCCCAGCAAGATATCTGCCTCCCCTCGGCCAAACTGGTCAAGAAGAGCTTGGTGACTGCCTTTCTTGCGAGTCGTATCCACATCCATCCGCAAAATGCGGACCTGAGGAAAGAGTTCTGCTAGCTCATCGTAGGCTTTCTGAGTCCCTGTACCGTAGTAACGAATACTGCGGCTCTGACAGTTGGGACAGACATGAGGAATCCCCTTAGAAAAGCCACAGTAATGGCAGTTCATGGTCTTGGTATCCATGTGGAGAGTCAGAGAAATATCGCAGTTGGGGCAGCTATCTACCGTCCCACACTCCCGACACATAACAAAGCTAGAATAACCCCGACGGTTGAGCATGAGGACTACCTGTTCTTTTTTATCCAGGCGATCTTGAATGGCTTCCAGCAAAGGAGGCGTAAAGTTTGATGTCTCATTCTGCCCGATATAGTCACGAAAGTCAATCACTTGAACCTCGGGAATTGTGGCCAAAGGATTGGCCCGCTGAGTTAGTCGCAAGTGATGATAGACACCTTTTCCAGCCCGCGCACGGCTTTCTAAGCTCGGTGTCGCCGAACCAAGGACTAGGGCTGCTTGATTGTACTGAGCCCGTAGAATAGCGACCTCTCTGGCATGATAACGGGGATTGCTGTCTTGTTTGTAGCTAGCTTCATGTTCCTCATCGATAATCATGACACCCAGGCTTTTAAGTGGAGCAAAGATAGCTGATCGAGCGCCAACAACAACTTGGGCATCTCCACGCTCAACCTTGCGCCATTCGTCGTACTTCTCACCATTGGACAGACCTGAGTGGAGAATGGCTACTTTCTCGCCGAAACGAGCAATGAACCGCTCCGTCATTTGTGACGTCAGAGAAATCTCAGGTACCAGTAGAATGGCTGTCTTACCCTTGTCCAAGGCTCCTTGGATAATCTGTAAGTAAACCTCCGTTTTCCCACTTCCTGTAATCCCTTGAAGGAGGAATGGAGGCTGTTGACTACCAATAGCACTGACAACGGCATCACGCGCCTGTCTTTGTTCAGGATTCAATTCCAAAGGTGTACTTGTTTCAATACCTTCGAAATAAGCAGCTGAGCGTTGCACTTCCTTTTGGATTATGGACACAGCACCTTGTTCCACAAAGAAGTTGACTTGCTCGCGTGAGTAGGATTCTAACAAGCTAGCCAGAGGAGCACTCTCAGGATGAGCTAGCAGATAGTCTCTCAGCTCTGCCTTTTTCTTGGCACGCGCAGAAATCTCAATCTTCTCTAGCTGAGTAGCATCAACCTCATACCAAGATTGGGTCTTAACCTTTTTTTGATCGATTGCCTGGTATTCTAGACGGAGTAGCCCTTTCCTGGTCAAGCGCATCATTTCTGCCTGCTTGGCAAGGTCTAGAGAAGAAAAGGCAAGCGAATCTTCTGAACCAAACAGACGCTCTCGGTCTGCCTGGCTTAGACCTTCCAGAGGGTAGAGGATCTTATCATAACTGGAGTTTAAAAATCCTGGCAACATGGCTTTTAGGATGGAGATTTTGTAAGAAAAGACGGACTTGCGTAGCTCCTTAGCCAGCCAGAGTTGCTCTTGAGTGAGAACCGGGGAAAAATCCAGCACCTCTGCAATCTCTTTCAAGTCCTGATTGGCAACCTCTTCATCCGACTGGGACTCCAAGCCAAGCACAATTCCTTGAATCAAACGATTGCCTTTGCCAAAAGGAACATGGACCCGCATACCGACTTCCAGCATCTCTACAAATTCCTCTGGGACCTTATAACTATAGGGCTGGTCTGTCTGCATCAGGGGAACATCCACGATAATCTTTGCTATAACCATCTTCTCACCTCCTTCTTGTCAGTAAATTCTTGCAATAGAAAAAATAAGATTGAGTCCCCCCAACCTTAAATTTTTTCACCATCTTCTTTTTCTTTAGCGATTTGCTCTTTGATTTTCTTTTCTTCTTCTTCTTTGCGGCGTTTTTCTTCTTCGATACGGAGACGAACCGCTTCACGTTTTCCTTCTGGATCTGGGTGAATGGTTACATTTCCTGACTCGATTTCTTCCAAAGCACGAAGAGTTGATTTTTCAGACTTAAACTCTTGAGTCGCTGGCGCGCCTGCTTCTAGTTCGTGGGCACGTTTTGCTTCCAAGATTACGAGTGAATATTTTGATGGTACCTTGTCCAGCAAGGTATCGATAGAGGGTTTTAACATCATTTGCTTGTACCTGTTTCCTATAGTTTATCGAGTAGTTGGAGATTTTGGCAACATCTCCTGGTAGTGACCAATGACACGGTCCACACGGAAGTGTTCTGCTTCGATCACACGCTTGACACGTTCAGCAGCGAGGGGCACCTGATCGTTGACAATGGCATAATCGTACTCACGCATGAGAGCAATTTCTTCCTTGGCTTTTTCGATTCGTTGGGCAATCACTTCAGCGCTATCTGTTCCACGACCAACCAAACGATCTTGCAATTCATCCAAATCTGGTGGCGTTAGAAAGATAAAGACAGCATCTGGAACCTTTTTCTTAACCTGAAGGGCTCCCTGCACTTCAATCTCAAGAAAGACATCGATTCCCTTGTCCAGAGTTTCATTGACATAGGTCAGAGGAGTTCCATAGTAGTTACCGACATATTCTGCATATTCCAACATCTGACCTTGACGGATCAGCTCTTCAAACTCTTCACGAGTACGGAAGAAATAGTCCACCCCGTCCACTTCACCAGGACGTTGCGCACGCGTCGTCATCGATACAGAGTATTGAAATTGATTCTCAGAACTCTCAAAAATCTCTCTTCTAACCGTTCCTTTCCCAACTCCTGAAGGACCAGAAAAAACGATTAGCAAGCCTCGGTCTGCCATTATGTCTCCTTTAGTTAGTCTGTGAAATAAAGTAAAATTTCTCTCGGATACTGATGATCGCGTCAGTTATCCTTCTACAGTCTTTCTATCTAGTGTAACAAAAAAGCAGTAATTTTTCAACTGCTCTTTCTTATTTATTTAGCATAATCTACTGCACGAAGTTCGCGGATCACGGTTACCTTGATATTTCCTGGGTAATCGAGATTATTTTCAATTTTCTCACGAACTTTGTGAGCCAAGATTGTGACTTTGTCGTCCTTGATTTGTCCTGGATTAACCATGATACGGATTTCACGTCCTGCTTGAAGGGCAAAGCTATTTTGCACTCCTTCAAAGCCATTGGCGATTTCTTCCAAATCATGGAGACGCTTGATATAACTTTCAAGAGATTCACTACGAGCACCTGGACGCGCTGCACTCAAGGCATCTGCTGCAGCAACGATCACCGCAATGACGCTTTCAGCTTCGACATCGCCGTGGTGGCTAGCAATAGTATTCACCACAACTGGGTGTTCCTTGTACTTACGAGCCAACTCTGTACCAATCTCAACGTGGCTACCTTCAACCTCGCGGTCAATAGCTTTCCCGATGTCGTGAAGGAATCCAGCACGACGGGCAAGAGCTGCATTTTCACCAAGTTCACTCGCGATGATACCAGATAACTTAGCAACCTCAATCGAATGACGCAAGACATTTTGTCCATAAGAAGTACGGAACTGCAAACGTCCCATGATCTTCATCAAGTCTGGATGGAGGTTTGGCGCACCAATCTCATAGGCAGCAGCCTCACCGTATTCACGGATTTTATTGTCAATCTCTTGACGGTTTTTCTCCACCAACTCCTCGATACGAGCTGGGTGGATACGACCATCCTTGAGCAACATTTCCATGGTCATACGAGCAATTTCACGACGAATTGGATCAAATCCTGACAAGGTTACCACTTCCGGTGTATCGTCGATAATCACATCGACCCCTGTCAAACTTTCAAAGGTACGAATATTACGCCCTTCACGACCGATAATGCGCCCCTTCATGGTATCATCTGGCAGGTGAACTGTCGAGTTTGTTGACTCTGCTACATAGTCACCAGCGATACGCTGCATAGCCTGAACCAAGATATCTTTAGCAATCTTGTCTGAACGTTCCTTCACTTCTTGCTCAGCCTCACGAATGCGACTAGCAATTTCCTTAGTCAAGTTTTCCTCTGTCTGAGCCAAGATAATATCTCGAGCCTCAGCTTGGGAAAGGGAACCGATACGTTCAAGTTCAGCTTCTTTTTGTCTTTCGACTTCCTCTAATTGCTCTTCACGTGCATCAAGGTTTTTTGCTCTATCAGAAATACTTTGTTCTTTTTGTTCAAGTGTTTTTTCTTTGTTCGTCAAATTGTCGTCTTTGCGGTCAAGGCTCGCAGCTCTCTCCGTCAAACGACTTTCAATTTGCTTGAGCTCCTGACGTTCTGACTTAAATTCAGCGTCCACTTCTTCACGGTATTTTCTGGCTTCCTCTTTGGCCTCCAATAGTGCTTCTTTTTTAAGAGACTTGCTTTCGCTCTTGGCTTCATTTAGCAATAAATCCGCTTCGCGCTCAGCTTGTCCTCGTAAATTAGTTGCTTCTTGTTCAGCATTTAGAAGCATCAACTCTGCAGCCTCTTGAGATGATTTCATCTTAGCTGAGATGCTGACATATCCAATGACTAAACCAATGATGACGGCAAAAACAACAATCGCAATGGTCATGATTTCCATGTTTTTACCTCATTAAATTTGTTTATCGAATGACATACATTCCTTAATATTCTATCATAAAAAACCGATTTCCACAAACCCAAATTGAAGAGTTTTGTGTGAATTTTTGAAGAAATTCCTTAGATTTTCAAGCAAAATTAAGAATCTTTAAAAATTTAAATTTTCATGAAAGCCGAGGCAAAAAAGAGTAATCACCCACCAAAGACTACTTCTACAAATGGCTTAGAGAAAGTTCAGGAACAAGTAAAAGCGATTCACTGTGGACAGATTCAACAGCCAGATCCCTATCGTCACACTACTTCAAAATACCAAAATTATACTGAATAAATTTCACATATTCCAACATCTCAGTCGCGCTATAATAAAGCCTTTTATCCTCAAATTTTCAGGGAAACTTTAACACCTTGTAAGACTGACAGCCAGACGTTGACTTGTTCTGGTAAACTTCGCCATTAGTTGAAAGCAATCCGCAAGAATATAAGATGTCTAGTATTTGATTTTCAAAATTTCAAAAATTTAGAGTGATAATTCTCGTTACTTTGAATGTTAGAAAAGAGAGAATCAATCTGACTCTCTCTCATGCTTAGTTAGATGTCACTCTCCACAGTTGACAAAGATCCAAAAACCCCAGATAGCCTTAGGCCATCTGGGGTTCTTGTTTTCATCGCTAAAATGATATCAACAATTTCATTTTAGTCGATTTTTGGGACTTA